>CAYWFK010000034.1:0-30717 GCA_964457375.1 uncultured Anaerolineales bacterium
GTACCAAAAGCCAATCAGCAGATAAGAACACAGCCCCATGATTTCCCAGCCGACGAACAAAGTCAGGAGATTGTCGGAAATCACCAGGGTATACATTCCAAATGCGAACAAACCGATAAAAGCAAAGAACCGGGAATACATAGGTTCGATCGACGGCACTTTGTGTTCATGACCGTGTTCATCCACAATGGTGGCGCCATGAGGGGGCAGCCCTTTGCGATCATGATCACCTTTTGGCTGTCCAAAATTATGGTAGCCGACACTGTAAATGAAAATCATGAACACTGTCCAGCCGACAAAAAACAAAGCCACAGCAGAAAGCGGGTCAATCAAAACACCGATTTTGAACCACTTGTCAGCCAAAGGCAGCCAATTGATAGACGATGCAAATGGGTGCTCACCAAGTGCATGGGCGCCTTTTTGAACCGCGGCAATGAAAACAACCATACTCCCAAGCCACGAGAGGAAAGCTGCTCCGACAGCAAGTGAATGACTGAGCGCCTTCTTGCGGTTCGTAAACAACACAATCAGCACAAATGCAAGGATTGGCGGTAGTGGCAAAAGCCAGATTAAAGTCTCTATTGCCATAATTCCTCCATTACCACTTTAATAAATCGATTTCGTCGGCTGCCACTGTCCTTCGTCGCCGATAAACAGAAATGATGAGTGCTAACCCAACAGCAACTTCCGCTGCCGCAACAGCAAAAACGATCACCGCAAAAGCCTGACCGGTAATCACAGCCGGATCCGAAAAGCGCCAAAAACCGACCAGGTTCACATTCACTGCGTTCAACATTAATTCAATGCCCATCAGGATCGCAATAGCATTCCTGCGTGACAACACGCCAAATAACCCGATGGAAAAAAGCGCAGCAGAAAAAACAAGTATCCACGTAAGTGATATCATTTTGTCCTCCAGATTCACTTCTTCCGCGAAACCACAACCGCACCGATCAAAGCACCCAGCAGTAAAACAGAAGCAACTTCGAACGGAAGCACATAAGCATTCGGAGAAACGAGTGCCTGCCCCAGCTCTGTCACCGGATCAAAACCGGTTTTCAGCGCAGGCAAGTGAACAGCAGCTTTTTGCGTCATCACCATCGAAAGACCTGCAAACAAAGCTACACTAAGCAATCCCCCGACCCACCAGTCCTTGTTTAGTCGTTTACCCGGCGGGTTCGTCACGTTTTTCGTCAGCATAATCGTGAAAATCATCAGGATTGCTATCGCACCGATATACACAACAACCTGGACGACAGCAAGGAACGATGCATTAAGCAGCACATAAATCACTGCCACCCCAAACAAGGTAACAATCAGCCACAATGCAGCATGCACCAGATTCCTCGTCGTAACAACCATAAAGGCTGCTACCAGCGCAATTACGGCAAAAAGTATGAATAGAATCTCCATTCCTGTCATGAACACACTCCAATCAATAAAGCCATCTCTTAGGAAACATCACCGGTGGTAACCGATGCTTCCTTCGGTGCGACTGCAACCGGACGTTTCGGGAATTCTTTACGCTCAGGCAATCCTGCTGAATATTTCTTGACTACCGCGATAGTCAGCCACAGCAGCACAACGTTCATCAGAAACATAATCAACACGTATGCCCATCGCTCGATGTTGGCATAAGCAAGCGCTTTATCCGTAACAGCTGTTACAACCAGCAAAACCAACGATAGCGGTGTCAATACTTTCCAGCTCAAGGAAAGCATCTGGTCGATCCGGAATCTCGGAATGGTCAACCGGATCCATGTAATGATGAAATATCCAAAAAATGCTTTCAGGTAGAAGTAGAGAATACCCAATACAGGGATTTGTTCCGCCCAGGGTCCCCGCCATCCGCCAAGGAACAACGTGGCTATCAATGCCCCCACAGTGAAAACGTGCAAAAATTCACCGACATAGAACATCCCGAATTTCATTCCGGAATATTCCGTGTGGAAACCAGCCACAATTTCCGACTCAGCTTCCATCAAATCAAACGGAGCCCTGTTGACTTCCGCCATGGAAGCAATCAGGAAAATCAAGGTAGCCAGGGGGGAAAGAACGATAAACCAGGGGGACTGCGACTTCACAATATCGGTCAATCCCATTGACCCAGCCAGGATTACCGGAATCATCAGGGAAACAACCATCGGGATTTCATACGAAATCAACTGTGCCACAGAGCGGAACGCACCAAGCAACGCAAACTTGTTGTTCGAAGACCAGCCAGCCATTAATATTGCCAGCATCCCGAAAGAACCTACCGCCACAACGTACAGAACCCCGACATTGAGGTTTGCGCCGACAACCGTCGAAGCAAACGGCAGCACAGCCCAAATCAACAATACGGCTGCCACCGCCATAACCGGCGCAATATTATAGGGAACAACATCCGCTCCGTCCGGAGTGATATATTCCTTGGTGAATATTTTGATGACATCTGCAAAAGGTTGAAGCAAACCATAAGGGCCGGCACGATTCGGGCCCAGCCTGTCCTGGATACGACCGGCAAGCTTTCTTTCCAGCCATATCAGGAAAATAACCACAAGCATACCAATGGTTGCCACAATCCCTGCCCCAACAAATGACAGAAGGAGATTTGTCCATCCCGCAGACAAACCCCAGCCTTGCAGCAGACTTTGTAACCATCCAGCAATCAGATTAATCGGATCACTCATTCAAAATTCTCCTGTCTTAGTAGCTTGTTCTATCGACGACGCTACTCCGGATAAAACAACAGGCTGAAGAAAAGGAAACTTTCTTTCAGCCTATCATACCCATTCCAAATCACCTTTCAACCAAACGTAAACCAACCCTGCCAATAACATTACGACAAACAAAACCCCCTCAAGCACAGCAAAAAACGGCAGTTTTGCAAAAGCGACTGCCCAAGGATATAAAAATACCGTTTCGATATCGAAAATCAGAAAAACCAGCCCGAAAATATAATACTGGGCGTTAAATTGCGTCCATGTTTGCCCCACCGTCTCGACACCGCATTCATAAACTTCCTGTTTAATCCGGTTTGGCTTTCGTGGAGCTACAAGCATTGGCAAAACTATTGCCACCAACGGGATCAATGGTGCAACAATAAAAAATAATCCAATAAAAATCCAGTTATTGTTTACCATACACACTCCTTGTTTCCGTGAAACAACCCAAGAACACAAGGTGTCTTGGGTGTTTTCTATGATCAAATAGTGTAAGGATTGTCGATTGTCGTAATGTCAAAGATCTCCTTGACAAGATAAAATACATTTTACCATATATAAGAGTAATTATCTCATTCTCTTCTCATAAGATTTCTTGATAATTTGCTTATTTAATCGAACAAATCCTTTTGGAAAAGATCAATGGTACCCATACCATATATTTTAACCCATTCCTGCCGATCCGTCGCGTTTTTCTTATGATTTCCGGTGTTTGTTAACAAATTATTGCATAGCCAATCTATTCCGAACACCGTATAATATCCATACTTTCGTATGCTTTTCGTCCATAATTATCGTAGATACTTATGATTACAGAAAACACGAGGACCACTGATGCCAAATGACTTAACCGCTTTGCAAACCGCCCCATCCACACAGTTATTAACGGATATCAAGAAACACTTGAATCAGTTAACCAGCAAATTGCAAAGCATGCAGCTTATAGATAACCAGAACATCGATTATTTCCTGCTCGAATTGGGGAAAAACATCAGCCTGCTATCCAGAGAAATTAATGCCATCGAAGAAGAACGACACGACTTAAGAGAACTGGCAGAAATTGCCTGGGTCATCAATTCGTCCGTTGAAATCAACGAAGTGCTCCGCATAGTCATGGATAAAATCATCGAATTAACCGGCGCAGAACGCTGCTTTCTGATGCTCAAAGAGCCAAACGGTTCTCTCTCCCTGCAAATTGCGCGTAATTGGGAGCAGGAATCCATCGAGCAATCCGATTTGGCTATCAGCAAAACGATCGTCAACGACGTTGTAAAGTCAGGAGAACCTATCGTTACAACCAACGCCATCAACGATCCGCGTTTCGGGAAGCAGGAATCCATCGTCACCCATAATCTGCGCTCCATACTATGCGTTCCACTGAAAGTCAAAGATGAAATCACCGGTGTTATTTATGCAGATAACAGATTACGTGCCGGTGTCTTTACAAAATCCGGCAGAGATATTCTCGCTGCATTTGCCAACCAGGCGGCCATAGCAATCGACAACGCCAGACTTTTCAATTCGCTCCGCAGTACGCTGGCAGAAGTGACCAAAATGAAAAGTTTGATGGGGAATGTTTTTGAATCCATAGCCAGCGGTGTAATCACTATCGACAACGCATCCCAGGTTACTTTTTGCAACCGGGCAGCCGCAACCATTCTCAAAATAGATTCTCAATCGATACAATCGAAAAGCATTCAGCAATGGCTTTCCCCCATTTCGGCAAAACTGGAACAGATGATCGAGTGGGTTCAACAAAAAAATCGTTCGCTGATTGGCATCGAAGTTACCCCGCGAATTCCTAAACGCGGCAAGATTTCCATATCCGTCAGCATTACCCCGTTGAAAGACCCCAAAGGGACTCCGCAAGGCACGGTGATTGTCATCGACGATCTCACCGAGCGCAGACGTCTCGAGGCACAATACCGCCTATTCGAAAGGATGGTCTCCCCGGCTCTCATCGACCAACTCGATCCCGACCAAATCCAGCTCGGCGGTGAAAGGAAATTGATCACTGCCATCTTTGCCGACATCCGCGGCTACACGAAGTTCAGTGAAGGAATGACCCCGGAAAACCTGGTTTCCATTCTCAATCTTTATCTTTCTGCAGCCGCAGATGCAATTATCAAACAAGGCGGAACAATCGATAAATTTCAGGGGGATGCTGTTTTTGCCTGGTTCAACGCCCCGGTGCTTCAGACAAAGCATACGCTGAGAGCAATCAAAGCAGCCCTTGATATTCAGCAAAGCATCATCCGTTTACACAAATCGTTACCGCAGGAATACCGCCTCGCCTTCGGAATTGGTATCCACTACGGAGAAGCCGTTCTCGGACTTATCGGCACTGAAAAACGCCTGGACTACACAGCTATCGGGGATAGTATCAATATCACGAAAAGAATTCAGGAAAATGCTATCAACAACCAAATCCTGATTAGCGCAGAAGCCTACGAGCAAGTCAAAGGACTGGTAAGCGTAAAAAGTGTCGAACCGTTGCGCGTAAAGGGGAAAAGCCAGCCGCTGCACGTATTCGAAGTGCTTATGGAAAACGCCGCATCACCCCGAACCGGCACACAGCCATGACCGCTGCCCGGACGATGGCTCCAAGACCATAAAGAATTACCGACAACCAATTTACAAGAAATCCGCCAAAGACCGGTATCGATCCGCAAACAAACCGGGGGTGCCACCCGTATGCCAGAACAACACCGTCTCATCCTTCGCAAAGAATCCTCTGTCAATCAAGGCAATCAAGCCGGCAGCAGCCCTGCCGGTATAAACAGGGTCGAGTAAAATCCCTTCCTTCCGGGCAAAGATTTTAATCGCGTCAATTTCCTGCTTCCCCATCACACCGTATCCCGCTTTGTTATAATCATCATCGACAAGAATATCTTTCGTATCGAGCGTTTTCTCAACCCCCAGTCGCTTCAAAACATCGTTGGCTATCGACGCCACCCTTTCCTGCAATTCATCTTTGGGTTCATCGACACTAATCCCAAGGATCTTCCCGTCGAAGCCAAACGCAGCCGCTCCCGCAGCCATCCCCGCCTGTGTTCCCCCGGAAGAAGAAGCGAAAACGATCCAATCAGGAGTAACATTCTGCGCCATAAGTTCCTGTATCGCAAAGGCATAAGCAGCTGCGCCGACAGGGCTTGACCCGCCATAAGGCACCAAATAAGGCTTTCGTCCGGCATTCCCGGCTTTTTCGAAAACCTCGTTTATCATCCTGTTACGTGATTCTTTATCGGTCCAGACAATTTCCGCACCGAAGAGATTATCCAACAGAAAATTCGCTGATGAGCCGGAAGGCGCCTGCCCGACAAGCACCAGAATACAATCGAAGCCAAACCGTGCTGCCGCTGCTGCCGTCTGCCGGCAATGATTCGATTGCAAAGCCCCCGTGGTTATCAGCGTTTTTGCACCACCGGCTTTCGCTTCCGCAAGCAGGAATTCCAGCTTACGGGTTTTATTTCCTCCGAAAGCCAGTCCGGTTTGGTCATCCCGCTTTATCAGAAGTTTTGGCCCGCCCAAAAAAGTTTCCAGATTTAGCAATGCCTCAATCACCGTCGGCAAATGAGCAAATTGTATTCTCGGTAATGGACTAATCTTCATGTGAACGCTCTCCTGTTAGAAGACTATGCTGGTTTTTACTTCTGAGCAAATTTCTTCATCAATGCAAGTACCCCGGGAATCGCCTTCGTATAAACCTTATACCAAAACGGATGAGGGCTGAAATCCCATGCACCAATTGTTCTGACAACCTTTCCTCCGAACCCCTGCTTGAACCGGAACACACCCCACATCGGATCATCGTCACGAAAACGATTCGGTGCTCCCCAAAGATCATAAGATTCAATGCCGTTTCCTTTGGCTGTTTGAATTGCTTTCCATTGCAAAAGGTAGTTCGGCATCTTGTTCCGATGCTCACTGCGGGACATACCGTAAATATACCATGCGCGCTTTCCGAAATGAAACACGATGATAGCGGCAACGGGTTCGCTTTCGAATTCCGCAATATACGGCAAAGCGTATGGCTTGCCCGCATCCACCCTATCTACATCGAAATGCCCTTTCGGAAAAAACCGATTCCACACTTCCTGGTAGTAGTCACTTTCCCGGATGAGAAACCTGTCACGGTCAGAAGTTTCTCGGTACATGCTGTACAACAAGTCGATATCATCTCTTGTACCTATACGCACAGTGATACCTTTTCGCTGCGCTAACCGAATATTGTATCTTGTTTTCTGTTTCATTCGGGCGAGCATTTCTTCTTCGGAGGGGGCTAAATCAAGGATTACCGTGTTGCGATATTGTATTTGCGACTCGGAAAACTGCCAGTTTCTCTGCTGCAATTCTCCCCGGAAGACCTTTCCATACAATATTTGTTCTTCATCCGAAGATCCCGGTACCCCGTAACCTAAAACAACATCCGGGTCAGCTTTCAGGAAAACAGCACTCTCTTTTTTCGCTATCGCTTCCAAATCATCGAAAACCGTTTTTCGCAGGTGTCCGTCTTCCCAATCCGAGAGCAACGGTCCTTTGGGGACATACATGATTTTGAGTTTCGCAGAAAATCCTTTCAGCGGAAGCGTCTTCATCAAAATCAAAGCAGCAGCGATAATGCGGGAATTATCTGCATTTCGCCAAATCCTGAAAACCGGCGTCCAGCCAAAATGTTGTTTGACCTGCGCCCACTCCCATGTTTGGAGCAAGTGCGGCTCAGGCAATTCCAGCAAGGAAGCATTCCAATCACCAGCGTTCATATCATCCATGCTGCTTTCTCGTCGTCCACCAGGTATACAATTGATACAGCACCGGATGATAAACCCGATCCCAGGCACCGACAGCGCGTGTCACATGTCCGCCAAACCCGCGCTTGTTCCGATAAACACCCCAGAGTCCGTCCCGCCGCCGGGTAAATTCCTTTTCAAGTACGTTTTCATCCTCGTCCGGAACCCCCCACAAATCGTACCAAAGACAACCGCGCTGCTTTGCCCAACGCATGACCTCCCAGTGTAACGCATAAGTTGGCATCAGATTACGTTTCCGATTCGAAGATGCCCCGTACATATACCAGGCAGTATTACCGCGGGCAAAAGCCATCAGCCCTGCCAGCGGTTGGTTTTCGTATTCCGCAAGGAACAATTTGCATGACCCGTCTGAAGAAAACAAATCATAGGCTTGCTGATAATAATTCTGGCTATGGATACCAAAAGTATCCCTTTCGCCGGTAAGCCGCATCAATTCGTAAAACGCCTCAACATCATTACTCTCCCGCACGACGACCCCTTTGCGAAAAGCGAGCCGAATGTTGTAACGGGTTTTTTGCTTCATGGCTTTCAAAATCTCATCTTCGTCCCGTGAGAGATTGACAAGAATCGTGCGCTGTGGCTGGATCGTTCGTTTACTTTTCCGGAATTCGTCAGGAAGACGAAATGATTTCGCTTCCGGTTGATCCGCCCAAAGATACGGTTCGATTTTCAAAAACACAGCCCCGTTCGCCATACACCAGCGATCGATTTCATCCAGCAAATCACTCTGCGGAATCCCGACCGGTCCTTTGGGCAGATAGGCAACCCCGAACCCGAATGGTAACCGTTTGAAAAGGACTTGTGCACCACACCGGCTATTTTCGCTGTCGCCGTCAAGAAAATGCAAAGAATCCCAACCGTAAAGCCGTTTCAATTCTCCCCACCGGCTCGTTTGCAGCAAATGAGCATCCGGGTGCTTGCGCATGAACGCATCCCATTGGTTTCGGTCAACAAGTGTCATTAATCGTCACCAATTCTCAAACAACAGCGGTTAAATCAGGTGAAGGGGTTTTGCTGATTTGTGAACCGGGGATCTTTTCGTCCAACAGCTTAATAATCTCGCTGCTTTCCCCTTCCCGCGCCAAATGCAACAATTCTTCGACCAAATTGTTCAACACTTTGTCAGTGATAATATCTTCCCCCATCAGCAAAACAATATCGGGATGTTTGGTCGGCTCGAATTTTGCCCATTTATCCCACAATTCCTCACTTAGTTTCTCCCCCGGACGAATACCGGTGAAGACGATTTCGATATCCTTGCCCGGTTCCAATCCGGACAAACGTATCAAATCTTCCGCCAAATCCAGAATTTTAATTTGCTCACCCATTTTCAAGACAAAAACTTCCCCGCCTTTTCCCAAAGAAGCAGCCTGCAAAACAAGGTGAACCGCTTCCGGAATTGTCATGAAGAAACGCCGCATATCCGGATGAGTGATCGTAATCGGGCCGCCGGCGGCAATTTGGCGCTGAAAACGCGGGACAACGCTCCCCCTGCTTCCCAACACATTGCCGAAACGAACAGCCACGTAATTCCTGCCGGTACGATGAGCAGCTTCCAATACGATCATCTCAGCAAGTCTCTTCGTGGCACCCATTACACTCGAAGGTCGTATGGCTTTATCGGTCGAAATCATGACGAACCGTTCGACATCGAAGTTTTCGGAGATTTCAACCAGATTTCTTGTTCCGAGAATATTATTGGTTATTGCTTCTTCCACGTTGACTTCCATCAGGGGCACATGTTTATGCGCCGCCGTATGAAAAACCACCTGGGGCTGCGTGTTTCCGAAGACATTCGTCAACCGGTCAAGGTCGCGCACATCGGCAACGATCGGAAACAAAGGAATTGACGGAAATGTTTTCTCCAATTCCAGAACAGCTTCGAATATACTGTTCTCACCATGGCCAAGCAAAATCAAAGCCGAAGGTCCCCAGCGGGCAATCTGCCGGCACAATTCGAGTCCAATTGAGCCGCCGGCCCCTGAAACCAAGACGCGTTTTCCGCTGATGACATTCCCGACTTTGCTTTCATCGAATTTTTTCGGACTTCGTCGAAGCAAATCGTCGATGTTTACGTTTCTCAACCGGCTCACCGACACTTTGCCGCCAATCAGCTCGTAAATCCCCGGCATTGTCCGAAAACCGACTCGTCTCGCCCGGCAAATATCCGCCACTTTCCGCACAACATTGCCGGGTGCCGTAGGAATGGCGATGATGACTTCCTGTATCCTCTTCAAGTGAATGATGCGCAACAAATCAGATAATTTACCCAACACAGGAACGCCATGAATACGCTGCTTTTGTTTGGCAGGATCGTCATCCAGAAAACAAATCGGCGTCAATTGCAATTGAGGGTTTTTTTGTATCTCCCGTACGACCAAAGCGCCGGCATCTCCCGCCCCGATGATCAACACCCGCCGGCTCCTTCCGGAATGCTTTCCATTGGCTGCCGTAGAACGGCTTTCTGAAAACAGCCGGAAAGAAAATCGCAATCCGCCAACCAATATCAATGACAACAACCAATCAATTACCAACACCGGCCGCGGAAATCCGAGATAACCGGGCTGACTTGCCTGCACGGATGTCATGATAATGACACCCAGCGAAAGAACAATCGAACCCACAGAGACCCCAACAACGACCAAAATCAATTCTTTGATGCTCGCATATGCCCAAAGACGCTTGTACAACCCGACGAAATGGTAAACAAGGGGTTTCAAAATCAATGCCAATATCACCATTCGGATTGCCTGCGGCAAATAGTAAACAAACAGAGACCCCAATTCGAAGCGCAGCGCGAAACTTCCTATCACCGATACGACAATGAAAAACAAATCACCCAGAAGAAACAAACTATTCCGCAACGGCACTTTCGGAAGATTGATTTTTTCAAGGATTGTCTCGTATATCCGCATGATTCTTTCCAGTCGCCGCATTATTGTCCCTGCATTCCGAGCATTGTAGAAGGAGTTCTAAACATGATCACCATATCCAAAACCAGATTCCGGTGCTTGATGTAATACAAATCATACTCCAGTTTGGCAATCGTTTCCTCGATGGATGCGGCATATGGATAATTGATTTGCGCCCATCCGGTAATTCCCGGTTTTACCAGCAAACGTGCGCGGTAAAATGGCACGTATTTTTGAAAATGCTCCACCAATTCAGGGCGTTCAGAACGCGGACCAACCAGGCTCATCTCTCCCATCAACACATTGATAAATTGCGGAATTTCATCGAGATGCGTTTTTCGCAGGAATTTTCCGATCTTGGTTGCGCGTTTGTCATCTTCGGTTGCCCAGCGGGGCCGCCCGTCCGCTTCCGCATCCTGACGCATTGTCCGGAATTTTATCATCTGGTAAGGCTTGGCACGCTTTCCCAAACGGGTTTGCTTATAAATAATCGGGAACCCGCTATCGATGACAATTGCAACTCCTACAAAAGGGAAAATGATGATTAAAATAAGCAGCCCGACCAACCCGCCAAGAATATCCAAAAGCCTCTTGCCGACTTCATAAAACCCATTCACACGGTATTCATCCAGAAAAGAACGCAACAACCAATCAGCTTCCAGCAGCTGAATAGGAACGCGTCCGAGCAAATCCTCGTACACGACCGGCATTCTAGAAATTTCGATACCGCTTTCCTGGGCGTCCAGCAGATTCTGAAACGTATGCCCCTGAATCTCGCCTGAGATGGCAACAATAACATCCGTGATACCATGCTCATCGATAGTTTCCTGTAATTTTGCACTCCCACCGAAAACTGGGTACCCTTTTATCATCGTGTTTTCTTTGTCCGGATCATCATCGAGAATACCGATAACCTGAAACGGAGGCGGGTTGATTTTCGATAACACGTCAAGCAATGTCTTTCCCGATCTCCCCGCACCAACCAGCAACACCCGTCTGAGGAAAGACGGCGTCGTAAACACGCGAATATAAATCAACCGCCAGGCGAGAGTTAATCCGGCAGTAGCCAAAACAAAAACAGCCAACCCAATCCTGGGCAGAGAGCCAGGGGTTGAAACCAGATAAACCAGCGAATAAGCAATCATCCCGATGATAGCCGCTGTGCCAATCCCCCGAATCGTTCCTTTCACAGAAGCCGCCTTGTGCGGGTCGTATAGTTCAACCAATAAAACAAGCCACAAAAACGGCAGCAAATAAAACCACATGGGGACTCTATCGAGCAGGAATTCCACGGAAAAGCCCAGCCATTCACCGCCCTTTGCCCACACGAACAAAGCCAAAATCAATCCGGCCACTGCCATAATAAAATCGCCAATGACCAGCAGTGTTTTCCTCTCACTTATCCTGAAACGCCAAAGTTTACGTTTATGGTTTGTTTCTCTCATATTCTTATGTTCTTTTCCAAATTTATATTTTTAATCCGTGTTTACACGTTTAAATATCCGTTTGATCATACTCCACAGAAAAGCAGTACCCCATGAAACATGCATAATGGCAATTGCGAGGGGTACACCAAACAAAGGGAAGATTTTTCGTTCACGAAGGGCAATTTGAAAACCAGTAAATACCAAGGCAACTAAGTATAGCACAACTTCCGCGAGCAGGAAAACCGCAAAAACCGGCGATAAAAATGACAAGCAACCCAACAGCAACAAACTCAAAACAAACAAAGGCGGCAAACCCTGTCTCCAGCGGAGTGTTTCAGGATACTTTTCAAGCATCCTGACTTTCCAAAACCCATAACGCCAATACTGCTTTGCCAATTTCGCAATCGATTCTCTGGCAAAATAAACCGAAGAAATTGCCGGGTCGAACCAAACCTTCCCGCCGGCTTTCCGAATGCGTGTGTTGAATTCGTAATCTTCGTTCGTCAGCAATGTCTCGTCGAAACCGCCGATTTGCAAAGCCTTCTCCCTGTAAAACGCCCCAAACGGAACGGTATCCACCAACTGAGCTGCCCCGCCCACACGATAGCGCGCATCCCCGACACCAAGCGGATGGGAAGCAGCGATAGCGATCGATTTCGCAATCCAGCTGTCATTTCCCGGCCTGATTTCCCATAATCCGCCTACGTTGTCCCCCTTGCCCGATTCCAACGCTGCAACACAGCGCTCGATATACGTCTCTCTGGGAACAGAATGCGCATCCAGGCGAATGATTATTGCTCCGTGTGCAGCATGAAGCCCGATATTCAACCCCGCCGGAATAATCCGTTTTGGGTTGTCCGCTATCCTTATCACCAGCCCGGAGTTCCCGGCTATGAAAGCATTGATTTCGTCCCGGGTACCATCCGTAGACATGCCATCGACAATGATTACTTCGATTTCATTTTGTGGAAAGGTTTGCCGTGAAATTGCTTGCAAGAGCATGCGGATGGTTCTTTCTTCGTTGTAACAAGGAATGATCACAGATACTTTTTTCTTCATGAAGATTTCCCTTTGAGGGTGTTTTTCGTCTTTTCGGCCACTACCTGACCCGCACCAGACTTGCCGCTAAGTGTCGCTGCCTTCCTGCCAGATACATCAACCGGCAGTTTCACAACGAAAGCACTTCCCTTCCCCGGCTCGCTGGAAACAAGAATTGATCCTCCCATTGAAATGACAATTTCTTTGGCAATCGCCAAACCAAGCCCCGTACCTTTTGTAGCGTCGGATGTTCGCGATTTGTCTCCGCGATAAAACCGCTCGAAAATCCTGGGAATATCTTCTTCCTCAATGCCAATGCCGGTATCCTGAAAACCGATTTCGATATACCCGCCCGCTCTTTTCGTAGATAACAACACATCGCCCCCGGCAAATGAATACTTAATCGCATTATCCAACAAATTGGAAAAAACCTGCATCAACCGATGCTGATCTGCCTGTATCACGGGGATATGACGGAAGTTTGTCGTAATCCGTACATTTTTCGAACTTGCCTGGTGAGAAAATTTCTCAATCACCCGCTCCAACAAGAGATTGCAGTCTACCGTTTCGATTTGAGGCACAACCGAACCGGCGTCATAACGGGCAAGGTCAAGCAAATCCATCACAATCCTGTACATTTGATCCGCTTCGCTGGCAATGATAGCCGCAGCCTGCCGCTTCTCATCCGGGGTATCCGCCGTACCATCCTGAATTGCCTGTGCAAAACCACGAATAGACGTCAACGGGGTTTTCAATTCATGAGACACATTTGCAACGAAATCTTTCATCGACTGCTGACTACGATCCACTTTTCGGGACATTGTATTGAACGCAGCTGCCAACGAACGGACTTCCTCGGGTCCTTTTATTTCTATTTCAGCATATTCGCCGGACGGGATTTTCTCCGTAGCATCGATGATTTCCATCAATGGAGAAGATACCCATTTGGCAATCCAGAAAGCAAGCACCAGACCCAAAACCATGGCTACACTGCCGGAACATCGGAACATGGGCCACAAATCATCACCACGTGAGCGCAAAGCTGCCCAAAACCCCACCGTCGGACGAGGAACAGCAGAAACAATAATCCCCATCTCAGGGACCGGTTTGGCAATATAAAGCCATTCTTTCCCATGAGTGTCCTTCGTTATCCGAACAGCAACCTTCCGTTTGTCAGCAAGTCCCCTGTCGGGCAAGTGCAAATGTAACGGTGCCGCCTGTTTTCTTCGCGAATCAATCAACAAATTTCCCAGTGAGTCGAATAGAAGCATACGCGTATCGAAAGCCGCATCCACCCGCTGAGCCAAACCTGCCATTTGTGCCTTCGTTTCCGGGTTTGCCGCCGAAATGCGCCTGGTCAGATTATCGACACTCGTTTGCAGCCGCACCCTTGCCTGAAACGATTGTATCGGATTTCTCGCCAGGTAAATCACAATCACCCCCGCAACGATACTCAAAGCCACGGCAATCACCAACACATAAGTCAGCCACAAACGGGAACGCAGGGACCTGAATATCATGGAAAGCTCATTTCTGCTGCCCTGCAACCAGTTTGTATCCAATTCCGGTAATGGTTTCAATCGAGATTTCAGCACCGACCAGTTTTTTACGCAAATGCCCAATATGCACATCCACGGTTCTTGTTTCGCCTGCAAAATCAAAGCCCCATGCAAGTTCCAGCAATTTTTCCCGCGATAATGCAATTCCCCGGTTTTCCAACAAAGTCATCAGCAGCTCGAATTCCTGAGTACGCAACACGACCTGCTTGCCTGAAATACGCACTTCTCGGCTGGCGGGGTCCAGCATCAAATTCCCGACATGGATTGGTTGACGATGCTCAAAACGGCTTCGGTCGCTCCTTCGCAACAATGCCTTGACCCTTGCAACCATTTCACGCGGATTGAACGGTTTGGCAAGATAATCATCCGCCCCCATCTCCAACCCAATGATTTTATCGATATCGTCATCTTTGGCGGTTACCATCAAAACCATCACCGGGTTTTCTTCCGCACGTAGTTTTCGGCAAACAGCCAAACCATCCATCCCTGGGAGCATAAGGTCGAGCACGACCAAAGCAGGTTTTTCACGGCGGACAAGCTCCAGGGCTTCCGCACCATCCCCGGATGTCAGAATCGTATAACCTTCCCTTTTCAGGTACATCGAGGCAAGTTGAACAATATTCGGTTCGTCATCGACAACGAGAACAGTTTCGCGTTTTTCGATCATCCAAATCTTTCTACTGGTATGCCTGCCATAGTTTCGGCAAAATCATGGACTATTGTTAACACTTCCCGCTTCCATTGTACCGAAAACTGGCGCCGGGTGTCAAAACACTATTCTCCGGAGAATTTCAGCAAATACAAAATATCATCCACCGCAGCCTGAAAGATTGCTTCCATCACTTCCGGTTTCGTTTGATATGCACCGCCAAACACACCATCACCGTAAACTTCACGTGCCCGCTTTGCATTGACCAAACCGGGTACGTTCGGCGGTGTTTTTTTACCGTCCGGCAGATCTCCGACAATCGTAAAAGGAAAAGCTTCCAGCCAGCTGGCATGATAACGCCGCAGGTCGTTCTCCTTGGCAATTTTCTCGACACTGTGCGATTGCCACCAGGAATACCAGGCGATGTTCACATCCGGATAGTCATTGGCAAGTTCATATAATTTACCTCTGACCACATCGTTGCCGCCATGCCCGTTGACAAACAACAATCGACGAAACCCGTGCCTGTAAACCGAACTGACAATATCTTCAACGACAGCAAGTAAAGTTGTCACCCGCAGACTGATTGTGCCCGGATAATCCAGAAAATAAGGAGAAACGCCGAAATTCATCGGTGGTGCAACCAGGACACCGGACTTACGGCTGGCTGCATCTGCCAACGCCGAGGGGATTTTTGCATCCGAACCCAAACTAAGATAACCGTGCTGCTCGCAAGACCCCAAAATAATCATCAGACGATCATCTTCCTTAAGATAATTCTCGACATCAGACCAATTCAATTCATCAAAACGCATGATACACCTCGGATAGTATAAATAAGAAAGGCACAGCAATTGGGAAGAACCTTCCGCTGTGCCTTGCAGGCTTATCTTTCATGGAAAGATTAAACCACGATATTGATCAATCTTCCAGGGATATAAATTACTTTTCTAAGCTCTTTTCCGCCGATGAATTTTTGGACAGTCGGGCTTTTCAAAGCAGCACTTTTTGCATCTGCTTCACCAACATTAGCCGGGAGCGTGATTTTGTCCCGCAGCCGACCGTTTACCTGAACAATAAGCACAATTTCATCAACTTGCAGCGCTTTTTCGTCCACTTCCGGCCAGGGTTGCGTATGGATCGAATAAGGCTTTCCCAAACGAGCCCACAATTCTTCCGCAATATAGGGGGTTACCGGCGCCATCATGCGTAAATAATAATCCAGCGCTTCATCCCATTCAGCAGAACCGGCAGCGCCGGCATCTTTGAAGGCATACAAATCGTTCAACAATTCCATCAGCCCTGAGATGATCGTATTGAATTCGAATTGCTGGTAATCATGCGTCAGGTTTTTCAGGGTCTTGTGCAGCTTGCGGCGCAAATTGCGCAATGTTTCAGCAGTTGCATTTCCCTGCTCGTATGTTTGGGTAAAAAGTGTCCACACTCTTCGCAACCAGCGAGCAGTTCCCTCGATACCATTGCTGTTCCAGGGACCACCCAAATCCCATCTGGCAAAAAACATCAGGTAAGCACGCACAGTATCAGCGCCATGCTTCTCGACAAGGTCATCAGGCGAAACGACGTTTCCCCTGCTCTTCGACATCTTTTCAGAGTCTTCACCCAGCACAATGCCCTGATTCCTCAATTGGATCATCGGCTCAGGGCCTTTCATGATACCCATATCTCTCCCCGCCTTGTGGAAGAAACGCGTATAAATCAGGTGCATATTCGCGTGCTCGATACCGCCGGTATAAGTATCCACCGGCATCCAGTAATCATATTCTTTCGGATCGAAAGGACCCTGAGCATAATCCGGGCTAAGGTACCGCAGATGGTACCAGGAAGAACACATGAAAGTATCCATCGTATCCGTTTCCCGCGTCGCTTCACCGCCGCAAACAGGGCAGGTCGTCTTTTTCCAGGTCGGATGCAATTTCAGCGGGCTTTCCCCCGTCGGGAGCCATTCAACATCATCCGGCAGCAAAACAGGCAACTGGTCTTCCGGCACCGGCTGCCAGCCGCACTTTTCACAATAGATCATCGGAATAGGCGCACCCCAATAGCGTTGCCGGGAAATCAGCCAATCCCTGAGCCTATAATTCACCGCTTTTTTCCCTGCTTTACGTACTTCGAGAAAACCAATCGTTTTTTCATAAGCCTGGCCGCCCGGAGTTCCGGTCAGGGATTCTGAATGAATCATTTTCCCTTTTTCGTGATGAAAGAGAACATCCTGGTAAAACGGTTCTTCCCGGATGATTTCCATCAATGTGCGGGCAGACTGCCAATGCGCATCAAGAGATTGACATTTCCGCAGGATTCTTTCGTCAGCTTCGGCGCTGTCCCAGGGGATTATTTCGTCTTCGAAAATGAACACCCATTGTGTACCGACAATCTCAATCCAGTGCCCGGGTTTCAGGGCATGCTGCGCAGATTGAATGAAATCCTTTGCCTGATTTGCTTTCATCCCGACGAGCAGCTTGCCATCAGCTTCCTGCACATCGAAATGCTTTTGTTTCAGGAATCCGATAAAATCATCATCGACGGCATCCTTGCGGACGACAGATTTCGTCTTGCCATCCGGTCGCTCGACCACCTGAATAATCGGCAACCCAAATTTCAGGGCAAAGGCAAAATCCCTTTCGTCGTGCGCCGGAACAGCCATGATTGCACCGGTTCCATAAGTCATCAACACATAGTCGGCAATCCAGATCGGTATCTTCTTCCCGTTTACCGGATTAATCGCATACCCGCCGGTAAACACGCCCGTTTTTTCCTTGTCTGTCGCTTCACGCTGAATATCGGTTTGACGAGTCGTTTCAGTAATATAAGCATTGACCTCTTCTTTGTGTTCGGCTGTCGTGATCTTTTGGACAAGCGGATGTTCCGGTGCCAGAACCATGAAAGTCGCTCCCCACAAGGTATCCGGTCTCGTCGTAAACACTTCCATTGGATCTCCGGCTTCAGTCTGAAAGATGACGGATGCACCGACAGAGCGTCCTATCCAGTTCGTTTGCGAAACAATGACCCGTTCGGGCCAATCAAGATGAGAATAATCAAGCAGTTCATCCGCATAATTGGTTGTTCTGAAAAACCATTGTTCCAAATCCTTGCGAATGACCGGAGTACCGCATCGTTCACAATGCCGGTCTTCTCCCCATACCTGTTCACGTGCCAGGGTCGTGTTACAGCTCGGGCACCAGTCAACCGGTGATTTTTTGCGATATGCCAAACCGTGTTTATACAGCTGGATGAAAAACCACTGCGTCCAGTGATAATACTTAGGGTCGGCCGAGATTGCCTCACGATGCCAATCCCACATGGCACCCATCCGTTTTAATTGCTTTCGCATTCGGTCAATGTTCGAATACGTCCATTCTTTCGGATGAATCTTGTGTTTGATTGCCGCATTCTCTGCAGGAAGCCCAAACGCATCGAATCCAATCGGGAACATGACATTATAGCCGCGCATGCGCATAAAGCGTGCCCGGGCGTCAGAGGGCGTCATTGCATACCAATGCCCGATATGCAAATCTCCCGAAGGATAGGGAAGCATCGTCAGCGCATAATGTTTTTTCTTCGAGGGATCGATTTTGGCGCGATACAGGTCATCTGCATCCCACTTGGCCTGCCATTTCGGTTCGATTTTTGAAGGATCGTATTTTTCTGCCACGTGTTGCTCCTCTTTATTTACGCGTTCCGTAAGATTACAGCTTTCGTCCGGTTTGTCTGTTGTTCCTGTGCTGCCTTGTTTCTCAATGTGTTTATCGGTTTTACAAGCCGGGGAATTAAAAAACCCCTGCGTCTCAGGGACGAAGGGGAACTCCGCGGTGCCACCCTGCTTGCATCAATTCAACCCGTGAATAAAATGCCGCTCAGGAATTCGCTAACGGGAATAAACCGCCCGGACTATTGCCATTTTGACCTTTCATCCGTGGAATCTCCATTGAAAACTGAAATGAAACACATTCTCAATTAAAATGGAAGATAGGCGAGTTCAGTTCTGTTTCCTGTTTGTTCACAGGCACGTATTCTGCGGATACCATTATCGGGCTTTCACGCTTCCTTCCCGAATCGCTGACAGATAACCTACTACTCCTATCATGGATTGTTTTCTATGATCCGGTTTTCACACCGGATATTTTTAGGTGGACCCAGTGGGATTCGAACCCACGACCTTCTCAATGCCATTGAGACGCGCTCCCAGCTGCGCCATGGGCCCCCATTTGTTTCAACAGCGGGAATTTTACCTTCAAACCGCTGTATCGTCAATAAAGTGGACCTGGCGGGATTCGAACCCGCGACCTCATCAGTGCGATTGATGCGCGCTCCCAACTGCGCTACAGGCCCTTCGAAAAACAGGATGATTTTATCCAAGAGCATCCAGGCTGTCAAGCAAACATTCGTGGTATCATTCGTGAGCGCAATCACGAAGTGCGCCTGTTGACATGATAACTCAATTTTTTGTTTTGTTTGACGGAGGAATAATGACGAACACAGAAGCAATCCTTCCATACCAAGAACGGCAAACCCGTCTTCAGCAATTATTGATTGAAAACAAACTGAATGCGCTTGTCCTGAACCCGTCTCCCACGCTAACCTATCTCACCGGTCTCCATTTTCATCTCATGGAACGCCCGATTGTCGGGTTATTCACTCCCGGGCAGCCCGTTGGCATCATCCTGCCTCAGCTGGAGACAGCCAAACTCACCCATGTTCAATACCCCTACCGGGCATTCGCCTACCAGGAAGATCCGGAAACATGGCAAGCCTCTTTCAACCAGGCTTTCGAAAGACTCGGCATCAACGGAAAAACCATTGGTGTCGAAGCGACGGGGCTGCGGTTCCTCGAGCTTGAATTCATTAAAAAAGCCGCTGACCATTCGATCATTAAAAATGCCAGCCACCTCATCGCCAACCTACGCAGCATTAAATGCGAAAATGAAATCAACGCCATGCGTAAAGCTGCCGAGATTGCTCAAAATGCTTTACTGGCGACTTTACCGGTCATCCAGCCCGGAAAAACCGAAAAAGAAATTGCCGCTGAATTATCTGCCCAGCTTCTCAAAGCAGGCACTGATTCGCAAATGCCTTTTGCTCCGATCGTCTCCGGCGGGCCTAACAGCGCCAATCCGCACGCAGTGCCTTCCGACCGTCCCCTTCAAACCGGAGACTTGTTGGTCATCGACTGGGGCGCCAGATACCAGGGCTATTGCTCTGACATTACCCGAACTTTTGCAATTGGGTCAATCGAGGATGAATTTCGCAAAATCAGCGAGATCGTTTTGCAAGCAAACCGTGCCGCCAGAAAAGTGGTAAAACCCGGAGTTTCCGCAAGCACGATCGACCTTGCAGCTCGTAACGTTATCCGTAATGCCGGATACGGGGAATACTTCATCCACCGCACCGGTCATGGGCTTGGATTGGAAGGACACGAAGCCCCGTATATTCGCGACGACAATCACCTTCCTCTGGAAACCGGAATTACATTCACGATTGAGCCGGGCATTTATCTGCCGGAACGCGGCGGTGTACGAATCGAAGACGACATCCTGATTACTCCGCAGGGATACGAAAGTTTCTCCGACCTTCCCCGCGAGGTTCGCACCTTGCCATTGAAACAATGATGAAAAGGTCAGTTTCCGGCTGAAATGGCTATCTTTTCGATCCGTTCTGCTATTTCGTTTCGAAAATATTGCTGACAATATACAGAAGAACAGAAGGAAGGAATGTTCGCCAAATTCATCCCGTCTGCCGAACCTTTTTACTTCCGGGGTAATCAAACCGGCTGCTTGCTTGTTCACGGTTTTACAGGCTCTCCGGAGGAAATGAAAAATCTGGGGAAACATCTCAACCAAATTGGGTACACGGTACTGGGTGTTCGTCTTGCCGGACACGCCACGAATGTCACAGACTTGAGCCTGAAACGGTGGCAAGACTGGTATGCATCCGTGCTGGATGGATATTATTTGCTGAAAGGGGATGTTTCCGATATCTTCATCGTCGGATTGTCACTCGGCGGCGTACTTGCATTGCTTCTGGCATCTGAACACCCCGTGAAAGGCGTTGCTTGTCTCTCCGTTCCGTACCATATGCCTCCGGACCCAAGACTGCCATACCTGAAATTCATGAAGTATTTTATTCATTTCATAAAAAAAACAACGGATCCGTCAAAAAAGCAACGCTGCCCCAAAGGACACGTGGAATATGATGCTTATCCGCTGAAATCGATCATTGAAATGGATAAAGTATTGGCTGCTATGCGCAGTGCGCTCAAAAATGTGACCTGCCCTGTGCTTATTGTCCATTCCAAAGATGATACTGCCGCTTTACCAATCAATGCCACGCTGCTTCACCGGCAATTACCCACTCCCCGGAAAGAACTGGTTTGGTTAACAGGCTGCAATCACAATATACTTTGCAGCAAACAACAGCATGAAGTTACCCGGCATGTCGTCGGGTTTATATCCCACAATTCTGTGAATTCCAGATGTACCGTAACCTGATACTGGTTTCCCTTTCACTTGGCTTTTGGGGGCTCGGAGAAAGTGCATTCATCTATTTCCAGCCGCTTTATCTGGAAGAACTGGGTGCTTCTCCTGTCATCATCGGGAGCATCCTTGGCGCTGTTGGGTTTGTGATGACAATCGTCCACATCCCGGCGGGTTATTTATCCGACAGAATCGGCAGTCGGTCGATTATCTGGGCTGCCTGGGGATTAGGTTTGTTATCCGCATTGCTCATGGTGCTGGCAAACACCCTACCGGTTTTCACAGCAGGAATGATTCTTTACGGTTCTACCGCTTTCATCATCTCACCGCTGAACAGCTATCTCACGGAAGCCCGCGGGAATCTAAGCATTTGGAGAGTTTTTACCCTGACGACCGCAATTTACAATTTCGGGGCAATTATCGGTCCAATCATCGGCGGGAAAATCGGCGCCATGTTCAACCTTCATGCAATATATTTATTCTCGCTGGCTGCGTTTACGTGTTCATTTCTGATTGTCCTCAACATCCAACCGCAAAAAAAGCCTTCGTCGCATCCGAGGAGTTCCCGGCAGGTTTTCAAAAACAGGAAATACCTCGGATTCCTCGTTCTGGTTTTCTTCGTAACCTTCACCATGTACCTGCCCTACCCGTTGACAACAGTATATTTAAAAAACGTCAAAAACATTCCGGTGCAAACAATCGGTTTTCTAGGCTCTCTGGGAAGTCTAGGAAATGTCGTTATCTCTCTGGGCTTGGGTGCCCTCCAGCCTTACGTCGGTGTTGTGCTCGGACAAAGCGCGGTAACGCTTTCGTCTTTCCTCTTCTGGAAAGGGAACGGCACGTTTTTCCTTGGGCTTGGTTTCTTTCTTTACGGCGGATTTCGGGCCACAGGAGGGCTGACCGCAGCACTTTCCAACAAATATGTCGACGATACGAATATGGGACTAGCCTATGGGTTTACCGCGGCAGTTACGACAATCTCTGTGATACTTGCTCCCCCTCTCGCAGGATTTCTATACGAAATATCGCCATCCCGTATTTATATCACCAGCATCATTTTAGGGTTTGCCTCGATGCTAGTCTGGTCGATTTTCTGGCTCAAAGGGAAAAACGCCAAGCAATCAGGGGATTAATTGATGGGAATCCTTGACATCTTCAACAAACAATTGATCCTTCATTTTCGGGCATTTACTCCATGGCTGCTTCCATGGATGCATATGTTCACATTTCTCGGAAAAGAAGAATTTTACCTGCTTGTTATGCCCGCACTCTATTGGTGTATCGACACAACTTTGGGCATGCGTGTTGGCATCATACTTTCATTGAGTACCACGCTCAACATCTACCTCAAATGGATTTTTCACACACCAAGACCCTATTGGCTTTTCCCCCACAAAATCCCTGCTTACCAAACCGAAACATCCTTCGGCATGCCATCCGGGCATGCGCAAAATGCAACAGTCGTCTGGGGGGTGTTTGCCAAACAAAGTGCGACCCGGTTAAAAATGGGGTTCTTTGTTTCCCTGATTTTGTTCATCGGTTTATCACGCCTTTACCTTGGCGTGCATAGCATCTTTGATATTCTTGCCGGTTGGCTGATTGGATACTTTCTGCTTTGGGCGTTCACACGCTACGAGAAACCGGTCATTCAGAGATTTCGCCGTCTTCCTATACCCCTTCAAATTCTCAGTGTTTTCATCTTTTCAGTATTCAGCATCCTGACAGGCTTGCTTCTGGCTTTGATTAATTCGACCCATCCTGTTTCTCCGGCATGGATTGCAAATGCCATCATGCAGGATCCGCAACATAAGCTCTTCGACCCTTACGCCATCAAGGGGCTGGTTTCCAATGCCGGTGTGTTCTTTGGGTTGTCAACAGGAGCAATCCTTTTGTTCGCTTCGGAAAGATACAAACCCGGAGGAACCTTCTCCCGGCGTTTGCTCCAATACATCGTTGGAATAATCGTTGTCTTTATGTTGTGGGCGGGCCTCAAAGCAATTCTCCCGGCAGGCGACACCTTCATTCCGCTGTCATTCCGCTTCCTGCGCTATGCACTGGTCGGGTTTTGGATTAGTTGGGGCGCCCCAAGGACATTCGTGAAAATCGGCATCAAATGACAAATTAACAACACCAAAGCCCGCAGACAAGCGGGCTTTGTATGTTTTCTTCTTGTTTAAACACATCAGCGTCAATCAAATAACGCCTGAATACTATTCAACCGGATTGCTATTCTTCTTCGTTCTCTTTCCGGGTAGCTTCGATGATTTCCTGTTCAAGGTGTTTGGGAACGACTTCGTAATGGGAAAATTCCATCGTGAATATGCCCCTTCCGCCGGTCATCGAACGTAAATCAGCCGTGTAACGCTGCATTTCTGCCAAGGGCACTTTCGCAGTAATAATCGAGCGTCCTTTTTGAGTATCCATACCCTGCACTCTGGCACGTCTGCTGTTCAAATCGCCCAAAATATCTCCCATGCTTGCTTCAGGAACAGTTACCTTTACATCCATAATCGGTTCAAGCAATACCGGCCCGGCAGCTTTCATAGCCAGCTTGAAAACTTCGCGGGCTGCAATTTCGAAGGCAACAGGTTTCGAGTCAACCGGGTGTTCCTTCCCGTCATACACAGCGACCCGTACGTTATGCACAGGATAACCGGCAATTACGCCGCTGCGCATCACATTCTTCACACCTTTTTCGATAGCGGGCATGAAATTACCCGAAATAGCGCCCCCGAACACTTCGTTGACGAATTCGAAATCTTCTTCTTTCAGGGGTTCAACCCGCATGTGCACTTCGGCAAATTGCCCGGCGCCACCGGATTGTTTTTTGTGCCTGTATTGTGCTGACCCCGATTTTGTGATCGTTTCCTGATACGGAACCTTGGGTTCTTCGATATCCAGGCTGGTCTGGAACTTTTTCTCAGCTTTGCGGATTGCCACGTCAATATGCTGACCACCCATTCCCTGCAAGATAGTTTGCTTCGTCGAAGCTTCCTGATGCCAGGAAAGTGTCATATCTTCCTCGCACAAACGAGTAAGAGTCGGGCTGATTTTCGCCGAATCCGCTTGTGTCTTCGGACTTACCGCCACCTGATACAAAGCTTTGGGATATTCCGGAACAGGAAGAGTTAGCGGTGTTGTTTTGTCACACAATGTATGCCCGGTAGAAGTGCCGCTGAGCTTCGGAACTGTCCCGATATCACCGGAATGAATCGTTTTGACCGAAATTTGCTCTTTACCGCGTGTGACATAAATACTGCCCAGTCTTTCTTCGACCCCAGCATTCTGGTTCCACACACGGGAGTCGGCATTCAATACGCCGGAATAAACCCGGAAATAAGTGATCTTGCCCACAAAAGGATCCGCTGTTGTTTTCCAGACATACGCTGCCAGCGGGCCATCATCCTTGGGCTGCAACTCCATTTCTCCGTTGGCACCCTGTGCTTTGGCAGGGGGCATATCCAGCGGTGACGGGAATACCGACACCATGACATCCAATATCGGCTTGATGCCAATCGACGCCAAACCCGCAGATACCAATACCGGAGCAAATGAACGAGAAAGAATCGCGCCTTTCAATCCGCTGAGAATTTCTTCCGGGGTAAGTTCTCCGCCATCCAGGTATTTCATCAAAAGTTCGTCGTCCCCTTCCGCAGCAGCTTCGATCAATTCCATCCGGGCTTCTTCCACCTGATCTTTGTAGGCATCCGGAATATCCTCGGCTTTTTCGCCTGCACCGGCATAAGCTTTCATCGTAATCAAATCAAGGACCCCTTTGAAATCCGCTTTTTCACCCCATGGCAATTGCAAAGGAATCAAACGCATATCCGTTATCGCCCGAACGCTTTCAAGCGCTTTGGCAAAATCGGCATTGTCCCGATTCATTTTATTGATCAAAACAATCCTTGGAAGCTGATAAGTATCCAGATAACCCCAGGCTATTTCCGTCCCCACCTCGGCACCGGCAACCGAATCCACAAGCACCATCGCAGAATCCGCCACGCGCAATGCTGAAATTACCTCACCAATGAAATCGGTGTAACCGGGGGTATCGAGTAAGTTGATTTTGTGGTCTTGATATTCTATCGGAATAACAGACGTCGAAAGAGAAATACCCCGCCTTATTTCCTCTTCCTCGAAATCCGATACCGTCGTCCCCTCTTCAATTCTTCCCAGTCTCGTCGTCGCACCGGTAAAATGCAACATCGCCTCACTGAGCATCGTTTTTCCCGCACTGCTATGGGATACAAGTGCAATATTCCGAATGAATTTTGTTGTATATTCTTTCATCTACGAAGACCCTTCCTCAAGGAAAATTTTTTCGCACTCCATGATCAATCGAGCACGTTTCGTTACAGTTTGCCGGTACACCAAACTATCCGTTCATGGTTAATCAAAGCTGGTGCCTGGATTTTAGTCCAAGCACGCTTTCTTGTCAAAATCAACCTAAGAATTATAGATGGAAAAACGATACATGACTAGATTAAAAACCGCCTTTTCCCGTTAAATCGCAATTCTTTGCTTCCGGTTCGGAACATCACCATATCAACAGGCTGTTTCAGCGAAAGAGTACATTTTCGCATACTGCGCAAATCAAACAAATGCCGCAAACATGACGGCAATCACATCAGGCATGACACTTGTCAGGAAAAATAATCTCATAAATATGGGATAATAAATTTAAACAGTCTGGTATTGCCAACGCAGATGAACCAACAACATCACATACGACATACTATGGAGGAAATTGTGTCCCGAATCGGCATCGTAACAGATAGCAGCGCCAGCATCCCTGACAACCTGCTCAATTCCCTGAATATTTACTGGGTACCTTATTATATTCATCGCGGCAAAGAAGTCTTGCGTGACCTGGTAACGATCAAACGCAACCAGTTTTATCGCTGGCTGCCGACTGCCAAAGTGCTGCCAAAAACAGCCAGCCCGGGACCAGGCGATTACCTCACCATGTATGAAAAACTTGCTGCAAACGGAATCAAGGAAATCATCAGCATCCACATGACATCCAAAGGCAGCAGCGCTTACCAGGCTGCCATTGCAGCCAAATCCATACTCAATGAAAACAATCCGTCGATTGCCATCGATGTCATCGACACACTCAATGTTTCAATGTGCCATGGCTGGATGGTCATCGAAGCGGCGAGGTCAGCGATGAAAGGTGCTTCCAGAGCTGAAATCATCCGAAAAATCAAATCGATGATCCCGGTTACTCAAATGTACCAAACCGCAGACACGTTAAAATATCTTTTTCTGGGTGGCAGAATCGGGAAAGCCAAACACCTTCTGGGCAGTTTGCTCAATATCAAGCCGATTATTGGCATGAAAGACGGGATTATTGTTCCGTTGGGGCAGGCACGCAGCAGGAATAAAGTCTACACCACCATGGTAAAAATGCTCGAACAAGCTGTTGGCAGCATGGGTAAAATCAAAATCGCCTATGTTCATGCAGATGCCTATACAGAAGCCATGAAATTAAAACAAATGGTTGAAAAGCGTATCGACTGTGTCGAAAGCATCGTAGCAGAACTATCACCGGCATTGGGAGTTCATACCGGGCCCGGTACTGTCGGATTGTGTTTCTTTCCGCTAAGCCATGCAAAACCCTGAATGCCTGCTGTGATTAGATAACACCGACTTTCTTTCCGACCGTTTCGAACACTTGCAGAACCCGTTCCAATTGTTCATCCGTATGGGTTGCCATATAACTGGTGCGCAATAATTGGCGTCCTGGCGGTACAGCCGGTGACAACACAGGATTGACAAAAACACCTGTCTCGAACAACGCCTTCCACATCATGATTGTCCGCATATCATCGCCAATGATAATCGGGATGACCGGGGTAACAGACTGCCCGGTATCGAACCCCATCGCCTTGAAACCTTTTCGCATAAAGTCTCCGATTTCATTGACTCTGGTCACTCTTTCAGGCTCCGCTTTCATAATCTTCAAAGCCGCAAGTGCCGTAGCGGCATTCGGCGCCGGTATACTTGCACTGAAAATCAAAGATCGCGCATGATGCTTGATATAGTGAATCACATCATCATCCCCTGCGACAAACCCGCCAATCGAAGCCAGGGATTTGCTGAATGTTCCCATGATGAGGTCTACATCGTCCGTAACACCAAAATGAGCAGCTGTTCCCATTCCGTTTCCCAAGACACCCAACGCATGGGCATCATCAACCATCAACCGGGCGCTGTATTGCCGGCACAACCGGCTAATTTCCGGCAACGATGCAATATCCCCTTCCATGCTAAACAAGCCATCGACAACGACCATTTTCCCCTTGTCCGCAGGAATTGAGGCAAGTGTCTTTTCCAAATCCTGAATATCATTATGTTTGAAGCGCTTGATTTTTCCCCATCCCAATCGCGCCCCATCGACAATACTGGCATGATCATCACGGTCGAGTAAAATTACATCGCTTCTGCCGGCAAGCGCACTAATCGTTCCGAGATTAACTTGCATCCCGGTAGAGAAAACAAGCGCGGATTCCTTTTTAACCCACAAAGCAAGTTCATATTCCAGCTGCTCGTGCAATGCCAATGTGCCATTTAGAAAACGCGAACCTGTACAGCTCGTACCGTATTGCCTGATTGCCTCAATCGCAGCCTGCTTGACCTTCGGATGCGTCGTCAGTCCCAAATAGTTATTCGACCCGCACATGATTAACTTGCGACCCTGATAAGAAACTTCCGTTCCTTCACTGCCAGTCAACGGAATGAAATACGGGTAATACCCCCCGGCAATCGCATCTCTGGCAACCTGATAATCATAGCACTTTTGAAAAATATCCATCCGGGGAAACCTCCTCGCGTTCCAATTCCAGGTATTTGAATCCTGTCAATCCCTGTTATCGTTATAACCCTGCCTAATTTTATAAGTTGCTTCGACCACACAGCTTTGCCACCGTAGCTATGCAATAAAACCATGCCATTTTACCAGCAAATATCCACCCCTGATGTTAGCGCAAGATGAGCCAATTTTCGCGAAGTGCAACTTCCTCCAAATCAGCCGAAGGGTATACGGCAACAGGGTTGCCAACCATTTTCAGCAAAGGAATATCGGTTTTCGAATCGGCATAGGCAAAACTCTGCGTCAAATCAACATGAATGTTTCGTGCTTTCAGTCGTTTTAATGCCAGCCTGACCTTTTCTTCATCGATGCACACCGGAGGTATGATCTTTCCGGTGAACTGACCGTCGACAATATCAACAGCAGTGCCAACCGCCAAATCCGCATCCAGAAAATCAGCAATCTTTTGAACGAGCGGCAAAGGTCCTGCCGAAACCAGCACAACATAATCCCCCGCTTCGAAATGCTGCTTCATTTTTTCGAGCACATCCTTTCGCCAATATGGTTTCAGGAAATCGTACACAACCCAGTGCCAGATTTCATCCGCATCCTCGACCGAGTATTTACGGAAATACCACGGAAGATGACTCGCCCAGATTTCCCTGAAAACACCTTCCCGCACAATCCCGGTTTTGTTCAATAAATATATCGGAAAATGAATTGCAAGAAAAAAGACGTGAAGCAATTGGCGCGAATGATGTGCTTTGAAATAGCCCATCAAACCTTTCCACACGTTTTCAGAAGTCAAGGTACCGTCGATATCGAAGAAAGCTGCTTTGTTCATGGTTCCTCGTGTATTCCGGCAAACAGATTATCTTTCGTTTTCTGGTTGCCTATTGTTTGTCAATATCCAAATCGTGTTGCCGAACCAGTTCTCGCCGCAATATTTTTCCGACAGTAGTCTTTGGCAATTCATCACGAAATTCGACATAAGTTGGCACTTTATATTTGGCTAATTTCCCTTTGCACCAAAAACGAATATCTTCTTCCGACGCCCTTTCCCCGGGTTTCAAAACAACCCAGGCTTTTACCGTTTCTCCACGATACGGATCCGGCACCCCAGCAACACCGACTTCCAGTACTTTCGGATTAGCCGAGATGACTTCTTCAACTTCTCTTGGCCACACCTGAAAACCGCCGGGCTTGATTAATTCCTTCTTGCGGTCGACAATGTAAAAATACCCTTCATCGTCCATATAAGCAATATCACCGGTAAACAACCAGCCATCACGCAATGCATTTTCCGTTTCCGTGGGCATATTGTAATACCCTTTGAACACCTGAGGGCCCCGGATAACCAGCTCACCCACCTCCCCGACCGGCAAAACCGTTTCGCCGTCATCCAGGCTAATGATTCTGGCATCCACATCAGGCATTGGCAAACCTACGGATCCTGTTTTGTTCACCCCCTGAATAGGATTACAGTGAGTAGCAGTCGGGGCTTCCGACAATCCATACCCTTCGAAAACAACCCCGCCGGTCAATGCTTCAAACCTTTCCTTCGTTTCCCGCATAAGGGGAGCCGATCCGGAAATACAAGCCTTGATTGACCTCAAATCATATTTCCCGGCAATCACATCCGGATGATTATTGATTGCATTATACAAAGTCGGAACACCGGGAAAAATAGTGGCTTTGTATTTTTGCAGGTTTTCGATATCATCCTTGATATCGCGCGCATTAGGCACCATAACCAAAGATGCCCCCATCGACAAACCGAAATTCATTCCTGCAACCATCCCGTAGACATGATACAAAGGAATCGCCATCAAAACGACTTCTTCACCATCGATAGCATTCGGCATCCAATACCGGATTTGTAATGTGTTAGCCACCAGGTTTTTATGCAAAACAACCGCTGCTTTCGGTATTCCTGTCGTTCCCCCGCTATACTGAAACACCGCCACATCATCAGGCGCAATCTCGATATCCGGCCTTTCATCCGGTGTATACTGCGAGATCAAATCTTTCATCCATACGTCGCCTTGTTCCAGATCAATTCTAAAGCCGCTTTTCTTTTCTTTGAACAATGTAAAAAGAAACGCGGTCAATGCCGGCAACGTTTCTTTGATATTCGTAACAACCAGTTTTTCGATTTTAGTCTTCGGTTGAACCTGTTTGACAGTTTCGTAAAAATTACTCATCACGAGCATCAAGCGCATGCCGGAATCATTCGCCTGGTATTCGATTTCCTTCGGGGAATACAAGGGATTGGTAGCCACGACGATGCCCCCGGCTTTCAGGACAGCAAAAT
>CAYWFK010000035.1:0-30494 GCA_964457375.1 uncultured Anaerolineales bacterium
TTTGCCATCATTCTCGAGCGGTTCGACCATTTTTATCGGATACTTTTTCCCGTTGATCGTCACCCGTGATTGTTCGATTAATTGCATTTGTTTGTCTACTTCTTCATCGATCTTATCCGGAGAAATGCCATCGTCCATATCCTTGAAATCCATCCAGCATTTATCGTTGTACCAATACCCGTCTTTGGCTTCACAAGCCTGCTTATCGACCGGGCCGGAGACATTGGCTTCTTCTGAAACTGCTTCAGTTACTAACGCCGGGACTGCCGGCTGATAATTTCGGGTTTTCGCAAAAAACCAGGCTGCTGCAATAAAAATAAGCAATAAAAATATAACAATAATATTTTTCACTTTTTAGTACTGCGAAACAGTCCGCACCATAGCGTATGACTGTTTCTTCTCCTTTTCAAAATTTATAATTACACCTGCCTGCAACTCAGCAGATTTTCCAATAAACGCGCCATATTCATATCTGGCGGTACTACCTACTTCGATAATCAGGCATCCAAGCCAACAAACCCTTCGCCGGAGGGTCGTTTCTCATCGTCCGGGAACCTTATCCGCATAAAGCCAATCGTGAAGCACTTTCTCCGCATCCTTGCCACCCTTGGCTGCAACAATCGCTTCGAAGTCAGCGGTGCTTGCGCTGCTGCCTTGGTATTGAGCATAGTAAGTCCGCAAAATACCGAAGAACAAGTCATCACCGACAACCTTGCGCAGTGCATGAAGCGCATAAGCACCGCGGTAATACACGCTCCCCCCGAATATCGTTTCCTTTACGGGTTTCGCCGGAGGTGTCATCTTTTGGCTGACAACCATGTCATAAACCTCATCCATCGTATCGTCGACAGAACGCTTCCCGGTATGGTCCAGCCACAAAGCTTCGAAATACATGGCAAATCCTTCATTCAGCCAGGTATCCTGCCAGGTAGCCGGTGAAACGCTATCCCCGAACCAGGAATGAACCAGTTCATGGAAAACAGTCGTCTCGCGATTAGCACCATCCATACCAAAGGTCGAGAGGGTCTGGGTTTCCAGCGCCCAACTCGCTGTTTCGTTTATCAACACGACCCCGTAAGTGTCATACGGATACGGAGCAATCAAGTCGGACATATAATCGAGCATCGCGCCTGTTTTATCAAAACCGGATTGCACTTCGACAGGAGTATCCTGCAAAAAATAATTCCGGATTCGGATGCCGCTGGCCGAAGTCGAAGTTACCACCTTGTAATCATTGATTTGCACCGTTGCCAGATAACTTGCCATCGGTTATGCCATTTCCCAAATGTATGTCGTCTTTCCGCTTTTCGTCAGCGTTTTGCTGAGAACCCCATTGGCTGCCACTTCATAAGCTGACGGAACACTGATGCGGAAAGTGTAACTGGCTTTATCTGCCGGATGATTGTTTCCGGGAAACCAGTTCATCGCGCCGGATGGCTCTGAAATAACCATACTGCCGCCGGACTGCGGCTGCCAGCCAAGTGCTACCGGAGCGGATTCATCCCGGATGATCTTCGGCTGCCCGTGGTATCTAACCTGTACAGCAAAGTGAGCGCCATTATCCAGAGAATGCGCCGGTGCAATCGTCATTTCGCTACCGGCACGCTTGAACTTTGCCGATTCGCCATCCACCGAGACTGCACTCACCGTCAGACCGGCAAAATCCACATTGAAAGCCTGCAAGTCCTGCAAAGCAAGCGCTTCGATTGTCGTCGTCCCGCTAATCGTTCCCTGATCCGGAGCAGCAAGCAGTGCAATATCATAATGCTGCACATCATAGCCGCCGTTTCCCAAATCCGCATAAAGCGGGTCGTTCAAACCGGGTGCTCCTGCACTACCTTCCTGGTGCTCCGAACCCGTCGGCAGCATGAAAACCACCTTCATATCCTTCGTACAGCTATCGTCGATTGCCCCTCCCGGATTATCGTAAAATTGTCGTGTTATATCCGTCGGGCAGCTGCCATTGTTACCAAGAATACTATGCGCAGCATTTGGGATAGCAACCAGGCGGGCATCAGGCAGCAGCGAGGCGGCGGTTTCACTCCACGCCGGAGGTGTGATGTCATCGAACTGCCCCGACAACACCAAAACAGGATACTCACCGAAATCCGTAGGGGTCGGTTTCTTCATCGCATCCTGCCACACATCACAAGTATCAATCTGTTTTTTGAGCAAATCAATCGTGTCGGTAATGTAAAATGCAGGCATGCCGGCAGCGGTCATTGCTTCGGTCATTTTGTCGAACGAATCCCTGAAAGGGTACGTCTCGGTGCAAAATAGTTTGTCGTTGAAATCGGAGGCTAACCCGCTCGTTGTATCAGGAGAAAAACGAATGATAATGTAATTGAAAATCCCGGGTTCTTTTGCAATAGCCTGATTCATCGTTGCAGCCACATCAGCCGGGCAAATATCATTCAGAAAAGATTCCAGCTTGTCAGCGTCCGCGTCCCAATAACCGACCAGCGGATCGATTTCGTTCCCGTTGTCATCGATTTTGGGTTCTGGCGCCGTACAATCGAGAAACGCATCCACCAAATCGCTCACGCCATCCGGCTCAGGCGGCATCGCCATCGTCAGCGTAGACGGTGCCGGAATCTCTCCATTGGCAATCATCGACAACGTTGTCGTAACACCCCTGTCCAGCTCGTCGATCACCCGGGGTTCGTAAGGGATGTTTTGCACAGCACCGTTGTACGGAAACAGATAATGATAAATCGATTCCCCGTCGACCTGCACATCATCGCCCAACCCAATCGGGTTCTCATTGAGTTTCGAAACCAGTGTATCGAAACGGGTGCGCAAATCCGGGTAATTTGTCGAACAGTCCCGGTCATTTACACAAGCGTCGAAAACCGTTTCGAACATTTTTTGTCGTAACAGCTGCCCGTCAACCGTCAACCGCGAACCGATATTTTCCGGAAGCGTATCCACAGAATCCAGAACAACCGCCCGCACCAAGGGTTGGCTCGGGTAATAATGCATGAACGCCATGAGCAGCCGGGTGCCGTATGAAATTCCATACAAGTTATAGGACGGGTACCTAAGCGCCCGCATCAAATCATTGAGATCGGCAGCGGCAACACGGGTGCTAAATGCCTCCGGCGGATACCCCTGGTCGATCATACCCTTCTGGCAGGCAGCTGATAGCTCTCTGTCTGTCTCCATTTCACTCGTGTCCGTATCCTTTAAAAAGGAATAGCAATCAAAGAAAGGCTGGCTCTTCCCGACACCGCGCTGATCATAAAGAATGACATCGTGCGCAACACGCAAGGGGGCATAACGCTGCATCATTTCCAATACAGCATCACGATTCGTGGAAGCCAGACCAGGCCCGCCCGCAATATGGATGATTGCATCACGCTGCGGGTTTTTCCCCGTCGCCTTGAGAATGACAAACGCCAGTTTGACCTGCTTGCTGTCTTCTCTGTCGCGCAATGCCGGAACAACAACATACCCGCACTGGATAGTTTTCCCCTCTGTTTCTCCCTTGGGCATATACAAACTACACGGCCGGTTTTCAATTTGCGGGGCTGGCAAAGCCGCTTCAGTTCCAACAGGAACACTCGTAGCCCGCTCGGTAACCGCCGGCTTTGGAAGTGCGCTCGTTTCCGCAAGGGAACTTGTACGGTGATTACCGCAGGCAGAAAGCGTCAGCAGCATAACGAGAAACATTCCTGTTGCAACATACGATTTCATTTTTACGCTCCTATCATCTGTCAATCCAATACATAAGCATTGTAACGATTAATTGTTACAGGAATGCAAAAATGAACGCACAAAAATGTAACGATTCGAACGGTGAAATCAGCCCAAATTTCCCCCCTTTTGGAATACGAAGCATGCCTGACATCCGGTGTTCAGCCACCCAGCAAGGAAAAGACGACAAGGTGTCCAACCGAAAAACCGTCCGAAACACACCATGTTCAGCCAGTACATGTCCGGTTGTTTTACTCTCGACGGGTCAAACGAACAAAAAAAAAGCACCTGTGACTCAGGTGCTCGAATATGCTTTTGGTTCGCCGTCTATTCAGACTTTCCCCCGATAAACCGCAATCGTGCGAAACGAAAAAGGCTCGTCCGGAGCTACATCCGCTTTCTCGAATTCGAGAGTCAACTCCCCCCTTACCTCGTATTTACCCGGTTCCACTTCCTTTAAAGATAACTTGTGAACATCGATCCAGTTATGCACAGTCCCCAAATAAACCGTTGCTTCCAGGTCCTCATCATTGGCCGATGTAATTTCCAATCCGTCCAGCGCAGACGGGTCTTTCAACCCAAGATTGATCCAATCGAAGATTAGTTTCGTTTCTTCCGGTTGCGTAACATAATCCAGCCCCGAGTCAAACGGCTCCAGCGGGATGACGATCCGATGAAACATTGTCCGCTTCAATCCGATAGATTTATTCTCAAACCAAAAATATTCGATGATCCCCTCTTTGGCTTTCGTTTTGGATTGCAACCCAATCGCAGTCATTGCTCTTCACCTTTCTGTTTACAATCATCTCACTGCCGTCAAACGGTATTTTATCATAACAAGATTACTCTCCTGTTTTTCTATTTCATTCCGGACGCCATCCTGCCCTGAATATAAACATTCACAGATTATCAGATGAATACCGTATCCATGGGATGCCAGCAAAGAACAGGAACCTGCATCGCCCAGCAACAGCCATGGATTAACGAGCTTGGGCTTCGAAACCCGCCGAATATACCAAGCAGGTTCGAAGCCCAATTCGCGTGAGGAAAAAAAGGTACTACTGTGAAAAGGAGGAGAAAAGATGGACAAAGGCTATGCAAACCACAGCCAAAATCCAGCGAATACTCACAAATGAAAATCGTTTCTCCGAAAGCATCAACCCTTCACCGCGCCTGCGGTCAATCCCTTGATGAATTCGCGGGAGAGAAGAATGTAAAGCAACAAGATCGGAACGGCTGCCAGCGACAATGTACTAAGTGCCCGCGTCCAGTCTGTACGATATTGTCCGAACAAATACGAAACGCCCAAAGCAATCGTCCGGGATTTTTCTGCCCGGATGAAAACCAGCGGGAACCAAAAATCATTCCATATTTTCATCATATTGAAAATCGCAACTGTCGCAATCGCCGGCCTCAAAAGCGGAACGACTATCTGCAAATAAATCCGCCATTCCGACGCCCCGTCTATTTTCGCTGCGGCGAACATTTCCTTGGGAATAGTCCGGACAAATGCGGTCAGGATGAAAATAGAAATCGGCATTCCCATCGCCACGTATACCGGAATCAGACTCCAGATCGTATCCTGCAAATGCAAATACTGCATCAGCCTCACAAGATCAATCGTCCCCAACCGGATTGGAATCATCAAACCGGCAATGAAGAAAACATAGAAAAAGGTACTGGCTTTCGAATGCCATTTTGCAAGCGCATAAGCAGCCATCGAACCGAACAAGATAATCAAGGCAAGTGAGATAACGGTTACATTGATTGTATTGATAAAGTATCCACCAAAGTGACCTTTACTCCATACAGCCAAATACCCGTCGAAAGTAAAATGTTTCGGCAAACCGAAAGGATTGCTGAAAATTTCCTTTTGAGGCTTGAAAGAATTGATAATCAGCGTCCATATCGGGAAAATGGCAATCGCCGACCAAATCGATAAAGCAAGATAAGTAAATGTTTTTTGCAGGCGTTTCATGGCTTTTCTCCTTGTAAAATATCAAGGGATAACAATCCCACCGCATCGCCCGATGAAAAGTTCGGGAAGCCATCCGGAGTAATCACACAGGAAGAGTTGCCCGTTCGTTCCTGTGCTCCGTTCATCCTGCACTCGTTCAAAAAACCGGTTTTGTTTTCTGCGGAATACACTTGACAGCCTCCTAGAATGCGTCTTCGTTTTTGCGGGACGTATAGAGCCAGATGAGAACACTCGTCATCAAAATCGTGAACGTGATTGTGGCAATCGTTGCACCCATCCCCATATTGGGAATGCCGACAGGATGTTCGCCGGCAATACCGGTGCGGTAGAAGAACGTCGCGAGCAAATCAGTCGAGTACCCGGGTTCTCCTTTCACACCAGCCATGGCATAAATCACGTCGAAAGCATTGAAATTATCGACGAATGTCAAAATTGCCACCACGCCGACCACCGGTCTCAGTAAAGGAAATTTGATTTTCCAAAAAACATCCCACACAGACGCCCCATCGACTCGTGCAGCTTCGATCAGGTCATCAGGAATTCCGAGCAGCCCGGCAAGAAAAAGTACCGTCGGCATTCCGACCCACTGCCACACAGATGTCAGGGAAATCGTAGCCAAAGCCAGATTTTCATCACCCAGCCATGGCTTTGCCCAGGCACTCAAACCAACAGCCTTCAAAGATTGGTTGATAGCACCCCAATGGGGGTTCAAAATTAGCGTCCACAAAAAACCCGTTACAAGAACCGACAAAGTTGCCGGCGCAAAAACAACGGTCCGAAAGAAATTTCTTCCCTTGAAGTCGGCAGAGAGCAATGTTGCGAAAAACAAACCCAGGCTATTTTGGATGATCATATGAATTGCAAAAAATATCGTATTATTCTTCAAGGCTCCGAGAAATCTTTCCCGCCAAAATGGATTCGTAAAAAGGTCAATATAATTTTGAAATCCGACGAATTCCGTAAGTGTAAAACCCTTCCCCGTATAAAGGCTCAATCGCATTGAATCGAGAAGAGGAATTGCCATGAAAACAAGGTACATGATTAAGGCAGGCAGCAGAAACACAATCCAGATACCATTATTTCGAACTAGTTTTCTGAGTTTTACCATGTTGATTTTTTCTTCTCCATACCCACCCCGGGAGCCAGTATATGCAGGAAAAATGTTTCCGCATGCAAAGGTCAGATTAGGGCTTGTATTTGTAAAAAGTGCTAGAGGCGAGTATCGCCTCTAGCACACTCAACCTCATTGAGCACTATTTCTTGCAGGTCTGTGCCGGTTCGTACCAGGCTGCAATAGCTTCCTGAAGGCTGTCTGCCGCTTCTTGCGGTGTCTGATCGCCTTTGAGTACAGCAATCACGCCATCATTCATCGCAGTGTAGGTATCCTTCACGCCAGAGGGTGCGGAAAGCAGTTTTTCCCAAACAAAGCGAATGTCCGTTCCGGCAGCTTTCTTGTTGAAGGACAAGAATTCGTTTGCCACAGGATCAGTCAGGATCGGAACATTCTTGCTTACCGGGAAGAAACCGGGGACGCCATTACCGAATGCTTCGGCAAACTTCGCGCCTTCAAGCCATTCGAGGAAAGTCTTGGCGGCTTCCGGATGCTTCGAAGCGGGGTTCATGCCAATGGCTGCATCCATGTGGAAAGAAATATACATATCTTTTCCTTCCGCAGGAGGAACCGGGAAGACACTCCACTCGAAATCAGGGGTATCTTTTTCGAATGTGGAAATGCTCCACGAACCATCGAACATCATTGCAGCAACGCCCTGAACGAAGAGCTGTTGTGCATCATAGTAACTGGTTGCGGTGAAGTCTTCGGGGAGGTAAGGTGCCAGGTCTTTGATTTGGGTATAAGCAGCGACCATATCGGCATCATTGAAGCAGCGCTCGCCATTCAGGTAAGCCATACGCCCTTCGTAGCCGCCAATGTTGTTGGGGATGAGAGCCATCATCACAACTTCATTGATGTCCCAGGCATCCTTCGTACCATTGGCAAACGGGGTAACGCCGGCTTCTTTGAGTTTCTGCGCAGCAGCCATCAGTTCTTCCCAGGTCTGCGGAATTTCAATTCCATTCGCCTTGAAGAGATCTTTGTTGTAGTAAATACCATGGGAAACCGCAGCAATCGGCACAGCATACGGTTCGCCGTCAGCAGTCGACCAGGGTGCCAAAGCGCCGGCAGGTACGTTGTCTTTCAAACCGGGGAGGTCGTCAAGCGAAGCAACATAGTTTTCGTTGAAAAGTTCCAGACCGGTGGCAAAAGAACGCACAAAGAAAAGATCCGGTGCAGTACCGGTTTCAAGCTGGGTGCGCAAGGTTGCATTGTAATCCGGGGGATTGGTGGGGTCGAATTTGACCGTAATATTGGGATGTTCGGCATTGAAAGCAGTCAAAATCTTGTCCCATGCATCCACATCATCGACGCGCCATGAACCCAAAGTCAGTTCGACATTTTCTTCTTTGGGTGCTTCCGTGGCTACTTCTTCCGTTGCTGCCTCTTCTGTGGCAACAACATCAACGGTCTCTACAGCTTTTTCAACGGTAGGCTTTTCCGCCGCCGGTGCTTTTTCAGTCGGGGTAGCAGCCCCGCCACAAGCACTAAGTACGAGGGCGACGAGTACAAACAAAACAAACAGTTTGGTACGCATTTTTCTTTCTCCTTATAATCGTTTTTCTTACCTGTCAGTCAGGATGTTTTCCAGGCATCCCTTTCGGTGGCAGGTTGTCATTTCTTCCTTGTTTATTAAAAAGCTTTTTGCAATTTTATTAAACTCGGTTAGCGACAACACCTCCTTTTATCCATATACTGGTTATTTATACTACCCGGTCAATCAGGGCATCCACATCGCTGGAAAAACGATCGATAAATGCCCTGACAGTTTTTTGAATATCAAGATCAGGGTTTTCAATTAGCGGGGTAAGATCCATCGCATAGTTCATACCCGTCGATTCATCGACGCCATGTGATGCAAAGTAAGTAGCATTTGCCACCCGCCTGCCAATCGTAGCCAGATCATACCGCTTTCCGCCGCTAATTTGCGAATCGAAAACCCCAAGTAAAGCAGCCTGAAGGTTATCATGCTGCGAGCAGTCCAGAACGACCTTTTCATCATCGTTCATCCAGTCCAGCCCGCGCCAGACCTCACAGCCATACAAACGGTCAGGGTGAGCATCACGCGGCAAACTGCGCAAAGCCTGAACCGCTCTCACGGCCGTACCGACATGTGTAGGGTGTTTGTCTGCCAAATTATGAATGTACACAATATCAGGCTGCGCAGCCATCAAAATCGCTGCCAGGTCGTCCCTCAAAAAGGGAACACTGCCATCCCTGGCAACCGCACTGGGGTAATCCAGCAAAATCAATGCAGCATACTCACCAATCAATGCCGCTTTGCGCTGCTCCTTGAACCTCACTTGGCGCATGGCTTCGTCCGTATACTGCTGATAAAGTCCGGTGCGCGGAGAACCGCGCCCATCGGTAACAACAACCCCGGTAAACCACTTGTCTTCCTGCTGGTAGCATTCCAAAATCGGAGCAGCCGCCATGATTTCGATATCATCCTGATGCGCAGCAATGCACAAGTGAGTTGTCCGGGCTAAAGCATCTTCCGGTGAAACACCATCCGGTATGAAGACTTCAGCAGAATCAAAATGGAATCGCATCATTTTATCCGTCAATCCACCCTCGGCAGGCTTGCAGCAGCAATGGATTGCCCTACCCGGCGGCTTTTCTCATCAGGAAGTTGAATATGAACACGGTTCGCCAATTCAGGGAACTCGTCATCCAGCACGCTTTGCGCTTCTTCGATAATCAAATCCCCGCCGCGCCCGGATGTACACCTTCCCAGTATAAGTACATGCTTCAGGGAATAAAAATCAGCATAATGAGCAAGTGCATACCCCAAATAAACCCCAATGCTCTGCCAGATTTTAATCGCCCCTTCATGCCCGACTTCCAGTTTCTCCTGAACATATTTCAGTTTTGCGGCATTGGTGATTTTTTCCGGAATATCGATACCGGCTGCCGGTGCCAGGCGGAACACACACTGCTGGGAAAAATACGAAGCGCCACATCCCCGGTCACCAGACCATTCTTCAACCGGAGCATCGGGGCTGTAATCCACCGGCGCAAAGGCCAGTTCGTTCAGCCATCCCATAATGCGCCCATCCGTATTGACATATCCCGCCGCCTCGCTGGACCCCATGGCGATACCCAGAATTCCGTTATCTTCCAGTGACATCGCGCCTGCCAACGCGGTCACATCGCCGTCATTGATGATTTCGAGCGGTACGCCCATTTCTTCCCGAATGCGCAAAAACAGATTCTTAACCTCGCCAAAACGCTCATCCGGTATTCCCCTGAAAAGGGAAGCGACCATAGGCCGGTTGTCGATATACACCCCTGCCGAACTGCCGCCAATCGCATCGACACGCGGCAATTTCGCTGCTGCTGTCTTCAAGGCGGCAAGAATTTCCCGGTAATGGTAAGAAGGGTCACTGTGCTTGCGGGGTTCCCAAACCACCTCCTCGCTATAAATCACCTTACCATCGAGCACAGCACTTACCTTCCGGTCAGAAGCCCCCAAGTCGAAACCGATCCGAGCGCCGTCAAGATATCCGCCCAGCAATTTTCCGGTTTCATGTGCCGGGGGAACATCTTCGGGTTTGCATGGAATCACCTCGAAGGGACGTTCGTAAATCTTCTTGCCCATGAAATCATAATCGAAATGCCTGGCGCCATCATGGGCATAAATCCTGCGAAGAGCCTCACCGATAGCGGGGTCGCCGCCAATATACAGTTTGAAGCCCCCGCGCTGCCATAGCAGAAATTTCACCAATCGTTCGACATACGCCAGATTTTGCTCTGCCCCCGTGGTGCCGTCCGGATAAACCCTGGTTTCGAAACGCGTCAGCTCACCGCCGCTGCGCTCCAGACCAATAATCAAAGGAACACCTTTTTTTTCGGTGCCTTCACGAAAAGCCCGGTTTGCTAAAACAGCTGGCCTGAAAGTCTCATCCATAGGCGGTATGTGCCTTGGATGGATCAGAGGAAGTTGTTTTTCCATTACGAATTTACCTTGTCAGTGGAATAGGATTGAAAAAGCAGATTGTATCCGTTCATCAACATTGAAACCGAAGCCCCAAGAACACATCCCTGAAAACCGATTTTTCCGATTTCCAGTTCCGTATCCTGCGCAATTTTGGTCAAAGCCGCCTGAAGCATCGCCTTACGCACAATTTGCAGCCAGGGCTCCCCGAAAACAATCATCTCGCCCGTCAGGACGATTTTTTGAATATTGAGTGTACTAATCAGGTTGGCAATCGACACGCCCAGATAGTGAGCAGCGTCCCGAACAATTCTTCGCGCAAGCGGATCTCCGCTGTCGAAAGCTTTCTTGACATCCGCCAGAGAAACCCCGTCAGGCGCAGCCAGCAAGCCGGACTCCGGGTACTGGGGGGCCATGCTGTCGATCCGTTGTAATACAGCCCGGGCACTGGCAATCGTTTCCAGGCATCCCCGCTTGCCGCAGCGGCAAAGCAGCCCGTCTTTCTGCACAACGACATGCCCGATTTCCCCGGCGCCCCCGCCATCCCCCTGAAACAAATGCCCGTTGATTAAAATGCCGGCGCCAATACCCTGCTTGACATTGACAACGATCAAATTGCCTTCGGGTTGATGGTTATTGCCATACACATATTCACCGACCGCCGCCGCCTGGCTGTCATTGAGCACAGAAACGGGAATTCCATAACGCGTGGTCAGCAATTTTGCCAAAGGCAAATTCTGCCAATCCAGATTAACGGCATTGATTACAATACCTTCCTTTGTGTTGACCAAACCGGGTGTCCCCACACCAATCCCGATGATCGGCTTCCATAAACCCGAAACGAGTTTGTCGAGAATTTGATAAACAAGAGAAAGTGCCTGCTCACCGTTGTTATCACTGACGCGGATTTCAATCGTCTCGATGATTTCACCGCGCAAGTTGATCACAGCGCCAATGAATTTATCCTGCGCCAGCTCCATGCCGATGAGATAACGCGCATCGGGAATGAGGCTCAACAACACAGGGGATTTTCCGCCAATCGATTCACCAAACCCGACCTCTTCGACAAGTCCCTGTTTCAGCAGAAAAGAAACGATACTCGAAACTGTCGTTCGCGTCAGGTTGGTGATACGGGCAATTTCCGCACGGCTAATCGTCTTGTGTGCAAAAATCGTACTGAGCACCAAATCCCGGTTATGAACTTTTGTGTGTTGGCGGGTCGCTTTTTGTGGTGACATTCAGGTTCCTCTAAGAACTTTGTAAAGTCACTGAACTTATAAAGAATATTTTACACCAAAATCAATAATCTATCAACCGGGAATATGGTCCTAATCCCGGAAATTACGCACCGACTCTGCACGCCTGAAAACCGGAGCAATCCGCTTTTCAAAAACAGCACGCCAGCAAAGCATTCCTTTCAATACAAACCAAGACAAACCGGGAATCGGCACATCAATTGCCCGTCAAATGTATGATAAACTGCCCAGCCAAACCCGTCCAGGATGAAATCCTGCGCGGCGCCCCTTCCCGGTGCGGTGTTCATCGCATTCAATTCGCACAATGCGGGTTCTCCGCCATACTCGGAACGCCAAAACGAAGTTTTTTCCGCATCGACTCCTTGTTTTTCGGATCAAAACGTCGGAGAAACAGAAATTTTCCGGCAGTTTCCCTATTGACTTTTTATTTCTACCCTTGTACAATAACTTTGTTAGTCCATTGACTTTACATAGTATTGCAGGATTGTGTTCCTTTTCCCATATCGAATACCCGCCCGCAATGCGCATAAATGATACGGAGAACAAAATCCACTTGCTATGAAATCTATCGGCAGCCATTCAGAAAGAAACATTCACAACAGAATTGATCTTCCTGCTCATCACCGCTGCACGCCCTTTCGCCAATTCAACCGTATGTGGAGAAACGAACAGAGAAAAGAAACAGAAAAACATTTTACGCATCATCCGGCAAGTATTGTTAACCGTTCACTACAACAACGCAATCTTCGCACGCATTACGCACTGAACGCATCAATTGCGAACACATTTGGGGAATCCGGCAGCTTTCTTCCCGGTTAGAGAAAAAGTATTGCCGTGCAATTCACTCGCCATTGCCAACATCGCGCCCCTTGCATACATCAGGAGCAAAACATGAAATTTCATATGCCAAGCGCTGAAATTTTTATCCCCGATGGCATTTCCATCGATCAAGCCTTGGCGCGCACCACGCACATTTGCTTTGCCGCCCATCAGGACGACATTGAAATCATGGCTGCCGCCCCTATTCTCGAATCTTTCCAAAACAACAATCAATGGTTCACCGCCGTCATTCTCACCGACGGACGCGGTTCTCCGCGTAGTGGAATTTACGAGAAATACAGCGACGAAGAAATGCGCCTTGTCCGCTTCAAGGAACAACGCAAGGCTGCCATCACGGGGGAATACGCAGCGCTGATTCAGCTCGACTACCCCAGCAAAATTGTCAAGGACAAAAATAACGATTCTCCCATAAAAGACATCATTAAAATTCTCGAAATGACCCAACCCCGTTTCATCTATACCCACAACCTGGCAGACAAACACGCAACCCATGTTGCAACCGCCATCAGGCTAATTCAGGCAATCCGCAGTATGGGGCCACGCTGGCAGCCTGCACGCTTGCTGGGCTGCGAGGTCTGGCGCAGCCTGGACTGGATGAATGATGACGAAAAAGTCATTTTGGACTGCTCACATCAGGAGAATTTGCAAACAGCCCTGCTGGGAATCTTCGACTCGCAAATCAGCGGAGGCAAGCGCTACGACCTGGCAACAATGGGCAGACGCATTGCCAACGCGACTTACTATGCCTCCCACGATGTCGACGAATCAAACGGAATGAACTACGCTATGGATCTCACCCCGTTGATTCAAAACCCGGAGCTTGATATTCTGAAATATACCAAAGACTTCATCCATCGTTTTTCAAACGAGGTGGAGTCTTTGTTAACCGGTTTGTTGTAAAGCCAATGATCCACAGGAAAACACGGAGAAGGAGGTGGTATCAAGAAAATAACCAGAGACAAAAGAAGCAGGCCGTCCGGCTTTAACCAACAAGATAGACGGCCCGCCACCATAACAGGGTGAGTGATAGTCACCCTATATGATTGTAAATTCTTTAATCTAAAATATCAAGGAGAAAGAAATGCGTACGAAACTATTTGTACTGCTCATGCTCGTTAGTCTCGTTTTGAGCGCATGTGGTGGAGCTGCCACTCAGGCACCTGCAGCCCCTACGAAAGAGAAAGCACCCGCCGCAACCAAAGTGGAACCGACTGCAAAACCAGTGGAACCCACCGCGGAAGAAAAAGCAACTGAAGCACAACCCGCCAAAGAAGTTACTCTGAAAATTTACTTGCTCGACTATAACCCCAAGACCATCGAATGGCTCAAGAGCGAGATCAATCCTGCGTTCGAAAAAGCTCACCCCGGTGTCAAAGTTGAAATCACCGAAGGCAGCTGGAGCGGATGGGATACCACATTCAGCGGTTTCTTCGCTGCCGGTGAAGGCCCCGATATCATCAACCTCGGCTCGGAAATGAACACCCTCTATGGTGAGAGCCTGGCTGATATGGATCCTTACCTCGGCAAGGCAGCCTGGCCCGAAATCGAAAACTTTGGCCCGGCACTCAACAACGCCATGTACAAAGGCAAACTGCGTGGTCTGCCCATTTTCACCGCCCCGCGTTACGTTTTCTGCCGCACCGATCTGATGAAAGACGGCGGATGGGAAGATGGCACCCCGAAGAATTTCGGCCAATGGGTTGATTTCGCCAAGAAACTCACCGTCATCGATGACGCCACCAATTCCCTCAAACAACAGGCACTCGTTCCTGTCGATGCCGGCTCGATGGCAGACTGGCAATGGTGGCTTTTGGTCTACTACTCCCTCGGCGGACAGCTTTACAAAGCCGACGGTACCCCCAACTTCGATTCTCCCGAAGCACTGGCAACCACCCAGTTCATGCTGGATATGCGCCTCGCCACCTATGGCCCCGCAGCCAATGCTGTCGGCGCACTTCCCACCGGCGAAGGCTCCGTTATCGATGTCAGCGAATCCGGCGAGAACAACGGCGCCGTATGTCTGGCTCACTCCGGCTGGGCAGCCCCTCCGTTCGATCATCCGATTTGGGACAAAATCAGCATCGATCCTTTCTACGGCGATCCTGACAATTTCCCCAACAGCAAACCGGTTGTGTTAGCATTCAACGACTGGCTGGCAGTTCCGGAATACAGCCCCAACAAAGAACTGGCTGCTGACTGGCTCAAGACGGCCTTCACCAAAGAAGCCAACAACAAATGGAATGAAACCATGGGCTTGATTCCTGCCCGCAACGATTCACAATACGGGTATGTCGTGAACTCACCTCAGCTCAAACGTGAAGCCGAGCTGGCAGCAAAGTATGGTGTCGGATTTGCAGGCATTTACGAATCCTCCAAACTCTCCACCATCATGCAGGATGCTTTGGGCAAACTCATCACCGAGGAACTCACACCTGCTGAAGTCGTCGAGAAAATTCAAAAAGAATATTCTGCTGCTTTAGGCAAATAATCTTACTCCGGTTGATAGCGAGCCGGATGGGGGGCTTCCCCATCCGGCCTCCCGGAATATTACCCTCGAACTTTTCCGTGTCGCATCCTGCAGAATTGCACGTTCTCGCCAACTCAGCCCGTTTCACCGGCGGCGGGAATCACCATTCTGGTACGATGCGGCACATTCTTTTTTTTACATACTTGCAGAGGCTGCCTATATGATGGATAACACCTATATTAATGCCCTGATAACAGCTGTTGGCGCCGTACTCTTCATCATCGCCAGCAGTTACGGTGTCGGTGCACTGGCACGGTTCATTGCAAAGCTTACCGGTGCATCCCGCAGAAAACAGGAAAACACCTTTACCGGTTATCTTTTTGCCTCACCCTGGATTGTCGGTTTTCTTATCTTCGTCCTTATTCCCCTCGGGTTCTCCCTGTATTGGAGCTTCACGGATTACCGGGTAATCTCCAACGCACCGCCCCATTGGGTCGGGATGGATAACTATGTGCGTTTATTGACCGAAGACAGCGGTTTTCGTGCATCGATTGTCAACACGCTTTATCTGACAATCATCGGTTTGCCGCTGCAAATCGGAATTGCCCTCTTTTTGGCTGTCATGCTCAATCAAAAAACACACGGGGAACGAGTCTACCGCATGGCGTTTTATCTGCCCGTTATTCTCGGGTTCAATACTGCGGTACTGCTTGCCTGGCGATTGATGCTGAACACGGGTACAGGCATTATCAATCAAATCATTCGTGCCATGTCACGGGCTTTTCCTGTTTTCGGTTACGTTAATCGTGCAATCATTTTCATTCAGGAACTTTCCAGCGCCTTGTTTCTCGGCATCAGCAGCGGAAAATTCAACCTGCTGAACCGTGTCTGGCAAGCCGGCTTTCCTCCTCCAAACCGGGTTCCTCTCTGGGTGCAAAGCCCGCTCTGGACGAAAATGTCCGTTGTGCTGCTCATGGTTTGGGGGTGTGGAACGATGATGCTCATCTTTCTCGCCGGCCTCAACAACATTCCCAACGAACTCCATGAAGCGGCTGAAGTAGACGGAGCAAATGGCTGGCAGCGGTTTTGGAAAGTTTCTTTTCCTCTTCTTACCCCGTATATTTTTTACAACCTCATCGTCGGTATGATCGCATCTTTGCAAATCTTCGAACCGATATACGTGCTCTACCGTGACAGCCAGCCGCTTCTACCTTCTTCGATTTCGATGGTGTACTACCTCTGGCAAGCAACGTTCAGCCATTTCGAAATCGGTTATGGCTCTGCAATTTCATGGATTATTCTCATGATCATTCTCGTCGTCACCCTGGTTCAATTCAAGACTCAAGACCGCTGGGTAAACTACGATGTTTATTAGGAGTGACAAATGAAAACGACCTGGTATGTCATTCAACGCACACTTTTATACTTGTTTCTCACCAGCGCCACCATCGTGATGAGTTTTCCGCTCTTCTGGATGATTTCGTCATCCATGAAAACCCTGAAAGAAACCAACTCGGCGGGAATTATCTGGCTGCCGGCACATCCCTCGCTCAAAGCCTACATCGATATTCTTCACAATTCGAACTTCCTGCGCTCGTACTTCAATACGGTTTTTTACACTTCTCTGGCAATGGCCGGCACATTGATTTCGATAGCCATCGTTGCCTACGCATTTAGCCGCATCGAATGGCCCGGGCGCAACACCATCTTTTTCATCATGATCGCTACGATGATGATCCCGCCGCAAGCTTTGATCGTTCCCCAGTATGTTTTCTTCAACAAACTTCGCTGGGTCGGCACCTTCAACCCGATCATCATCCCCGGTTTCTTTGCCGGCGGTGCTGCAATGGTTTTCCTGCTGCGCCAGTCGATGGCACAAATTCCCAAGGAACTGGACGAATCCGCATTTGTCGACGGCGCAAGCCACCTGCAAATTTTCTGGGAAATCATCATGCCGCTGCTCAAAGCACCGCTTGCTACCATTGCCACCTTCCTGTTTGTCGGTTTCTGGAACAGCCTGCTGGCGCCCCTAATGTACCTGCAAACAGTCGATCTCTATACGCTTCCCGTTTATGTCGCTACACTTTACAACATCAACCAAACTGTTCAGCCCTGGCCGACGATCATGGCAGCTGCCGTGCTGACCACGGTGCCGTTGTTCATCGTTTTCTTCTTTGCCCAGCGTTACATTCTGGAAAGCGTCATCATCTCCGGTTTGAAAGGTTAATGCATGTCCACATCATCACAATTCATCGAAGACACAATCGGCCAAAAATTATTACTGGCATTTGAAGGTAAAGAGGAACTATCCTCACAAACGCTGGAAACGATTCGCCAGCTGCGCCCGTCCGGCTTTACCCTGTTTCGCTCTCTGAATATCGACACACCGGCACAGGTACGCCGCTTGACCGCCTCACTGCAAGAAATTGCCCGCAGCTTGGGTTTGCCGCCTTTTCTTATCGCTGCCGACCAGGAAGGGGGACAACTGACAGCAATCGGGGAAGAAACGACAGCGCTTCCCGGAAACATGGCGCTGGGTGCTATCGATTCGGTCGAACTTTCCCGCAAAGCGGGCGAAGTTCTTGGCAGGGAACTCGCCGCAATGGGCATCAACGTGGATTATGCCCCCGTTTGCGACATCAGCAGCAACCCGAACAATCCGGTTATCGGAATCCGCTCATTTGGTGAAAATGCCGAACGCGTTTCTGCATTGGCACAAGCGATGATAGACGGCATCCAGGCACAGGGCATCGCCGCCACCGCCAAGCACTTTCCCGGTCACGGCGACACGGACGGCGATTCGCATCACGGGCGAACACTCGTCCATCATTCACTCGACCGCCTGAGAAAAGTCGAATTCCGTCCCTTCGAATCGGCAATACAATCCGGGGTCAAACTGATCATGACCGCCCACATCGCCGTACCCGCAATCGACGGGGATGATGCACCGCCCGCTACGCTATCTCCTGCCATTCTCACAAGCATCCTGAGAGAAGAACTGAAATATGATGGCATCATCGTTGCTGACTCGCTGGAAATGCGCGCCATCCGTCAGGGAGAAGCTCTTGGGGGAGAAGCCGTCAAAGCCGTAAATGCCGGTTCTGACATCCTGATTCTGGGCACCAATACAACGGATCAACTTCGCGTCCGGCAAGGGCTGCTGCGAGCATGGAACGAAAAACGCCTTGATTTGGCAAAAATCAGCGCCTCTGCAAAGCGGATTGCCTTGCTCAAGGAGCAATTTCCGCATGAGGATTCATTACCGCCGCTGGATGTCATCGGCTGCAAGGCTCATCTGGCTGTTGCCCGTGAGATTGCCGAGCGCTCGATTACGCTGGTGCGTGATCAAAACCACTTGCTCCCGTTGCGCCTTAAACCGTCTCAGCGAATTGCGGTGGTCATGCCCAAACCTATGGACCTCACACCGGCGGATACTTCTTCCTATGTCAAGCCGAAATTATCACAAGCAATCAGAAAGATGCACCCGAACAGCGAAGGGTTCGTCGTTTCTCACAACCCGTCCGATAAAGAAATCGCCGGTTTGCTGGCGGCGCTAAAAGCCTACGACCTGATACTTCTGGGAACGCTGAATGCAACCAGCCAGCCGGGTCAAGTTGCGCTTGCCCGCGAATTGCTCCGCAGCAACATGCCGGTCATCATCGCAGCCCTGCGTCTGCCCTATGACCTGACGGCTTTTCCGGAAGCAAAAACCTACCTCTGCACGTATAGCATTCAGGAACCGTCACTGACCGCATTAGCACAAGTCCTATTCGGGGAGAAAACTGCTCAAGGCCATCTGCCGGTATCCATTCCGGGGCTTTACCCTGCGGGTTACGCCATGGCAGTCGAAGAATCCACAGGCTAACATCTGTTTCGCACGAACACCGCATCACCAAACCGAAACCACAAAGCGCATTTGCGATGGCAACCAGCCAGGCCAAATGCGCTTTTCTTTTCCGGGCACATCCCGATGAATGACACAACCTGCCAGACCAATTCAGAGAAAAGCCAGTTCAGGCCATGCTTTCCCGTGGATTAACGGGCAGCAACACAAACACCGGTTACTGTGTGGAATCAGTATAGAATACAGCCGGTAAAATATACCTTCGCAGTATCCATAACGGCATATTGCTGTCTTTTTCCTGATTGTCGGTACAAAAAACCACGACCATATCGATATCCGGGAAAACAATGATGAACTGTCCGCCCAATCCCCAGGCTGCGTAAGGATGCAGTTCCCTGCCACCGGCATTCAAACTACCCAACCACCACAAATACCCGTAACGCCCGAACCATTGGCGTGATTGCGAGCCTAACTCGACCTGTGTACTTGTCGAAACCCTTACCCAATCCTCCGGAACAATTTGCTTCCCCTGCCATTTGCCACCGTCCAGCATCATTTGACCGATTTTGGCCATGTCGCGCGGAAGCAGGTTGAGCGCTCCGCTTGTACTCGTTCCCCACCGAAAACGCAGCCAACCGAAATCATCGATGCCCAACGGCCCGAACAACACCTTTGCAGAATAATCAGAAATACGCATACCGGTTGCCCGCTCGAGGATTCCCCCCAAGGCAATCACACCACCCGAACAATACGCCCATTTGCTGCCCGGTGGCTGCACAACAGGCAAATTGATGAAGTAAGCCAACCAGTCAATCGACTTGTACATTTTCCATTGCTGGCCCTTGGATTTGGGGTTGGCATCATCGCAATCCAACCCGGAACGCATGGTCAACAAGTCACCAATCGTAATAGACGATTTGTCATCATTCCAATAATCCACAGGCATATAATCCGTCATGAACGGGATAGCGCTCACGTCGACACTGCGCAAATCACCATACTCGATTGCAAGCCCGACCAACAGGGAAGTGATACTTTTCGTTACGGATTGCACATCCTGCTTCATCTTGCGGCCTCCCCCGTTGAAATATTCCTCAAAAACCAGTTTCCCGTCTTTTGCAATCAAAATCGCACGGATGCCTTGATATTTCTGCGAACCGTCCGCATGCACAAGAGAATCCCCGTTGTGAGCCCCCCGGTAAACATGATCAACCATTTTTTGGATCAAGTACGGGTCGATACCCGCTTCTTCCAGCGATTCCGTGATCCACCCGTCATCGAATACCCCGGGCACTGCTCTGTAAGCCGCTCTGGGAGTCGGGGTCCATGTTGCCTTGACCGGTGTACGCGTCGAAACCGGCGGTTTCGTCGTCGGGGTGACCGTCCCGGCGAGGGGATGAACCGCGGTCAATACCTTCGTCAGTTCCTGCGTCTCCGGGACAATTTCCGCTTGTGAGGTTTTCTCATGAAAGACCGTATGTTTTTTTGCGGGCAAGCAACCAGCCAAAACCGCTGCAACCACCAGCGTGAATGCTCCCGCCAACAGGGTAAAGCCAAAACGTTGCAGCGTTTCTCTCATTTAAAACCCTTCTTTATTTACATTCCGCCTGCTGTCGGAAACCATTTCACAACAGGGTCAAACTTCAAGGCGATGGAACCGCCACGCACCAATCGCAAAACATGCCGCACCATAGAGAAAGACGATTGCAGCCGGAAGCAAAACAGAAGAAACACCCTGCAAACGAATGGTAACATTTTCGAAGCCGTCGATTGCCCAGGCAAGCGGCGTGAGATGCCCGATTGTCTGAAACACTTTCCCGGTATACTCCAGCGGCACCCATGCGCCCCCCAACGCAGACAGGACGAACATCGGTACCAGCCCATAAACCGTAACCTGCTCCTGGGATTTTGCCAGCACGCCAATCAACAAGCCCAGGCTGGCAATAAAAAACACACTTGCCAGGCTGATTAATACGGTTGCAAGCGGGGAAGAGAAATAAGGCACACCGAAAACAATTTGCCCGAAAGCAATCAGGATGGCAAACTGAACCAGAATCATGAGATACATTGCCGAAAAATGTCCGAACATGATTTGCGGTTTTGTCACGGCTGTCGACATCAAACGCCGTAATACTCCCTGCTCACGTTCCGTAACAAAAATCGTCGCAGCGCCAATCAAGCCGGCAATCGCGAACTGCATCAACATGCCAACCGAAGAATGGGCAAATGAATTTCCGGAAGATGACGAACTTTCAATGTTCTTCGTGTCGCCGCGTTCCAGAGTGACTTGAATCGGCGGATTTTCCCATTCGGTTAATGCTTTCCGAAATACTGCATTGAAATATTCATTCCGCGCTGCCTCATCAGCGAACGGAGACAATTGCTCGCGGCTTTTCACATTGAACAACGCTGTCTTTGCGGCATCGGTGACGTTTTGAATGATGGCGAAAATGCTCTGCTCTACGGCTATTCCGGAGACGCTCTTTTTGTCGATAATCAAAGTAATCCCCGGTTTTTCCCCGTTCCGCAAGCTGGCGCTGAAACCTTCCGGGATGATCAAAGCACATTTCATTTTTTGTTTCTTCACAGATGCTTTCAAGGCATCCATGGAGAACGAATCGGTAATTCTGAACGGCTCGTATCCGGAAACGTTTTCCAGCTGAGCATAAATCGCTTCTGCCATCGTATCACCCGCCGGTAATACTACACCGATAGCGAACGCTTTCTCCGTTTTGCCATTGTTACCCTGGAAGATGAAACCGAAAATCAAAGTAAACAATACCGGCATGAGAATCAAATACAAAGCAGCCTGGCGGTCGCGGATGATCTGATGAAGATCGTTTTTCATAATCGATATAAAGCGCATTGAATTTGTCTCCTTCTTATTGATAACGCCGCTTGAAACGCATCACGCCAATCACAAAAAATATGACCGACCACGCAAGCAGCACCAGGAAAAAGCCGGCAATGCTAGCCAGGGGTTCTCCATGCTGCACGGCAATAAACCCGTAAGTAACCCAGCCCTGAGGCACCAGGTGGGCAAGTATTGCGGGCACACCGCTTTGTGCCCCTCCTCCTGAAATCGACGGGATCATCCCCAAAATGCCCATCAAAGTGACCAGACCGCCAAGCAAAAACCCTGCCTGTTTTTTCGTTTTCGCCCAAGAGACCAGGAACACGCCAAACGTCGATGCAGACAAAACCGTTCCCAAAAACATCAATACGAAATCCAAAGGGCGTCCCCAATTCACATCGAACGCATATTTTCCAAGAAGTATCATTACCCCCATTTGCACGCTAACCAAAACCATTGCAGCCACGAACTTTCCGCCGAGAATCTCCCGATATCTGGTTGGCGTAGAAATCATCCGCTGCAAAGTACCATGCTCTTCTTCCGTCAATACGGAATTCAAAGTGCTCACGCCGGTATAGAACACATAAAACGCCATTAAACTGACGATCATCGAAGAGAAAATCCGCGTGAAAATGGTTTCATTGTCTTTCTCTTCATCCGGGGACTGCACATCCACCATAGCAGAAGCGCTTGCCTTTCCGCCCTGTGCTTTTCCCGCCAGGTTTTCTGTCAAATAGGCATCGATTACCTGCTGTGCGGTTTCTTCGTTGTCAACCAGGCCTTCTTTGGTCAGATTTTCCAGCGTAACACCCAAGACAATCTTCGAGCGGTTGAAACCATCGATAATTTGCCTGATTACTTCTTCAACAACCATCGGGCTGAAATGCAATGTCGGGTCCTGATACAAACGCACTTTCGCTGTTCCGTTCGAAGAAAACACAGCATTGGTAAACTCCTCCGGGATGATCACGGCAACTTCCGCCTTCTGCTGGTCAACCAGCGCAATCGCCTCCGCAGGCGTTTGCACCTCGGTCGTATGGAACATGGTCTTGAAATCATCCGACTTGAGAATCATCGTCAGAACGCTTCCCATGGATTGCTTCCCCATATCCGGGAATTGTTTTTCGGCCTTCTCTATCAATGCGCTGGCATTATCGGATTGTGGTTTTTCCCAATCCCCTGTATCCTGATTCACCACCACAAGGTCGATTGAAGGGAATGTGTTGGTTTCCTTCCCGCGCAAACCGCCAAACATTACGTAGAATAAACCCAGCATCAGGATTGGGATAACAAACATGACAAGCAGCGCCGTTTTGTTTTTCAATCCCAGCCTGACATCTTTCAAAGCAATTTGAAGCAGTTTCATGGATTACTTCCTTAAGTATCTGTAATGATGCAAATGAAAAACAAGGAAACCTAATCGCGCAATTCACGTCCGGTTAAATGCAGAAATACCGACTCAAGGTTCGGTTCCTGAACTTCCACCGAGGTAATCCTGGCGCCGGCATGGACGGCGGTTTCGAAAAGCCCCGGCAGCACAAGATTGCTGTCTTTCACCAGCAAGGTCAGCAAACCGTCATCGGAGGTAATTTTTTTCACTCCGTCAAGCTGCTGCCACACATCGATTACACGCGAAGAATCAACATTGATTCTCAACCGGATCCGATCCAGCTCCCCCACAATATTGACCAAATCATCGTGCGTACCTTCGGCAATGATTTTTCCGTGGTCCATGATGGCAATATGATCGGAAATTTCCTGCGCTTCTTCCATATTATGCGTTGTGTATAAAACGGTCATACCTTCGTCATTCAAAGCTCTCACTCTGTCGAGAATATTCCGCCTGCTTTGAGGATCGATACCCACAGTCGGCTCATCCATGATGATCACCTTGGGTTTGTTCAACAGGGCAATCCCCACGTTCAAACGCCGCTTCATTCCGCCCGAATATTTCTTCACATTTTCCTTTTGGCGGTCTTCCAAACCAAGCAAATGCAGCACCTCATCTACCCGCTGTTTCAACAAGTTCCCGCTGAGGTTATACATTTCTCCCCAAAACATCAGATTGTCTCTTGCGGAAAGGTCCTGATATACCGCAATATCCTGGGGAACAAGCCCAATCTGTGCCTTGACCTTCATCGGATCCTTGCGCACAGAATAGCCCATGACATACACTTCCCCGCGTGTTGCCGGCACCAATCCGGCAATCATCGAGATTGTTGTGCTTTTTCCAGCCCCATTGGGTCCCAACAGGCTGTAAATCTCACCCGCCTGCACAGTCAGATTGATTCCCTGAACAGCATGCACATCACCGTAGTCCTTGGTTAAGTCCTCGATTCGGACAGCAATTTCTTCGTTCATACGTTTGTCTCTCCGTCTTTCCGTTTTTCAATACACAATAATACCAATAAGTATACGCTATTCATGTGAAAAAGGTTGCAATCTTTCCCTAAAAAACGTGCCCTGTGTAAAAAAAAACACCGCCATGTTTCCATAGGCGGTGTTCAGATTGTCGGTAAATACCCGTTCTTAACGCTAAGGATGCTCTTCGGTGCTGTGAAAAGGCAAAAACCGGGCTGCCAGGCTGAATCCCATCAACCAATAAGAAATCACCAGCGAAGCAATCGCCCATTCCTGCCAGGTAGGTCGGTAGGAATTCAGCACCACTGTCGGAGTGAACGGATCGTACGTGATGGATGCAATCAAACCGGAGAAGTTGTAATTCCAGCGCAGGAGCACAACACAAACCACCGGCAGAATAGAAAACAGCATCAATATTTTGAAATTTTTGATTTTTTTGGCAAACAACAGCACCATTCCCGGAATCAACGAGAAGAAGATTTGACCGAACCAAAATGTCGCCGAATAAGGGGCAATTTTGTTCAACAGCTGAATTTGCAGGGAAACCTCTCTGTCGAAACTGTAATAATTCGTGACCGCCCAGTCCCACAAATTAATATAAATACACAGCAGGATGATTGAGCCGGCTAAACGGGCGACATCATAAAGCACATCGTCTTTGACCAAACCCGGCCGCATGACCCGAAACACGATCACGCCGAGGAAGAAAAGTAACGCCGTGCCCCCTCCCATCGCAGAGAAAATGAACAGTACCGGTATCGTCTGGCTGAACCACATCCCGCGGCCTGAAAGCACACCGTAAGTCGCACCCAAAGACGCCTGATGCAAAATGGAAAGCGATAAACCAATTACTGCGAGTGCAGGGCTGAACTTATGCAAAATATGCGCCGCCTTGTAGAGAATATCCGAAACCTGCTTCAAAATCGGGTAGCGCACCAACCAGGGGTGTTCCCGAAAGACCGGATGCTCCAAAACAATCGGAAGCAGCTCCGAGAGAAGCACTGTCAGGTAAAGCACGACACACATCGTAATTTCCCAAAGCAGGGAGTGAGGCTGCCAAAAGACAACGGGATGCCAAAAGCGCAAAGGCTGCCCAAGATCAAAAAGAAGGACCAGACCGGCGGTCGAATATCCCAGAAAGCCCAACAACACAGCCAGGCGGGCAATCTTTTCGAACCGTTTGAGCTGCAACAAAAAGACAATCACGCCGAAAACAAAGGCGCTTCCTCCCAGAGCAATGCTGGAAAGGTCTATGGTGATCCACAATCCCCAGGGCACCTGATCACTCAATCCGGTAACCTGAAGCCCGTATCGGAACACCTGGTAGGCACCCACAAGCCCAAAAGCCAGGCCGGCAATCAACAAGCCAATCCAGTACGGGAAGATATCCACTTTTTTCTTTCCGATCCTCATTTTCGGCACGTATATATCGAAAGCCATCGTCTATTCCTCCGAAGGTTGGGGTCGAGGCGGGAAGTAATATACCTTGGGCGACGTGCTCAAATCCTCGCGAAGCCGGATTGGCACCCGGCAGGTTTCCAGAGCCTCTGAAACCGGGCTGTGCTCATCGTTCAGGTCACCGAAGATGCGGGCACCAGTCGGGCAAGCCACAACGCAAGCCGGCGTTGCCTGAGGATCGACCCCCGGTGTCAGATTTCTCTCCAGACCAAAATCAATCCGGTGCTGGCAGAAAGTACACTTTTCCATCACGCCGCGCGGTCGGGGCGGAACTTCCGGCAGCCCGAATTCAGGCACACGCGGCGAAAGTTCCTTGTGTTCCCGCCAGTTGAAAACGCGCACGTCATACGGGCAGGCAACCTCACAATACCGGCACCCAATACACAAATCGTAGTCCATGGTCACGATTCCGTCTTCGCGGACGTACGTTGCACCTACCGGGCAAACATGCACACAAGGCGCATCTTCACAATGCATACAGGGGCGGCTTAGGAAATAGGTTTCTCCGTTTTCGGTAGTTTCTTCGGTAACGACATTGTAAATCATATCATCCGAGAGATTATTGACAGCCTGACAGGCATACGTACAGTAATTACAGCCGATACACTTGTCGATATCGATCACCATCCCCCAGCGGTGCCCGCTGCCTTCCCCTTCACCATGAGAAGCAGCGTTTTTACGCCTTGACAACATATCATTGCTTGTCAAAGCCAGCGCGCCCAAAGTTGCCCCGGCCACTGCAAGAAATCCCCGCCGCGAAAATTCTTCTTCAGGCTGTTCGTTTCGCTTGATTTCTTTTTCTTCGCTCATCATCATACTCGCTCATCCATTTGTAGGTAACATAAGTTACTTTACCGGCTTATGCCTTGTCATCCTGCCGTTGATTTTCCGGATGTTCCGACCCCGGTTCTTTACCAACAAAGAACCAGAAGCCCGCAGCACCGATGACAACACCGAGCAATACCATCACCCAGACAGGCAGAACGACACCGGCACCTTCAATCGGCTTTTCCTGTGTCTGAACTTCGATAGGCTTGATTTCATGGGCACTGATCTTGTCGATCTTCTGCGGTTCTCCGCCCAAAGCAAGGATATGATTCGCATTATGGGCGGTATCGCCATGGCATTTGATACAAGTATCGGATTCCACGACAAACGTATGGCCGGTGTTTTTATCTGTATTCTTGTGGCAATCCGTGCAATTCAAGCCGGCTGCCGCATGAGTCGAATGCACCATTTCTTCCGGTTCATCGTGATGACAATTCATACAAGCGCTCGTATTGTCATTGATGATGCGCATCTCCTGCCCATGAGGTTCGTGACAGGCAACACAGGTAACCGGGTTTTTATTCGTAATATCGGCATGTTTGCTTTCTTTCCAGTCCCGGTATTCTTCGAGATGGCAGGCACCGCAAACTTCCGCACTTTTTTCGATGGAGTATGGATGCATCGGATGCTCTTTGCCCTCTTCAAGCGTATGGCAGGAAACACAACCGACCCCGGATTGCCCGTGCTTGCTGTGCGCCCAGAGTTCATACTGCCCGCCGCGGGCAACCAGCCTGGCTGTCAACTCGCTGGCAATCTGTTTGATTTCTTCCATCGTGGGTTGATTTTCGCCCTCAGCCTGCTGCTCTTTCAGCTGGGCAACATACTCATCCGTCATCCTTTGAATCTGCTCTTCTGACAAGTTCTTCGAGTGGCAGCCGGCACAATAATCCGGCGAGTTGTGAGGAGCATCCATCATTTCCTTCGTCAGTGTCGGCGGGAAATGCGTAAGACGCTTGACTTCTTCCTCGCTATAACCCAATGCAGCAAAATCGAGCCTGCCATCTTTGGCAACATGGCAATCATTACAGGTCAATGCCTGTTCTGCGGGTGCGACCATATGCGTAATCGGCCAATACATTTCAGTTTCCACGAAATCATATTCACCGCTATATGGCAGCCCGACATAATTCATGCCGAACGCAATTGCTTTTTGCCAATCGAAATTACCCCAAAAAGCAGCACTGTCCTTCCCGAACAAATGCGGCACCACCAAGGTGTTATTGACCGAATCATAAGGCTGTTTTCCGCGGAAATGCTTTACCGGCCAAATGCGTGAATTCGGGTCTTCGATACTGCCGTTGAAATGATTGATCGAAACCACTTTCTTCGGATCGATTTCCTCGCCAAGTTTCTTGTAAGTAACCGACCCGTTGAACCAGACGTACTCGGGTACGACATTTTCTTTCCAGACGAATTCCCCTTTCTTGGTATCGAAAACAACATGACCGGCTTCATCTTTTCGTGAATAAGGTTTACCGTCTTCGTTGCGTTTGCCGGCCTTCGACCAATCCCACCACATCTTCGTTGCTTTACCGCCGCGTGCATATTCAGGAATATGGCATGTTTCACAAGCGATTCTATCGGTGTGCTCATTCAAAATGCTGAAATTGTGCGGCTTGTCGGTATGACAGGATTCACAGCCTTTCCATTGTTGAGAGTCCATACTATACCGGCTGCCGGGAATATCATGTTTGACTGTTTCGTGGCATGTCGTGCAGCTGAAATTCAATCCGGCAGCATCCATATGCACGTCCAAATCATGAGAAGGCTTGATCAAAGAACTATCCAAATCACCGTGCTTGACTTCGTCCCCGCCGCCACCATAAAAGTGACATGCGCCACACGTCTGCCTGCTGGAAAGCCCCACGTTTTGGGCAATATCCGTCAAATCCGGCGGCTGCCAAATCTTGCCGCTTTTGGGAGGAAATTCCTTCGGCTTTGAAGCAGGCAGTCCCGCACCAGTCGGGAACTTTTTATACGTGCCGGTCGTATCATGACAAACCAGACAATCGATGTTTTCCTGGACGTTGAAATTGAAGTTCTTGTCCTTCCACCCATAACCGACATGGCAGCTTGTGCAACGCGGCTCGTTGGATTGGATACTGATGCAGAAATTGTTAATCAGGTGCTTTTTCCCCATCACTTCGCCGGTAGTTTGATTGACGAATTCCCAGGTCCAGTGTGTGGTATGCTGAATTTCCTTCGCTGCATCGGGATGGCAGGCGAGGCAAGCCTTGGTAACATCCTGCGGCTTCTCGAAGGGTCCGTTCAGCGCCGGGAACGTATGATGGTCAACTGTTGCATGAGGGGTAGGCGTCGGAATGACGACCATCGGGGCTTGGTTCGCAGTCAGATCCGCTGCTGCCGCCGCTCGTTGCATGCTCCCCGTTCCCCCAATCAGCACACCGATGACAACGAACGCTGCTGCCAGGATCAATCCTGCTCGTGCAATTCTTTTTCCTCGTTGATTTGGCATTCTCTGGTCTCCTCTCGAATCATTAGTCTGTTTTCTTTTTTCTCAAGGAATTTTCTCCCGGTAATGAGAGCAACAAAATAACAAACTTTCCCCGGGCACAAAACTGCCAGGGAAACTCCATAGCAAACTATTCGAATATATGTATATACGCAACCATATCATTTTTCTCCAAGATTCCATAGTGAATCTTGTCATATCAAGCTATGGTAGTATGTCATATATTAATAGTATATTAATGTTTCTATAAGTTCTGCTTATCGCTAAATATCGCAGCGGGTTATAATGCAGCGTTTTCCGCTATGGTTCGACTTTCCAGAATACTTCGAACTCTCCCGATGTGTTCTCTCCCCGGATAATCAATGGATATTCCCCGTCCTCGCCCAAAGTCAATTCAACAGTTTCCCCGGCATCCTTTTTCAGGACAAGATCCCACAAAACAGATTCGTCAGGACCCATCACCCGCAGCATCAACTTACCCCGTTTCACCTTGGCATCGTAAGTCAGGCTGAGTGTCTCTCCCGATTTCCCTTGAATAGTCCCCATTTCGATACCGGTGAATCTTGAATAACTATACGTGATTTTCCCCGGGTTGTTTTCCCCTTCCCAGTCCACTTTGTTTTTTGCATTCGTACAACCGGACATCAAAATCATCAACATGCCCAGAAAAGTCACAAGAGCAACGCACTTTATCTTTGTGTCCCGTTTTCTTTCTCCGTTCATATCTGGAATATACCATGAAAACAAAAAAGTTTCAAAACCGAACACGAAAAAGCGCCGGTTTCAATCCTGCTCGTCCAGGTCTACCAACCCCATGCGTAATGCCGTCACTGCCGCCTGTGTCCGGTCTGAAACGCCCAGTTTCTTGAAAATCTCACTGGTGTAATTCCGCACTGTTCCTTCTGTCAGGTAAAGTTGACGGGCGATATCCGCATTGGTCAACCCCTGGGCAAGTAATTTCAGGATTTCTCCCTCCCGCTCACTGAGAGCATAATGGGAAGGCGGAACTGCCACCCGGTTTCTCTTCGACACTGAGGCCAAAACCTTCCCGGCGATATTCGGATCGACAAACGTCTTTCCCTGCACGGTACCTTTGATTGCATCAATCAAATCATGCGGCGGGGTATCTTTGAGCAAATACCCCGAAGCACCACCGCGGATGGCATCGAAAACCCATTCGTCATCATCGTATGTCGTAAGCACCAAAACCCGCACATCCGGGTTCGTCTCGCGGATTTTTCTGGTCGCAACAACCCCGTTCATATTGGGCATTTTCAAATCCATCAACACCAAATCCGGCTTTTTCTTCGCAACCATGTCAAGCGCTTCGGCACCGTGATAAGCCACGCCCACGACCTCGATTTCAGCATCATTTTCCAGAATTCTGG
>CAYWFK010000036.1:0-29097 GCA_964457375.1 uncultured Anaerolineales bacterium
ATTTTTCGACCGGTTTTCTATTGACAGTTTCGGGTTTCAATCCACGCTCCCCGCGAAGGGAGCGACCTTTTCCCGTTGAGAGTTTTAATCTCGTTACTCGTTTCAATCCACGCTCCCCGCGAAGGGAGCGACCGCAATATATCCCCCCTACCCGCCTTTTTACTCCTGTATCTGGCGGGTTCTATTCCTTCTATTTTATCATTTCATCACCCTTTTGTCATTTTTTCTTTTGTTAAGGTGCTTTTTTCGTGCGAACCTCCCCCCAGATTGATGTTCACTTATGGTTCGCATCCCTGTTTCAGGCTATCAACGGGCCTTCCATATCAAGTCCTGCCTTCGCTCCATAGTGCTCAACTCGTCTCCGCCAATTGTTCCCGAGAAAATAAAATCGCAAACTATCCCTTTCCGGGTTGATGATTTCCAGCAGTCTGTTTCTCAACACCTGCAACTGACCACCATCAATCAAACATTCGAACACCGAATTTTGAACACGCTGCCCAAAATTTTCACATTGCTTTGCCACCTTACGCAAACGCTTTTGGCCGGCAAGCGTCTCTGTATTCACATCATAGGTAATCAACACCATCATAGATATCAACTCCTAACGCCAGAAAAAGGGCGGATACGCATCCAATTCTCCTCTCAAATAACGCGCCAGCAATTGTGCCTGAATTTGCGGAATTAGTCCAAACGGTATCTTCTCTTTCAGGTAAGGGTGCATGATCACCTCCTGCTTTCTTTCCTGCCATGCTGTGATTACCTTTTTACGGGTTTCTTCATTCATCAAGACACTACCACTTTCTTTCTTCAGAAAACCTTTGCCACGAATCTGCTTGCGGTTGATTAGCGTCAACACCAAACGATCAGCAAACACCGGTCGCAATTCTTCCATCAAATCCAAAGCAAGTGAAGGCCTCCCGGGACGGTCAACATGCAGGAACCCAATTTGCGGATCCAGCCCCACTGTCTCCAAAGCAGAGGCGACTTCGTATGCAAGCAAACTGTAAAAAAACGACAGTAATGCATTGATATTATCCCGAGGCGGGCGCCGGTTACGATCCCTGAACGGAAAATCTTCTTTTTGTTTCAATACCAACTCACCAAATACCCGAAAATACTGTTTTGCTGCACTTCCTTCCAAACCCCGCAAGGTTTCCATACAATCCGCTTTTCGAATGGCTAACAAAACCGCTTTCAAAAAAGCCGAAACTTCACGCAACGCAGCTGCATCGACAAGCATCGCATGATCACGCAAAGTCCGCTCAACCACCACACGACAATTAGCAATTTTCCCCAACAAACAAGAAGTAGCAACCTCCAAACATATTTTTTCATCCTGCACAGACTCAAATTGTTTTTTCCGCAGCAACAAATTTCCTTTCACACGTCCGGTCACCCTGGCTAAAAAACGTCCACTAGGCCTCAGGAAAGTCAGTGCTATATTTCGCTCAACACAAGCACCCATTAATGATGGGCTCACTCCGGGGTAATTGAAACAGACAATTGCATCCAGATTATGGAGCGGAAGTTTAATTGCTTTGTGCTCTTCTTTTTTTATCACCACGGTTTCTCCTTCCAGCGATAGATAAGATTCTGCCGTAGTGACATAAAGGGTATTCCCAATTCTCTTCATCTACATTGCCTACTCCTGTCTTCTATTATCACCTGACAAACATCACTCCTGTTCAATTTGCTCGCGGATATACTGCGATGCCGGTATGCGCCGTCTCTGCAACCCCGGAAGGCAAATATCTGCCAAGGAACATGACCGGCAAGCTTTGGAAGGCTTCACCCGCGGGGTATAACCGCGCCGAAAGTATGCATGCATCTCATCTGCGGCTCCGGTCACCAAAGTTCTTAATTCATCAGTAAACACCACCTCTATCCTGCGGCGGGTTTGTGCATAAAATATATACCCTTTTGGAATAGTAGTCAGCAGCATCTCCTCAAGGCATATTGCCTGAGCACATAACTGCGCTTCGTCACAATGATCATGCTTTTTACGCCCGCGTTTATATTCCACGGGTGCAGGCTGATAATACCCATTCCTCCCCGGAAGCCTAACCCCGTCATCAGATGAGTAGAACTCGACAAGATCACAGATACCCGTCAATCCCAGTGTCGGAGAAGAAACAGGCACCGAACGGGCAACCATCAAATCCCCTCGTTTCTCATTGAAAAAGGGGTCGTCCACCCGTTGATGCAATATACTGCCCTGGGCAGTGAGCGCATTATCACGCCATTGTTGTTCAACGTGAATCAACGCCCACTGCCGCCGGCAAAACACAAAATGCTGAATACCGGAAAGCTGTAGATAATCCTCAGGCAAATAGCCAGACATCATCATTCCCGCTTAAAGATTGCTTCACAACATTTCAATCAGTTCTACACCATCCGGCATATTATCTCTGTTCACCTTCACCAGATAATCGGAGAATTGACGCGGTATAGTAACGTTCCCGTCCCGTTCAACGCGTACCCGTTCGAAAAGGATATGAGAAGGAGCATTTCCCAAATCACTTTCATGTTTGAAGACAATCAATTTCCGTGTTGCCATTTTGCCACGGGCAGCCGAATGGTCATGCTCGAAAAGGTTGATTAGAGCATCCCACAATAGCTGAAGGTCTTCTTCGGAGAAGCCGGTTCCTTTTTGCTCATCATTAGCCAACTTTGCAGAGACATACCCTTCTGCACGATATAAAGCATAAGGAACAATATGTTTGCGCCCCATTGTGCGTTCTTTATCAATATCTTCGATGCGTGTCACCGCTTGCCGAGTAATCGTCACTTCCTGCTGGGTAATAGGATCAACGCTGCGGGAAAAGTTGATTTGCACCGGCCCGCGCACCTGTCCGCAATTATCACCTGTTGTCATAACAGCCCCAAAAGTACGCACATCAAAAAAGTTCTCACACAACCATTTGCGTGCATTGTTGACCCCGGCAAGATCTGTTTTTTTGCCAGGTTCCAAACCAACAGCCCGATACGCATCCATATTATTCTGATTCAATGGCGTACCTTCTTTGATATATATGCGGTACCCCGGCGAATCACCTTTAATCAGTTCCACATAATTACGGATTTTTCGTTTCAAACAAACATCGGTAACGATGCCATAACCAGTCTCCGGATCAATACGCGGCATATTTCCGGCATCAGGATCTCCGTTCGGATTTCCATTCTCCACATCATAAAGAATAACAAATTCATAACGGTTGCGAATTGGGTTAGACATGATTTAGTCTCCTTTGATAAATTATGTATTTTCAATTGATACTTAATAGACAAAACTTAGTTGTTCACAGCTTCTGATTCTTGTGCTTCTCTCTTTTTGTAGAAATCAGCTCTTTGGTGATAATACCCGAGGATGAATACACCTTGTTCATCCAGGGTCAGCCGGGACGGAATTGGATTTTCTTTTATATCCAGTTTATTTAGAATATCCTGAATGCGGCGTTCACTTGCATACCCATACTCCGCCTTGGCAATATTATGTTGAGCCAAACGCAACAAAATCGGAAAGACTGTACCCGGTGATGCACAAGCCGATGCAAAGTAACGGTCTTTGATACTGGCGTTCAAATTGCCAATTGCCTCAGCCTGAACTTTTTCCAGAACCGCAAATAACCGTCCTAATAGATAAGCAGGATTGCTAGATTGTTCATTAAGAGCCATAACCAATACCTCCTTTATTGAATCATTGGTTTGATAACGATATTTTCGTAATAGATATGCCTTGATAACAGCTGCACGCACATAGTTGATCTTGCGAATGCCTTGATCTTTGTCATCCATATCTGCGCGAATACGGATGATGATTGCATTGTACAAAGCAGCAGGATAAGGCAATCCGGTCAGGATAGAACGAAAAACAGAACCGGCGAGTAACGGGGAAACTTTTTTATCACGCGCTTTTTTGGAAACAGTCTCATTGAGAATACGCCAAACGGAAATATAACTGGATTGATCATCATATTCTTTAACAATTTCCAGGTCTTTGTAATGAGACATGATATGTTGCACAACATTTTTAAATGGATCGGTAATGAAAAACCGAACAGAAACACGTCCAGCATTGGGTGCCAACCCCAAAACATAAAACCGCGGGTTTTCATCACCCAGGTCCTTCATCAATGCGTCCAAATCAAGCGCTTTGCCATTCTGGATATGTTCAGCAATCACACGGAGGACAGAATCAGCTTTTTTTCTGGCAGCAAATTCATCGGAGTTTATTGTATCTGGGCGAATGATTGCCGAAAAAGCAGCTTCGTGGGCACGGCTTTCACTCTCAGCCCAATAAACAATACTTGTATCCCCAAGGAAAAGATGTCCATTCGGGTTCTCGTCTGAAAGCAAGTAATTCAATACAGTGGTATAAGCAAAAGCAGCTTTAATACTCACCGGGGCGTTTAACCCTTTCTCTTCTTTGCTTTCATGGTTGTATGAGCAAAACGCAGAGAGGTTGAAACCAACCAGTGTTGCACCGGTTGGTTGAGCACCACGCATATGTTTCAAACTTGGATGTAACCGTGCAATCGGGGATACTTGCCCTGTCACAAGGCACTGTAATTCAACAGTCTGCTGGCTGGCTTTATGCTCTTCCCACAACTGACGAATTTCAGGGTTATCATGAAGGAATTCTCCCTTATGGATAAAAACGATATTTCCTCCTTTCATAAAGTCCTCAAGGTAAGGAAAAAGAACTTCAATTTCGTCTGCTTTATCCGGATCATGGCTTTCCAAATAAGCCAAAACAGCACGAGCCGCATCTGTCGTTGCAAGTTTCAATACTTTCTGATGCAGCAAACGAAATGCAGTAAAACGGTCTTTCCCATACGTTTTTTTGGTTTTCTTTTCTTGCGGATAACCAAAGACATAAGCACTGTTGTCACATAGGAAATTCGGAGAGACACCGCTCGAGCGTTTCACCTGCTCCGGAACGATCATCGGACGGGGAATATCGACCAGTTTCTTTCCCCGTTGCTTTTTGACAAACATCGGTAAAACGTCCAGAATTTCCCCATCAGATGACAGATTGAGCGCAAAACTCACATTGGTAACACTATAACCAAAAGGAGAAATTTTTGCTGCCGGATCCTTGCGCAATATTTCATAATAACGATTGAGCGCTTGTAAAATCATGGCTTCATCCTTTCAATTCCAGATTGCGCAAATCGATTACGCCATCCCGCATTACAGCTTTGAAAAACTTAGGACGAATATCGTCAGGCGTCCTGAAATCCAAATCATAGAGCATCCATCCCAAATCCCGTTCACCCGTATGCACACTAGTGGGGGAATCTTCATCAGTGACAAAGATTACGATTGCCGGAAATTCACGAGTACCCAGATAGGGAGCATGGAAGTGTTGGCCCTTACGCAAGCGACGTAAAACAATGTTGTAGTGCTTTTCTGGGGTATCATCATCACCTGCCTGATCCGTCATTTCAAAATGCGCGTCGATCACATAATCCACATTTTTTAATATCAGAGCCGCCCGCTGTTGCCGGTTTTCAGTAACTGACAGAAAAAGGGCTCTCCTGCCCCCCCGCATCACCTGCTCAACATTTCTCGTTGAAATTTTCTCACCCACTTCATTTCTGCGGATATTTGTAAATCGAATTTCATTCAAAACGTGAATTCGATCAATCACCCAACGAATAGCCGGTTTCCAATAAACCGCCTCGATGATTCCACGGGCAGCTGAGGGGGTAATCACATCATAACTAACCCTCTCAACTTTCATCTCCGGTCGGGTGAAGAGCGCATAGTCCCCTTTGACACGAAAACGTATTCCGTAACCCATAAAATAAACCTCCTTTCTTGTTTGTATTGACTAAAAACAGATTGCGGTTCCCCCTGCTTTTACAGGGAGAATTAACCCTGTTTCAGCGTTGTAAAATTCATTCATCCTGCTTTGATTTAAGACCTGATAAGTATCATTAATGGTGATTATGCCTCCTTTGCTTTGTATATTTTCGAATTCATGTTCATAAATATTGACAACATAACGTTGCAATTTTCTCAAAATGCCGCCGGGATAAACAGCATACTCCAAATCACGCAAAAGGGTCTCAGCCGTTTCGTCATATGGAACCAATACTGAGACGGTATTTTGTCGGATTAGATGAAAATGTTCAGCAGCCGTTTTGAAATTAAACTCCGGGTGTTCTTCGTATGTACTGAAATAATCAAGTATATGATTTGCATCAAACCCATCAGGGTCTTGTAATGTGTATAACATTTGGTAGAAAGCGGCAATTGCTTCCAAAGAATCCGGGTCTTCTTTGAAATCCCGCCAGACAGAACGTGCAACAGCACTTGTTTGGGCAATGAACGATGGCGTTCTTTTGACATATTCTGACTTTGGTTCAAATACAAATAAATCTCCATTAGCACGCTTCATTTCCCTGTTGACACGTCCGGCAGCCTGGATAATTTCATCCAACCCCGCTAGCGCTCTGTACCCAACCGGGAAATCAATATCAATCCCCGCCTCCATAACTTGAGTGGAGACAACGCGACAAATTTCACCTTTTCCCAACCGCTCATATATTCTTTTTAGGACCTGATAGCGGTGCGTAGAACACATAAGCGTAGAAAGATGATATCTCCCATCATATGCTAGTTGATTAAACAGTTCTTTGGCATGTCGTCTCGTATTGACAATACAAAGCACCTGCTCATGCTCATTCAGTCTGCTGATTAATTCATCGTCCGGCAATTCTCCGAGTTGCTTGATTTCCACCCGCTTGTAGAATTTGTATAAAGCATCTGGTTTAGGAGCAAGCTCTGTAAATTGAATTTCTTTTGGGAAAAATCCTTCAAGCGCTGGTTGAGTAGCCGTGCAAAAAACAGCACTACATCCATAATTTCGAACCAGCTCCTGAATAGCAAGAAGACAAGGCTTAAGAAATTCTCTCGGTAGCATTTGCACCTCATCGAAAATAAGAATGCTTTTGGCAAGATTGTGTAACTTGCGTACTTGACGCTTCTTGTTAGCAAAAAGCGATTCGAAGAATTGCACATTCGTCGTAACAACGATTGGAATATCCCAGTTTTCAGCGGCCAGTTTCATTTTTGCAAACAGCTCATCAGTTTCATCGTCTGTTTCCAACGCACGTTTCCAATCGAAATTGGAATGATGTTCCAAGACATTTTCTTTGCCCATAACCCCAAGCGCTTCCCGAAACTTCGCAGCATTCTGCTCAATGATGCTGGTATATGGGATAACATAAATTATCCTTTGCAAACCATGCCTTACAGCGTGATTAAGAGCAAAAGCCATCGAGGAAAATGTCTTTCCTCCACCTGTTGGAACAGTGAGCGTAAAAAAGCCAGGGCTACTAATTGCCCTGTCAAGACAAGCATGCAATGTATCAGTACGTTTTTTGTCAAGCTCCGACTGCGGATTCTCGAACCTTTGCAAAAATTGATTAAACTGTTTTGCAAGTGCGTCGATGCTGGCATATCTTCCGCGTGGCTTTTCTACATCACTCATGTACTTTTCTGTATCCAGCCAGTCAGCGTCAACTAGCATCGAGTAAAGCATCCGGGTAAAAAAAGACAGAGAAAAACCGGTATATGACCTCTCTTTGCCACCTTGGCGAAAACTGCCGGCAAGAATTGGCTGCATTTCCAGCACAAAAGAACTCACATCGATTTCCTTCTTATATGCATCATAGTTGTTAATTCTTTTTTTATCACGCCTCGCCACTAAAGTACCGGCTCCCGGTAAATCCCCCTGACTTCCATAATCAAGCAATCCGGTATGATGACCAGCAATACAATAAGAAACAATCTCAGCCAGATACCGGGTTTGTTTCTGCGCAAACAGTTTTACTATCTCTTTTGCCCCGGCCGAAGAATGATCCACATGTTGTGAACTTCCTCGCAACCTGGATTGAAATGCACTTGAATACTTGCCAATATCATGCAACATACCCGTGACCCAGGCAATTTCCGGTATACCTGCGGCTTCACCAAACTTTGCGGCTAATTCCGCCGTTCCTGTTAAATGATCAATTAGCAACTGCCATTCAGATTCATCAGCATCAACACGCGAATGAGCATAATATTTCAAAATATCCTTATCTTTGTCTTCCGCCCTCAAATCATAAATTCGGCCCAATCTCCGCACTTCTTGCAGCAAGCGCTTGCGCAGTTCCGACGGAGCAAGCACCTCCACGTCGGCACCCCAGCCACGAACCCAGGGTAACATTTCCCGCCACTCCGCAATCGGTGCTTCCCAAATACAACCGCCATCGGGTGTTTCCTGTACCTTTTCCAATGGATGCCATGTACTTTCCAGCAAACGCCGCGCAGCTGCCCCTGGACGGAATTTCAAACGCACAATCTCCGGATTGCCGCCCTTACGCCAAATACCCCATGCATAACGCAACAAGCGCTCTCGATCGAAATCGTCAGGAATCTCGAACTGCTCGGTAGACAACACCGCACGAGAAATCCGTTCGATTTTGAAGGGAACAACATTACCGAATTCATGGCTATGCGCAATCACATAAACGCTATCGCTCCATGCGGATGGCTCGATCAGATAAGGCTGAATCCGATAACGTCTCTCCTGCTGTCCATGTAATCCGCGATAAAGAATATCCACAACAATCCGTTCCGCCCACCCGCGCGCAATCGTTTCGAATACTTTCATCTTTTGCGGATCAATGCGGCTATTCAGCACCTTATTCGCCTCATCGACCAAACGGCTTGTCATCGGCTGATGCAACGCCATTGACAATTTTTCCAAAGCATTGACAGCGTGAATCCCCGCCATGCGGCTTTGTTGAAGCGTCTGTTTTGCCGCCAGATAAAGACTCAGCGATTCATACAGATTGACCCGCAAGTTCGAAAGATACGTACTTCTGTCAATCTTCCACTTCCCGTACGCATCCTGAACAATCATCAAACTACTCTCGCCGGAAGATAATTCCATCCGGTACCGATAAGCAGTAGTCCGATCTACGCCAATCCGTTCTGCCATTTCGGCATCGCTAAAAGCGCGTTGCAGGTAAAGACGTTCCATCTCAATTAAGCATTCTGCCTTCGTTTTACTACGACCCATGATTTTCTCCCTGATTGACAAATCACCCTGTAAATAGTTTAACATATTGTGTTGGAAATTCTGCAACAAACTATGGTTCTCCATCTTTTTTTCGCCTTCGAGAGGCATCATAAACCCACAAACACCCGTGTTCATCCTCGCATAAATACAAGCCGTGCTCTTCCAATGCCGGCAGTGCACGAATAACGTCCGAACGATGAATTCCGATCAAACGCGCAATCAACCCGGGGCGGTGTCCGGGATTTTCCCTGACTGCCCGGAATATTCTGATTAATTTTTCAGGGTTGTGTCTGCGTCCCATCGAGCTTCTCCAACAAGGTTTTCCAAATAATACAAACCACTTGTTGCAGGTACTGCAACAAAACACAAATTCACCCGCTCCTGCCTGATTGATTATTCCCGTAATTCAGCTTTTTCTTTCCCTGCGAAGTCACCCTCCAAAACATATCTCTAAAACGCGCAATCGACATCTTTCAAAAAGTTTCGTGCAATGCCGCATAGTTCATTGGTACCAAACCGGGAAGTTTATTTGTTAAGAATTGATAATTTCGGGGAATTCTTCTTGACACAACTCTCAAACTATGCAATAATCACTATGCGCTCCTTGGCCTGCCCCCCTCAGGTCAAGGGGCGCCTTTTTCAACTCAATTGCAGGCAAGGAGACGACCATGTGCGGACGCTTTACCCTGATAACAGACCCGGCTCAATTACAAATTGCCTTTCCATGGGTTTCCTTCCCGAATGCCATGCAAAATATCCCCCCGCGATACAACATCGCGCCATCCCAACCTGTAGCCGTTATTCCCAACACACCCCCTCATCTTCCGGATTTCTTTACCTGGGGGTTGGTTCCTTCCTGGGCAAAAGACCCCCAAATCGGGTACCGGCTAATCAACGCCAGAGCGGAAACCCTGGCTCGGAAGCCGTCTTTTCGGAACGCCTATCGACGCAGACGCTGTCTGATTCTGGCTGACGGATTTTTCGAATGGAAAGCCGGGACGAACCCCAGACAGAAAACGCCATACTTCATCCACATGAAAGACAAAAGCCCCTTCGCAATTGCAGGATTGTGGGAAATCTGGCAATCCGCAGATGGCTCTGAAATCAAATCCTGCACAATCATCACCACACAGCCAAACAGCCTGCTCAAACCCATTCACAACCGCATGCCGGTTATACTCAAAAAACAAGACTATCCGGTATGGCTTTCCCCCGACGAACAACCGCCGGAGAACATCCAACCCTTGTTGGCTCCTTACCCGGCTGATAAAATGATAGCGTACCCGGTATCCAGACGAGTGAACAACCCGGCAAACGACAGCCCGGAATGCATTCAGCCTGAGAAACAAGTGACCTAATGGATAAATTCGATTTTCATACCAAAGCGAAACTCCCGGCAGAGAAAGCAGCCCAAATCAACCGGATTCTCAATGCTGCCATCGTTGCCGTAGACCCATACCAGGCAATCCGGAATTACATCCGGCGCGAAAACAAATACATCTTCATCAAAAATTACCGGCTCGATCTGGCAAATATCGAGCACATTTATGTTATCGGTGCCGGCAAAGCAGGCGCACCGATGGCACAAGCCGTCGAGGATGTTTTGGGGTCCCTGATTACCGAAGGTATCGTCATCATCAAAGAAGATCCGCTGCTCGATGAAGACGCGCAGGGAACAAACACAATCCGTCTGCTTCCGGCTTCCCATCCAATCCCCGACGACTCGTGTATTCAAAGCACATCCGAAATCATACGCCTGCTGGACAAAGCCACAAAAAACGATCTGGTGCTTTGTCTGCTTTCCGGCGGCGGTTCATCATTACTGACGGCTCCCTTGCCTTCCATTTCCCTTTCCGATTTACAGGTTCTTACCAATGCCTTGCTTCGATGCGGTGCATTTATTCATGAAATCAATACTTTGAGAAAACATCTCTCACAGGTAAAAGGCGGTGGTTTGGCAAAACTGGCGTACCCGTCCAAAATCATTTCACTCATCCTATCCGATGTCGTCGGAGACCAGCTGGATGTGATTTCGTCCGGGCCAACCGCAGCCGATTCATCCACATTTCAGGATTGTCTGGATATTCTCGAGCATTACAACATCACCCGCTCGATTCCACAATCCATCGTCAACCTTCTGAAAGAAGGAGCAAACGGGATACTCCCCGAAACGCTCAAACCAGACGACCCAATCTTCAACAATGTCATCAACCTGATTGTGGGCAACAACCTGATTGCAGCACAAGCCGCCAGAGAGCAAGCCCAGCTGGAAGGGTTTCACACAATGCTGCTAACAACCCAGCTTCAGGGAGAAGCCAGAGAAGCCGGGAAATTTCTCGCTTCCATTGCCCGGCAAATCAACATCACCAGCGACCCGGTTTCGCGTCCGGCGTGCATTATTTGCGGAGGTGAGACAACCGTTACGCTTACCGGAGACGGGCTTGGGGGCAGGAACATTGAACTCGCACTCAGTACAGTCCCGTATCTCGACGGGTTGAGCGATACCGCCATCGTTACCCTGGCAACAGATGGGGACGACGGGCCAACCAGATCGGCTGGTGCAATTGTTACCGAGCATACATTGGCCAGAGCCAGCGCACTGGAACTGGATTACAAAGCATTTTTAGCCAACAATGATTCCTTCCATTTCTTCGAACCACTTGGCAATTTGATGAAACCCGGTTTAACCCAAACAAACGTCAATGATCTTGCGTTCATTTTTACATTTTGATCCTGTTCCCGAAAATGCAAACAAAAAGGATACCTGTCTGCGCTTCCCGCAGTGAGCCATTAACCGTCAGAAAATCCAAAACCACGCTTCTACGCGCATAACAGTCAGAGGAAGCAGCAGATAGTCCTTGCTTCCGTCATACCGGAAGCAACTAGTTCACCAGGCACACCGACGACAACCTGCCCCAGACACTACCGGAGTCAGCATGTACCCCAAACCGCATCCGGCTCTTGCCCCCCGGAAAATACCCGGATTGCCATTTTCGCTGAACACTTAGGGGGTGTCGAATTCGCTAAACAATAACACTTCCCTTGACATCCTTCCATCCTTTGGTAAACTAACAGCACTTATGTGCGTGGTCATTTCTCCCCCGTCTCCAGTCCCATGCAGGCGAAACCTTTTTTAAGGCTTTCGGTCTTTTGAGGTTGGTAGACCACCAGAACAAATTGCTGGATACTACCCTTCGGACGTGAGAGCCGAAGGGTTTTTCTTTTGAAAGAGATTGATCGACGTTTCCTTACCATTTACTCGTTATTTTTATCCCGGAGGGTTTCTTATGAGAATGTCCCATCTTTTCGGACGAACGCTGCGTGAAGCGCCTGCCGATGCCGAAATACCCAGCCACAAGTTGCTTGTGCGTGCCGGTTTTATCCGCCAGTTAGCAGCAGGTATCTTTACCGCAATGCCATTGGCAAAACGTTCTTTGACCAAAATAGAGAATATTATGCGGGAAGAAATGAACGCTATCGGCGGGCAGGAACTTTCCATGCCCGTTGTCCATCCGGCGGAAATATGGCAGGAAACCGGACGCTGGTACCAGATTGGCTCTGAAATGGGGCGCTTCAAAGACAAAAACAACCGCGACATGGTTCTGGCAATGACCCATGAAGAAGTGGTTGCTTATCTGGCAAAACAGGAAATCCACTCATACAGACAGCTCCCCATGCTGATTTATCACATCCAGACCAAATGGCGCGACGACCCGCGCCCCAGAGCAGGGTTAATTCGCGTGCGCGAATTCACCATGAAAGACAGCTATAGCCTGGATGCCACCTGGGAAGGCCTGGACAAACAATATCGCGCCCATTATCAGGCTTATTTCAACATTTTCCATCGCGCAGGTATCCCTGTAATTGCTGTCAAATCCGACGTGGGAATGATGGGCGGGCAGATGGCACACGAGTTCATGTATCTCACACCAATTGGTGAAGACACTTTGTTGCTCTGTGACCATTGCGGATACTCTGCAAACCGTCAAATCGCACGCTTCAAAAAACACGTCCTGCCTCAGGAAGATCCCAAACCCATCGAGAAAGTCGCCACACCGGAAACGAAAACCATCGATGATCTTTCCAAACTATTGGGAATCCCCAAAGAGAAAACTGCCAAAGCCGTTTTCGTCATGGCAACGATTACCGAAAATAATGAAACGGCAGAAAAGTTCGTTTTCGCCATTGTGCGCGGCGATATGGATTTGAACGAAACAAAACTCGCAAATGCGCTGAAAGCAAAAGAACTTCGCCCGGCAACCGAGGAAGAAATCCTTGCTGTCGGTGCGGTTCCGGGTTATGCTTCGCCGGTCGGGTTGAAAGATGTGCTGATCATCGTCGACGATATCATTCCGCAGTCAGCCAACCTTGTCGCCGGTGCGAACGAAACCGGTTACCATCTGATGAATGTCAACTACGGGCGGGATTACAAAGCGGACATCATCACCGATATCGCTGCCGCCAAAGACGACGACGCCTGCCCCGAATGCGGGCAGCCCCTGCGCACCATCCGCGGCATCGAAGTCGGGAATATTTTCAAACTTGGCACAAAATACACGAGCGCCTTCGGGGCAACTTTTCAGGATAAAGACGGGAAAGACAAACCGGTGATTATGGGTTCATACGGGATTGGCAGCGGCAGATTGCTCGCATCAGTTGCAGAAGAGCACAATGATGATTACGGAATCATCTGGCCGATTACCGTCTCCCCATACCAGGTACATCTCGTTATGCTCCCCGGTAAAGGCGGTGAAAACGTCCGGCAGACAGCCGAGAAACTCTACGAAGACTTGCTGCAAAATCATATCGAAGTGCTTTTCGATGACCGGGATGAAAGCCCCGGTGTAAAATTCAACGATGCCGATTTAATTGGCATTCCGCTGCGCATCACTGTCAGCAGCCGTTCCCTGAAAACGAAGAGTATCGAGTTCAAAAAACGAGCGGAAAAAGAGAAAACCATGGTGCCGCTCGAAAATGCGGTTCCCCATGTCAAGCAAGCCATCGAAGCTTTGTACGCAGAGGTCATGGAAAAAGTTGTCGAAGTTCCATTTGAAGACTGATTTCTTCTCTTCGCCTCAGATACAATAATTTCTCATCCAAAACAAAACAGGCATTGGCTTTATGAGTCAATGCCTGTTCCCGTTTACCCTGAAAGTATTCGTTGTTCAACGCAATTTGAAAAAATTGGTAAGCTTCATTGCCAGGTTCAAATCCCCCGCCAATTTCAATTTCCCTTGCATGAAAGCTTTCATGCCATCCAGTTTTCCTAATATCACGTTCTTGTAATCCTCGGAATCGGCTGTCATCGTCATGTTCGGGTTTTCTGCGACCCCCTTTTCAACAAGGCACTCGCCGTTTTTGATGCGAATAATCCAGTCTCCGGCTTCCTTACCGCTTAGATGATATTGAACAACAGCATCAACTCCGACAGCCTTCTCCGGAATGAACGCTCCTGGCATTTTGCTCATCAATTTTTCAATGGTAACTTCCGACATCTTTCTCTCCTTAATTAATCGATATTTTGAAATATACCCGCTGCCCCCATACCACCACCAATACACATAGTGACCAACCCGAATTCGACCTTGCGCCGCTTCATTTCATACAGAATCTGGGTAGTTAATTTTGCTCCTGTGCATCCCAAAGGATGCCCCAATGCAATCGCGCCGCCATTGACGTTCGTAATCCCTTCATCAAGGCCAAGTTCCCGGATGACAGCCACCGATTGAGAAGCAAAGGCTTCATTCAATTCAATCAAGCCAATATCCTTCAAAGAAAGTCCGGTGGTTTTCAACACCTTAGGGACTGCTTCAATCGGTCCGATACCCATAACCTCCGGCGCCACACCGACAACAGAAAATGCCACAAAGCGCGCCATGGGTTTTGCGCCCAATGCTTCCGCTTTCGCCCGTGAAGTAACCAAAACAGCCGCTGCCCCGTCACTCATCTGTGACGAATTTCCGGCAGTCACCGTTCCCCCTGTTTTGAAAACCGGTTTCAGCCGTCCCAAAGCTTCCACACTTGTATCTTTGCGCGGTCCTTCATCCCGGTTGAAAATAAAGCTTGTCGAGGCAATATCTTTACCATTTCCCTTAATCGTCTTCACTTCGAGCGGCACAATCTCCGCATCGAATCTGCCCGATTCCACGGCATCCACGGCTTTTTGATGGCTTCGGAAAGCAAACGCATCCTGTTCTGCCCGGCTGATTCCAAACTGTTCGGCAACATTTTCAGCAGTCAACCCCATGTTGGTAAAAGCTTGCGGATATTCACGCGCCAAAACCGGCGGCGGAGCAAATTTGAACCCGACCATCGGTACCATACTCATCGATTCAACCCCGCCGGCAATTGCCACTTCCGTTTGTCCTGCCATGATCGAAAACGCTGCATGCGCAATGCTTTGCAATCCGGAAGAGCAAAAGCGGTTAATGGTTTCCGCAGGAACCGACACCGGAAGCCCTGCACGCAGCCCAATCAGCCGCGCAATATTCATGCCTTGAGGTCCTTCCGGGAATGCACAACCGAACACCAAATCATCAATCTCTTGCGGATCAAGTGAACCGACACGCGTCAACAAATCTCTCACCACCGCAGCGCCCATCTCTTCCGGACGGTACGATGCCAAACTTCCTTTTTTTGCCTTGCCTACGGCAGTTCTGACCGCGGCAACGATCACAGGATCATGGGACGGGTCATTTCGATTATTCATTATTTTTTCTCCTCGTGCCACTCGATCGACGGCGTTCAATTTCTCAGCGGTTTGCCTGTCTGAAGAATATGCCACATGCGTTCCTGGGTCTTTTCTTCCCCGCAAAGGGAAAGGAAAGCCTCCCGTTCAAGATCGAGGAAATACTGCTCATCCATCCAGGTGCCCTGGCTGATTTCCCCTCCGCACATCACGTAAATGAGCTTTTCTCCAATATGGGCTTCGTAATTCGTGATGAAACCGCCTTCCTTGAACATATGCAGCCCCACTCGCAGCCCCGCCAAAACATCACGGCCTGATGCGTAAACCTGCTCGGGGGCAGGCGGTTGATAGCCGGTCTCCAGCATATGGAGCACTTCTTTTTTCGCTTCGGCAATCAAATGCCCCCGATTGATCACAATCCGGTCAGCCGGCCCGAGCATACCGAATTCACGGGCTTCCACAGCACTCGTTGCCACTTTCGCCATACCCACTTGTTCGAAAACCCGCTGAAGAAACAGGAAGGAATCAACATCCTTCGTGCGCATTGGCGGGTTGACGATCCTGCGGACCATTTCTTTCGTTCCCCCGCCGGCAGGGATAACACCAGCCCCCACCTCGACCAAGCCGGTGTAAAGTTCACCGGCGGCAACAACGCGTGAGGCTTGCATCATGATTTCCGCGCCTCCGCCCAAAGTCATCCCGGCAGGCGCCACGACAACGGGCTGCGGACTATAACGCATTCTCATGTTCAGTTCCTGAAGCTGCCTGACCATTTCACTCAATTGATCCCACATACCACTTTTGGCAGCCATGACAACGCCGAACAAATTTGCCCCGACGCTGAAATTATCGCCATCGTTGCCAATTACCAGTCCGTCGAATTCTCCCGATTCGGTGCGGTCCAGCGCGTTTTCCATCATGCGCAGAATATCTTCGTCGATTGTGTTCATCTTGGTGTTGAACTCTACACAGCCTACACCATCACCCAAATCGATCAAAGTTGCTCCGGTGTTTTGAAAGACAACCCGCCCTTTGGATTTTTCTTCCTTTAAGACAAGCATCACTTCCGGGCGTTTGATTGGCTGATAAACACCTTTTTCCGGGTTGTAGACCCCTGTCTTACGCGTGCCATCCCATTGGTAAAATGAATCAACACCCGCTTTCAGCATCTCCCCGACCCACGTTGCAGGGGGGAAACCGGCTTGTTTCATCGGCTCGATCATTTTCTCAACGCCCAGCAAATCCCAAATTTCGTACGGGCCTGCATCATGACCAAACCCCCACCGCATGGCATCATCCACCGGTTTGGGAGTATCAGCAACCTCCGGGATTAGTTCTGACGCATAAGCCAGTTCCTGGTAGATGAGCATTTGAATCAACCTGGCGGCCTTGTCGTCCTCTGCAAGCAATATCTCCAGCCGCTCCTTCAAGGTTTCTGCGTCTTTCGCCTTGCCAATCGATTCAAAACGGGGTTTTGCCGGCGGGTGATATTCCAAAGTCTTCAAATCCAACGGGTAAAAAGCTTTTTTTCCGTCTTTTTTCAACTGCTTGTAAAACCCTTGTTTCGTCTTGTTCCCCAGCCATCCCTTTTCGATCATTTTTCGGATTAATTCATTGGCTGGTTTCGACCCCAGATATTTCAAAGCGTGCTTATCATGCGGAATAGCAGCTGCCAGATTGGTGCCGACATGCTCCCAAACATCAATTCCGACCAAATCAATCAAACGAAAAGTCGCCGTTTTCGGTCTGCCGATGATCGGGCCGGTAATCGAATCAACCTCCTCGACCGAATAATCATGCGTCAGGATATAATCCAAAGCAAAGGCGCCGGTGCCAAACGCCAGCCGATTGGCAATAAAGTTAGGGGTATCCTTGCAAAGGACGATCCCTTTCCCCAGCCGGTATTCACCGAAGAAAGCAATGAAATCAACGACTTCCGGCAACGTCTCGGGCGTGGGAATGACTTCCAGCAATTTCAGATAGCGGGGCGGATTGAAAAAATGTGTCCCTAGAAAATGCTTGCGAAACCCTTCCGAACAACCTTCTGCAATCGATGCCACGGGAATTCCCGACGTATTCGTACTGACAATCGTTTCCGGTTTTCGGATGCGGTCGATACGCTTCATGAGATTTTGTTTGATTGCCAGGTTTTCGATGATGGCTTCGATAACCCAATCCGCTTCACCGATTACATTGAAATCATCCTCGAGATTTCCCGTTTTGACCCGGGAAACCAGCGCCTTCGAATAAAAACTGGCTGGCCGCGAGCGAACCGCCCGCTCAAGCCCTGCGTTCACAATCCTGTTACGTACAACAGGGGTATCAAGCGTCAATCCTTTCGCTATTTCATCCGGTGTCAGTTCCCCGGGTACAATATCAAGCAGCGTGACCCGCACACCGGCGTTCGCCAAATGCGCGGCAATCGCCGCCCCCATTGTTCCTGCACCGATGACAACAGCTTGATGGACTTTATATTTCATCGTGGCCTCCTGGATAACAAATATCCCGAATCCTTTTTCTCCCGAACCCTGAAAATCATGGACCCCAAATCACTAAATTATCGAAATAAACGGTGAGGTTATCTTCCGTATTCCCGGTGCCAGCCATCATACCGACATACCCCGGTCCGAGACCGGAAATCTTTTTTCGGGCAAGCGCCTTGTTGTTGACATACAATGTAAGCGTATTCCCCCGGCAATCTCCGCGCACATGGTTTTTTGCCCCTTTTCCGGTTTTGATTACCTTTTCTGCTTTTCGATAAACCAGAAACTTCACCCTGCCATTAATCGTCTGACCCAGACCATAATGGCCATCGGAAGAAATGAAAAGCGTATAATAATTACTCGATGATTCCCGGCAAGAGAAACCGTAATATCCAACTCCGTTATTGAAAGTAATATCCGCTTCGATACGCACTTCCGCCAGCTTCAGCCAGGTTCTGCTGCTGGTAATTTCAAGATTGGTATGTTTGATGGTCATAAAATACTTTTTACCAGCAATTCCCATTGCGTAATTTTTCCCCTTGGTTTTCAGCCACGGTGTCATTGGATCCGAAAAATCCTCTTTCAAAACCGGAATCACATTAGGGGTAACTGTTGGGGACAGGGTCGGAGAAGCCGTCCAGGTCGGGCGCAAAGTCCGTGACGGGTATGGCGTCCAGGTCGGGCGTTTTGTCGGTTTAATCGTCTTCGTTGGTGTACGATACACCGTCGGTGAAGGCGTCGTCGTTGGCGTCAAGGTAGATGTTGATGTGTTAGCAAGTGTATTCGTCGCCAAAGGGGAAGGTACGACAGTTGGCGGGTTCGAGAAAGTCTGGCTTAAATTGCACGCCAGACTGGCAACAAACAGCACCAGGATAGCCAAAACGCCAAAATATCGTTTCCACTTTACAGAAAATCTCTCCAGCCCGCTCATAAGCATTTCCTTTTTCCCGAAATTGATGAATTAGCTATAACACATACTTACGGTGTCAGCAAAGCATAATTATCAAATTTAACTTCTGTGCCACCCTGATGAAAAGTATTTCCGACCACCAACCCGATATCACCGCTGCCAAAAGCATTATCGAAAACCTGAACCAGCTGTTTTCCGTTTGCAAAAAGGGTCAGTTGTTTCCCTTTACAAACCCCGGAAACCCGGTTGGATTGATTCTTGCCGCGGTGGATAATCCCGTTGTCGTCAATCCCTTTCTTCAGGAAAGCAAAATCCCCGTCTTTCATCCGGCCAATCCCGTAAAACCCGTTGTCGCCAATCACCAGTGCGTAATAATCGTCCCCGTCGTTTTTGAACCGGCAAACGACCCCGAAAAATCCGTCATCCGGGCCATCGACACGTTTGACATCGACATCTATACGAATATTGTGGTAAGAAGCATCCTTGACACTCCAGATGTTTGCATTCGCAATCTTGTTGTAGATGTGATAAGAATCATCCACATACTTGAACCCGTAATTGTCCCCTTCGTATTTATACCATCCGTTTGTATTGGAAAAATCATCTTCCAAAATTGCACCGGGGATTGCAGAAGGAGTCGGACTCAAGGTTGGGGTTTCGGTTTGTGTCGGTTCCGGAGTGTTCGTTGGTGGGACTGCCGTCGGTGCAGGAGGTACGGTATCAGTTGGCATCGGTACTGCGGTCTGCAACGGCTGGGTTGTCGCATTTCCGGCCGGAGCGGTATTCGCTTGCGGCAGTGAGGGCTGTTGCGTTTCAGCCTGTCCCGCATAGATTGTCAAAGCTACGGATGTAAATACCGCATCTTGTGAAACTGTCTCTGTCACCTTCTGCCTGGGCAGGTTACACCCGCCCAACAATCCTGCCAGCAGAAAAATCACCACAGGGAATATCCATACCTTTTTCATCACACTCACCCGTCATCTCAACCATTCACTCCCGCATCATCCGGTTTTCCGGTTCCCGTGAACCGGGCAGAATGATACAGACTGCCTGTCCAAACCACAAAGGCACAATTCATCGAATGTTACACATACAACCCGGACAGGGTATTTTCTATTATCGACACCAATCAAACAAAGTATTCAGCAAAAGCGGGAATTCTGCTCTCGGCACAATCATTCCGGATTTCATCAATATAGGAACATCGGTTTTCCCAGCATATCGCGTACTTTTGGACGATAATTCTCGACATCATAAAGTGCCGTAACGTCCACTGTTTTCTTGCCCGAAATAACCATCGTTAACGGAACGGTCGTATAGTTCCCCTGCTGAAGCGCAACCATCCTGCCGGTATGTCCGATGGCAACCTGGTCCAGTGCGAGGTTTCCATAAGAAACGGCGACCATTCGGTCCAGCGAATCCGGGGAGCCGGAGCGCATCAGGTAAGCAAGCTGCTGGTACATCACACCAATTCCCGTACGTTTCTTGATTTCTTCTGCAATGAGATGCCCGACACCACCCAGCTTTTTATGGCCGTACGCGTCCTGTTCACCTCTTTGGATGATTTCACCGCCAAGCATCTGTGCACCCTCCGAGATGGACATGATCGCATAATTCGAAGGATTCTTTTTCCGATCACTCAGCAAAAAGTCGATTAGTTTTTCGATATCGAACGGCACTTCGGAAATCACAGACCTGTCCACATCCGACAAATACGCGGCGAATAATGACGTTTCACCGGAATTTCTTCCGAACAGTTCCATCACGCCGATACGTTCATGAGAACCGACAGGTGTTCGTAAATTGGAAATCGCATCCACAGAGCGGGTAACAGCCGTTGAAAACCCAATGCAGTAATCCGTTCCGAAAACATCGTTATCCATCGTCTTCGGTATTGCAACCACTTGAAAACCTTCCTGATGCAACCGGGCTGCATAACTCAAAGTATCATCACCGCCAATCGGGATCAACGCGTCGATACCCAACGCATCCAGCACCTTGAGGGCGTGACGTGTGCAATCTACCCGCCCGTTTTCCTTGACGATACGATCTTCTTCTGCGATGAAATCCGGCACATCCTCAGGTTTGGTATTCGAAGGATTGGTACGCGAAGTATGCAAAATCGTGCCGCCGGTCCGGTCGATTTTCCGAACGCTTTCAGCGGTCAAAGGCATGGTCAATTCGGCAATGGTCTTCGGATCTTCAGGATTGATTCCCAGCGTACTCCACCAACCTCTGCGCAAACCCACGACTTCGATATCATGTCCAATCGCCCGATTGACGACTGCCTTGATGGCTACATTCAATCCGGGAACGTCACCACCACCTGTCAGAATACCAATTCTTCTTTTTGCTGCCATTGCATTACCTCCGATGATTAGGGTTACCCGATGCAAGATACCTTATTATAGAATACGTTACACCATCTGGAAACTGATTTCGCAAAATCAACTAGATTCTACCGCAAATCATTCCCTCATCGGACGAAACTCGACGTGAAATCCAGTACCCATCAAATCATCAGCCAAAAGTCACAATCGACCGTTCCCGCGTTTGCCAGAGACAATCAACGCAGCTGACTGCCCCGATACCCCAAAACCTGTCGTGCCACAACCAACCGATTGATTTGTCCGGTTCCTTCATATAAATCGGTAATTTTTGCGTCTCTGAACCATTTTTCCAGCAGGAGTTCCCGGCTATAACCCAGCGGGCCTAACAGTGCGACAGCTTTTTGAGTAATTTTGACAACGACATCGCCTGCCCGAAGCTTGCTCATCGAAGCTTCACGCGAATTTTGGATACGATTATCTGCCATCCAAACCGCTTTGATGACAAGCAGCCAGGCGGAACGCAGCATCATTTCCATATCGATTACTTCGCGCTCGATATTCGTAAGTTTCTGCCGCGGCAAACCGTAACGGATTTCAACGCCATGCTTGTGTAATTCTTCCTTCAACAATTCCAGAGTCGCCCTGGCGATTCCAATTGCCTGAGCCGCAACAATCGGACGTGTTGCATCGAATGTCGCCATAGCGCCTTTGAATCCTTTTGTCGTTCGCTGCTCCACTTCCGGACTGCCCAGAATATTCTCGAATGGCACACGACAATCTTGCAGCACAATCGAGGCTGTATCACTCGCCCGAATTCCCAGTTTGTGTTCCAGTTTGGTAACCGTGCACCCCGGTGTTCCCGCCTCGACAACGAACGAGCGCATCCCCGCTCTCCCGGCAGAGGGGTCAATGGACGCCCAAACGATGATGAAACCTTTCGAGTCGATCAATGCCTTGTGCCCGGCTGTCACAAAGATTTTTTCTCCGTTGAGAATCCACTCGTGAGTCTCCTTATCCAGCACGGCTGTCGCACGAATCGCCGAAGTATCCGAACCCGCCTGGGGTTCGGTCATCGCCATGGCATCGAACACCGGTTCATCCCCTTTGAACCTCGACAGAAATTTCTGTTTTTGTTCGGCTGTTCCCGATGCAGCAACCGCAGCTGACCCCAGCATTCCCCCGGGGGTACACAGGTAAATCCCTGCATCTCCCCATGCGAGCATTTCAACCATATGCACAAGTCGTTGATACCCAATTGAAGGACGCTTCTTGCTTTTCTCGTCCTGCTTGCCTTTTTTCCCGTCCGGCGCCATCGATGCCGTTCCCCCCATGGCTTTCGTCGCCTGGTGCATGAATTGAATATAATCCCAGGGAATCTCGTGTTCGTGCTCATCGAAATAACGGGATACCGGACGCATCATGTTGACCGCCACTGTTTCCGTCAGGTTTTGCACCTGCGTTATCACCTCGGGTTTTTCGAAATCAATCATCTTTCATTCTCCAGAGAAACTATCTTCATCAGGTTTCCGTCTAAACAATCGCCAAACCGGAGAAATTGGCAAACCCCCGTCCATTTCTCATCCACATTTCAACCGGATGTTCCCGGATATAACCATGCCCGCCCAGGATTTGCACCGCCCGGTCAGTAACCATCATCGCCATATCCACAGCACCTGTCAACGCCAGATAAGCCTGTCTGGCTGCATCCGGTTTATTGTTATCGATCATCCAGGCAGCCTCCCAGACCAACAAGCGAATGGCTTCGATTTCCGTAGCCATTTCCGCAATCATGAAAGCAATCGCCTGCTTTTGGGCAACCTTCACCCCAAACACATCGCGTTCTTTGGCATAATCCCTGGAATACTCAAAAGCGGCACGCGAGACTCCGATTGCCATTGCCGCCATCGCCACCCTTCCGGAAGCCAGCACATTCCCGTAATCGAAGCCGCTTGTACCTCCAATTCGGTTACCCGCCGGCACATGAACATCCTTGAAGCTGACCGGGTACAAAGGCAGGGCGTTAAGCCCAAGCAGCTGCATTCGTTCGCCCACTTCAACCCCTTGGGTTCCCTTTTCCACAACAAAGCCCTGCACCGTCCCTTCCAAATCGGCAAAAACGATCATTCCTTCAGCATTTTTCGCATAAGGCACATAAGTTTTTTCACCATTGATAACATAAGCATCCCCGTCCGGCACGGCTTTCGTTTCCATGGTGTTCGGGTCGAAATCAAAACGGGCTTCCATTGAAGCGGCGGTATATGGTTTCCACTCCGCATCAATCACAGGAGGAATGAAGGCTTTTTTTTGCTCTTCCGTTCCCCCGACCAGGATAGGCACAACAAACAATCCGGGCAGCATTACCGCCATTCCGCCAGCCAGGTCTCCATAAGCCATTTCTTCTGCTGCAAGCACCCCCGTCAAAACAGATCGCTCCCCGAAGCCGCCGTACTCTTCGGGAACAGAAGCCTGAAGATACCCCAACTCCCATCCCTTTTCAATCAAATCAAGGGAAAGCACACCTTCCTCATCCGCATCCCGGGCAGCCTGGCGCAAATCATCCGCAGCAAACCGCCCGACCGCATCGATTAGCATTTTTTGTTCGTCGGTCGGACTAAATGAATACATACCCATCCTCCTTAAGGAATATCAGGTCCTTTTTATCATTATCTGATTGCAGAAAGAAATCAAACAAACTATCACCTCAAACCTTGTAAACCGGGCAGTGCGGAATGATCATCCCGGAATACCGCCTGAGAGCATCAACCATCACTGTTCTTTCCGTCACGGGGAATCAATCCGGCCAAGATCAAATCCGCATATTGTGATGCCAAAGCACGCGGAGACAAACTGCCGCCTTTCCGATACCAGGTAATCGACCAGTTCATCATCCCCAGAATGGCTTTCGCAGCAATAGAAACGTCTTTGCAAATGAAATCTCCTGTCCGAATTCCTTCGGCAATCATCAGCTTCCACAGATTCTCGAATTCATCCCGTTTCAAAACATGTTCTGCTTTTTGCTGCAAATCAAGCGAACGATGCTCCAGCAACAGCACGGCGGAAAGATCTTTACGAGCCATGATGGTTTCGATATACGTCTGAATCGCCAAACGCAGCTTGGCTTCCGGAGACAGATGGCGGCGACCAATTTCACTGATTTGCTGAATCAACAAATCCAGCGCTTCATCCAGGAGAGCGAGTAAAATTTCCTGCTTGCTCGCAACATGATAATACAGCGATGGTTTTCTCAAATGCACGGCATCGGCAATATCCTGCATCGAAGCAGCATGATATCCTTTTTCACTGAAAATTTGTGCAGCAGCTTTGAGTATCCGGTTTCTTGTCATCGATTTCTACCTAACGGTCGGTAGTTTCAGCATAGCAAAAAACAACGGCTTTGTCAAGTTTCTTTGCAAAAACCAGAATGGATTGCTGATAATTTTCCTCAGGCGATACCCTAAACCACAACTACACAGTGCAGCAAAAATGCCTGCAAAGATTGTCGGCTCTCACCGGATACGCTGTATTTCCCAAAGCCGCCGGCAGCTATTTTCCTTTCTGCATTTCCATGCGGGCAAACCGCAATAAAATCATCGGGTCACAATGCCGATAGGCCCCGCTTGTACGCCACAGCAGATAACTCGCCTGCTCTTCGCTCGTTGCGTGCGTGTCATAATACGCCATTGGAGCAAAAATCGTGTTTCCCGGTCCAACGCGGATTTCCAAATGCAAATGTGCATTAACCACATTGTAACCACTCTTCCCGACCTCCCCGATAGGTTCACCGCATGCAACCTTGTCACCCGGTTGCAAAAACGGTTCATTTTGCAAATGGGCATACAAATGATAGACAGACAATCCCCTTGTTACCCCGTAGATTTTCCGGATACCAGCGGGCACCTGCGAATAGGTGCTTTCAATAATAATCATATTTCCATAAGGCAAACGGTCGGACTGCACATAGGCAACCTTGCCCGGCATGACAGCAGTAACCCCTTCTCCGGCAATCGACTTGCGAACACCATCACGGTAATAAGCAAAATCCACTCCATGATGCCGCTCATCCCTGCCCGCCGCCGGAGGATGGTAAGGATCGGAAACGATTTTCTCCAAAGCATCGATTCCATGTTCCTGCAAAGGAGAACAAACGTCAGGCGATACGTTAGACGGAGTTGAAGTCAACCTGAGCACAACGCCTGGTTTCTCGGTAGCGGATACAGCCGGAATAGTCACCTGACCGGTTGCCTGACCTGCAACAGCTGACGTTACAGCCGCGCCCGCCGTATTTCCCTGTCCTGTCCCCGAATCCGCCGACGGAGAAAGCGGAACACCCACCCGGTCCGGCTGAACCGATAACTGATCACACCCAGAGAAAGCCAATACAGCCAACAATCCAACCAGCAATTGCACGGCCCGCATTGCGCTCACCCCCAGTAGTTTGCCTGCATCAAATCTGCTCATACCAATCGAATATTCATACCGGTTCATTTCCTTACCAAAATCATTCGGAGTTTCATCTATACCGACTTCACCCAATTCAGCTTTCATCATCGCCGATACTGTACATTATAAATCCTGAAATGCGATAGTACCTCAAAGCATTCCCAAACAACGCCCGCACTTTCATTTCATTCCCTTCCCCTTCCCTGGCAACATCACTGTTTGCGCTTGCTTTCTGTCACCATAAATGCCACCTTCATTTCCATGGGTGACATTTTCGCTGAACACTTAGGGGATGTCAAATTCGCTGAACAATAACAAGTCAGCAAAGAAGCCTTGTCAGTTAAAACGTTACGCGCTATAATCCATTCGCCTTTCGGGGCGTGGCGCAGTCCGGCTAGCGCGCTACAATGGGGTTGTAGAGGTCCCGGGTTCGAATCCCGGCGCCCCGACAAAGGAACAATGCAGCGTTCTCGGAGCGCTGCTTTTTTCTTGTCCGGTTCTCTCTTCCAAATCCGGCTGACAGAAACGATTGTTTTCGGACTTGATATATCCACTTTGATTGAGTACAATTTGTATCGATGAGCACAAAACAAAAAAACACCCAATCAATCTCGCGAAGATCGTTTCTGAAACTGGGGGCGTTAGCCCTCTCCGCATTCGGTTTCTCGAATTTTCCTCCGCCAAGAGATGATCATGATTTACCCCAAGGGCTTGTCGGACGTGTAACCATCGACCGCGTTGCTCCTGTTTTCAAAACACCGGACTTTCACGCAGAAATCCAGCGCTATACCATCAAGGATGAACTCCTGCATATTTATTACGAACTCACACCCACAAAAGGGCCGGCATACAACCCGCTTTGGTACCGGGTTTGGGGCGGTTATATTCATAGTGCTTATGTGCAAAGAACCTACATCCATTTCAACGAACCCCTGAAAGACATTGCGAATGGCAATCAATTGTCGGAAGTTACAGTCCCTTATACCCAAGCCTATACTTACACAAAACAAAACGGATGGCAGCCCACTTACCGGCTGTATTATCAAACCACCCACTGGATTACAGCCATCATCACCGGTCCTGACAAAAGTCCATGGTACGAATTGACTTCTGAAATTGACAAGTACCTGAAATATTACGTGCCGGCTGCTCACCTGCGACCTATCCCGGATGAAGAAATCAGCCCGATTTCCCCGGACCTGCCTTATGAAGCCAAACGCATCGAGGTTTCTCTGGCTCAGCAATCCCTGACAGCATATGAAAATGAACAAATCGTCTACCGCACCAAAATTTCATCGGGGCTTCCCGGAAGAGAAGTGCCGGATGGCACGCAAACGCCCAAGGGGCGTTTCCATATCACCTCAAAAATGCCGTCCAAACACATGGGTTCCATTCGGGCTTCCGGTGCCCCGCAGGGCTACATCCTTCCGGGGGTTCCCTGGACGGCTTTTTTCATTCTGAAAGACGGCGTTTCTTTTCACGGCACATTCTGGCACAACAACTTTGGTGCGCCGATGAGCCATGGCTGTATCAATATGCGCACGGAAGATGCAAAATGGCTCTTTCGCTGGGTTACTCCTGTCTTCGAAACCCCAATAAAAACCCAAAAGGATTGGGATGTAAGAGGATACGGCACACAGGTACTGATTCGATGAAATTCGGCAGATTTTCCGGCATTTCCAGCTTTCAGCAACAAATCAACAGAAAAACCATCCCGAACAAACGGACATTATTATTTCAATGACAAATAATCTTACACGACGAGAATTTTTGAAATTATCCGGGATGGGGATTGGTGTTCTCGGCTCCCGCAGCCTTTCCGATTGGCTGCCCCCCGGAGAAAAACCCAAAGAAGAACCCATCGGTATCGGAAGGGTAACCGTGCATGACGTGGACGTTTTCGCAGTGCCGGATATAAAAAGCAAACCCATCGGGATCCGCTACCGTGATTCGCTTGTTGCCATTTACGAAGAACTTTTACCGCCGCATGCCATTCCGGCTACACCACGCTGGTACCGCATCATGGACGGATATATATTCAGCGCTTATTTGCAACGGGTGGAGAACCGCCATCTCAACACCCCTCTCACCAAAATTCCCGAGAGCGGATGGCTGGCAGAGGTCACGGTACCGTACACCAGAGCCTATCGCTTCACAAAGTCTTTCGGTTGGGTTCAGCTTTACCGCCTGTATTATCAATCTGTTCACTGGGTAACCGGTGTCGATGAAGGGCCGGACAAGCACCTCTGGTACAAAATCACCGATGAACTTCTGCATCTCGATTATTTCGTACCTGCCACGCATCTTCGCTTTGTTCTGCCGGAGGAACTTACCCCGATTTCCCCGGATGTTCCCCCCGAAAAGAAACGCATCGAAGTTTCACTCGCCAAACAAACCTTGACCGCCTACGAAGATGACCAGGTTGTTTTGTTCACACTGATTTCTTCCGGCATTCCTTCACCCCGGCGGACAAGTAACGGCGTACCCACATCGACCCCCACCGGGCATTTCACCATCGATTTAAAGATGCCATCCAAGCACATGGGCAACGGCAAGTTAACCGCCAGTATCGAGGCTTATGAGCTGCCGGGTGTTCCATGGGTCTGCTTTTTCCACGAAACCGGTGTCGCTTTTCACGGGACCTACTGGCATCACAATTTCGGCAGACGGATGAGCCACGGTTGCATCAATATGCACACCGAAGAAGCCAAGTGGCTTTACCGCTGGACGACCCCGCCAGCCGATTCTTACACTTGGGAACAGAAAGGACACGGTACAAGAGTATACGTGTATTGATGACGGCGCTTCACGCTTGTCGCCCGGTCAGTTTTTTTTATTCGATTGGCGCCAAACCATTCAAGCCACCGCTCTGCTGTGTCTATCACCCTTCTTTACGCAGAATCTTTTCCATCGCAGCAAAATTCGCTTTCTGGTCTTTCCCGACAACCGGATAATGTAGCTCCAGAGACTTCAATGTCTTGACGATAATTTCAGCAACACATGCCCGCATATAAGGCTTGTCATCAGCAGGAATGGCGTACCAGGGTGCCCACGGCCTGGAAGTTTCCCTGAGCAAGTCTTCATAAGCCTTCATGTACTCATCCCAATGCTCCCGTTCTCGCACATCGGATTCCGAAAACTTCCAGTTTTTCTCCGGTTCATCGATG
>CAYWFK010000037.1:0-28376 GCA_964457375.1 uncultured Anaerolineales bacterium
CCTGTTTTACACCGTTCCTGCTGGCTTCGATGCATTCATTGTAGCAGATTGGGGTGCGGAAATCAAGCGGTCGTTTTCGTATCCTTTGTGATTGATTTGGCGGGGCGGCATTTGTTCGTATTCCGGCGGGCAGGATGATTCCCCCGCGGGTTAATCCTCCAATCCCCCTTGACGAAAGAGAACAAACGTTCTAGATTGACGGTGTGTTTTCAAGTTTGTTTCAGGGAGGTGTTTTCGTGGGCGGCAAGGTCGAATTGAAACCATCCGTATTGAGATATTCCGGGTTATCTTCCCCGCGCTCACTGCCCGGGCTTGCCGGCTGGTACGATTTTTCGATCCCGGCTGTGCTTTTTCAGCAGCCCGGCCGCTGCGAGCCGGTTACCGCGCCGGGGCAGCCAATCGGTTATGTGCTGGATTTGAGCGGGAGGGGCTATCCACTGCGGCAGGCTGATGCGGATGCGAAGCCGGTTTTCCTTGCGGCTGCTGCCGGCATGCCTGCCTGCGCCCGTTTCGGCGGGGAAAACGCCGGTCTTTCCTGCCGGGGGCTGCGGGGGATAACGACCGCTGCGGTGGTTTACCGTGCGGAAGGGAAGGCGGACGAAGCACGCAGCCTGTTCACCGCACCGGAAAGCAGCGCATGGCAACACGTCCTGCTTGGCTGCGGCGGTGCACAAAACGGCTGGCGGAAAGCCGGCGGCACGCAGGCGGGGCATGCCGCTTTCGACGGCAAATGGCATATCAATCTTTACCGGGTGCTGCCGAACGCATGTCAGTTTCAGGTGCGCATGGATGGCATGCTGGATTTGTTTTGCACATTTTCCGGAGACTGGAAATCCGAAATGCTCGAATCAATCGGTTGGTGTCGCAAAGCCGCCGGCGGAGGTTTCTTTCGCGGGGTAATCGGCGAAGTGGTGTTGTATACACGGCAGCTGAGTTTGGAATCCTGCCGGCGGCTGGAGCGGTGGCTTGCGTATCAATGGCCTGTTGTATTGCGGGAACGGGGCGGGTGAAGAAATGCGTACAGATAATTATTCGGCAGCCATGCAATCACTGCTGGCGGATGTGATCCGGTTTACGGCGCATGCTTCGGGGTTGATACTGCGCCGGTATCAGCAGGAAGTTGCCCGTGCGGTTACCGCTTCGGTGCTGGAAGGGCGCGGGCTGAGTTTCGTGGTGATGTTTCCCCGGCAATCGGGCAAGAATGAATTGCAGGCGCAAATTCAGGTTTATTTGCTGGCAAGGCTGATGACAAGCGGGGCGGAAATCGTGCAGGTTTCACCGACCTGGAAACCGCAGGCTTTGAATGCCATGCGCCGGCTGGAACGTGTGCTCAGGCGAAACCTGCTGGTGAAATCCTTGTGGCGCAAAGAGCACGGGTATATTTACCGGCTGGAAACGGCACAAATCACGTTTCTTTCGGGGCACAAGGAAGCCAATATCGTCGGGGCGACTGCGTCCGCTCTGCTTTCGATTGACGAGGCACAGGATATTCTCATCGAAAAGTACGACAAGGAAATTGCCCCGATGGCTGCCTCGACGAATGCAACGGTTGTCTTTTGGGGAACGGCGTGGACGGGGGATACCCTGCTGGCGCGCGAACGGCGGGCGGCGGAAAAAGCGGAGCTTGCGGATGGTTTCCGGCGTGTTTTTGTGCTGGATGCCGATGAGGTGACTGCGGAAGTGCCGGCTTACGGGCGTTTTGTGGCGCGCCAGGTGCGCAAACTTGGCAGGAATCATCCGCTGGTGCGCACCCAGTTCTTTTCGGAGGAAATCGACGGGCAGGGCGGGTTGTTCCCGGAGGAAAGACGCCGCCTGATGCAGGGAACACATCCGCCGCTGCGGGCACCCCGAAAGGGTTTTCCGTATGCTTTGCTGCTGGATGTTGCCGGGGAGGACGAAGCCGCGGGAGACGATCCGGCACCCGCTTCGCTGGCAAATCCCGGCAGGGACAGCACGGCGCTGACCGTGGTCGAGGTGGATTTGAAGACGCTGGCTGATCCTCTGATTCAGGCGCCTTCTTACCGGGTGGTTTCCCGCGAGGAGTGGGTCGGTGTACGGCACAGCACTTTGTATAGCCGGCTGGTCGGGATGGCGGAGCACTGGCGGGCACGGTATGTTGTGGTGGATGCCACCGGGGTTGGGGCAGGGCTGGCTTCTTTTTTGGAAAAGGCGCTGCCGGGCAGGATCATTCCTTTTGTCTTTACGGCGGCAAGCAAAAGTGCGCTGGGGTGGGATTTTCTGGCGGTGGTGGAGACCGGCAGATACCGGGAATATGACCCGCTGGCGGAAAAAGGCGAAGCGTTCGGCGTTTTGGCGGATTTGCAAGTGCGTTTCTGGCAGCAGGTGCGCGCCTGCCGGCATCAGGTGACGGAAGGCGCCGGCAAGCGGCTGCGGTGGAGCGTGCCGGAAGGGGCGCGTGATACCCGGCACGGGGCATTGATTCATGACGATTTGCTGCTTTCGGCGGCTTTGTGCAGCGTGCTGGACAAGCTCGAATGGCAAACCGGCGGTGCAGCGACCCTGATTCGGCGGGGGGACCCTTTGCTGGAAATCGACAAAGGCGGTTTTTGATGATGTTGTTAATCGTTGGTTTCGGGGATGAGTGCGGAGCTTCCGGGGAGCGGGGTGAAAAAAGCCGGTTTGATTCCCTGCGGAAGGGGAGAGACACGTTTGGCGGACGAACCGCTTTCGATCAGGTGTTTCCGCTTTCGCACTGCGGCAGGAAAACCGGCACTCCGGAGGTTCCGTATTCCCCCCCGATGCGATATGGCAGAAAAAGGAAAGGCAGGTGAGCATGAGTAACAGAATGACGAATTTTCTCGGAAGGATGTTCGATCCACTGATTGAAAAACGGGTGCAGCAAAGCCTCCGGGAGGTGGAACAGTATTTCACGGTGGGAACGCATTCGCACGGAGAGCGCACTCCCTACGATCGGTTTGGCTACGACAGGCAAAAGGTGCTGCGGGAAAGCCTGAAAGCGTGGCGGGAGAATCCGCTTGCACGGCGCATCGTGGAATTGACTTCGCAATATGTGGTGGGCAGCGGGCTTACGCTGACCTGCGAACATGCGCAGAGCGAAGCGTTCTTGCGGGCTTGGTGGCATCACCGCCTGAACAACATTGGCATGCGCGCCTATGAATGGTGCGACGAGCTGACGCGCAGCGGGAATCTTTTCCTGCTGGTTTCGACGGATGCGGGGGGAATGTGCTATGTCAGGGCGATTCCGACGGCGGAGGTTGAGGCAATCGAATGCGCCCCGAATGATCTCACCCAGGAACGGGTAATCGTCCAGCGGGCTGCCGATGCGGGGGGTGCACCACAGCGCTGGCGCGTGTATCAGGCAAACGAAGACCGGCGTGATGCACAGGGAGGGTTTCCCGTGGCAGCGCTGCATTATGCTGTCAACCGGCCCGTGGGGGCGAAGTGGGGAGAAAGCGATCTGGCGCCGCTGGTGCGCTGGCTGAGGCGCTATGCCAACTGGCTGGAAAACCGGGTGCGGTTGAATTATTTTCGGCAGCTGTTTTTGTTCATCGTGCGCGGGCAGTTTCGCAATGAGACGGAACGCCGGGCACGTGAAACGGCGCTGAATACCCAGCCGCCCAGCCCCGGGTCGATTTTGGTTACCGGTGAGGGGGAAGAATGGGGCGTGCTCGCGCCTTCGCTGGATAGCTTCGAAGCGGGGCAGGACGGGCTTGCCGTGAAGAAAATGGTTGCTGCCGGAGCCGGGCTTCCGATGCATTTTTTGGCAGAGCCGGAAGGCGCCGCCCGGACGACTGCGGAGGCTTCCGGGGGACCGACATACCGGCGTTTCGAACAGCGGCAGCGTTATTTTCTGTGGGTGATGGAAGACCTGGCACGGGTGGTGTTGCAGCGCCGCGCACAGGTGGACCCGGCGGTGAAGGCGGATGCTCCGTTACGCGTGCGCGGGGCGGATTTGACCGCCAAGGACAACCATGCCCTTGCCCGGGCGTCTTCTTCCGTGGTGAAAACCTGGCTGGGTTTGTGGGAGCGGGGGTTGGTCGGGGATCGTGAATTGCTGCGGCTTGCTTATCGTTTCGTGGGAGAGGGGGATGCCGAAATCGACGGCGTGCTGGACGAGGGACGGCGGGCATGGCAATTGCGCAAAGCAGGTGAAACAGACCCTGTGCGGAAAGGGGGCTTGTGATGGGCATGTTCTCACAGCAGGCAAGGGGGCGGGGCTGGCTGGCAGGGCTGCGCCGGAGTGCTGCGGGGTGGCGCTGGCTGGCACGCATCCGGGCGCGGCGGCGGCAGGTATGTTGTGCTTTCGGGGAGCAAAACCGGGTGCGCAAGCTGCAAGTGATGCGGAAAGCAAACGGGGCGAAAAAGATGATGGCTTCCGAAAGTTTCCGGCGTGCGGAAAGGGCGGTTTTTCTTACCTGCGGGCATGGCAGGCACGCGGCAAGTCAGCCCGGTATCACGGATGGAGCGCCGCGGAAGCGAAACCGCACCGGTGCAAGGGGTGAATGCCATGGATGATGACGGGTATGTGATTGTCATCTCCTCCGGGGAGGCGGGGCATTACCGGGCAGATACCTATCGGGTTTCAGGCGCGGGGATGCTGGCGGTGGTCGCCATGCTCGAAAACCCCAACCCTGCTTTCGATGTCCTTGTGCGGGCAGAGCACCTGAACGTGCGCAGTGTGCCTGCCGGGGAGGTCGTCGGGTTTCTCGATGGCGGCATGGTGGCGCGGGTGCATCCGCCGACCGTGCGGCGAATGATGGGCGCCTATCAGTATGAATGGGGACGAATCGAATCCCCGTTGCGCGGGTGGATTGCCCTGGGAACCGGGCTGGCGGAACGGGTGTTGCCGCCGGCTGTGGATAAAAAACGTAAAGTTGTGGATAAGTCGGGAAAAGGAGGTGGATAGTTGTGGATAAATCGATGAAAAAACCTGAAAACAAGGAGGTAACCCGGCATGTAAGGCTGGAATCCGGCGGGGCGTTGACCCCGCAGGGAAAGGGCTTCGAAGTGATGGCAATCACTGCCGGGGAAGGCAACGGCTGGTTTTTCGATGCCCGGATTTTGCGGGAATCGCTGCCATTGTGGGACGGGGTCGAATGTTTCATCGACCATCATTGGCAGGGGCATTCGCTGCGGGACCTTGCGGGTGTTTTCAGCCGTCCCCGCTGGGAGGAAGCACAGCAAGGCGTGCTGCTCGATTTGATGCCGGTTGGCCCTGCAGGTAGCCTGTTGGAAGGATTGGGGCAGCAACTGCTCGCGGATGAACAGGCAGCGAAGCCGCGCGTTGGCTTCTCGGCGGATGTGGTCTTTACGGCACAAGGCAAGCGTGTGCAGCGAATTCAGCGCGTGCTTTCCGTAGACCTGGTTTATCACCCTGCCCGCGGCGGTGCGTTTGTGCGGGCATTGAACGCTGCCGGGGATTTCCGTCCGGAAATTGTTGTTACCGGCAGACAAGAACAAGCAGATTTTATTTCAAAGGAGGGTTTTTCGATGAAAGGCATGAAGCAAAAAGAAGAAGCGGTCTTGCAGGATGAAACCGAAAAGAAGCAGGAGCCTCTTTCGGGAACGGGTGAGGGGGCTGAGCTGCGCCGGCAGATGTGCGCTTACCTGTTGGAAAGCGGGCTGGCAGCTGCCGGTTTGCCCAAACCGCTGGAAACGCAGATTCGCAAACGGTTCGACAACCGGGTTTTCGACCCGCAGGAACTGAATGAAGCAATTGCCGACGAACGCAAACTGCTCTCGGATTTGCAGGGTCCTTCTGTGGTGGCGGGAACCGGGCAGATTTCCGGGATGGTTACTTCGGAGGAAATGCTGCAATGCGCTGTGGATGATCTCTTTGGGGTCAAACGTGATGCAGGGCTGGAAGGAGTGCATGCCCACAAGCTCAGCGGGATCAAGGAATTGTACATGCGCATGACCGGTGACCACCATCTGCACGGCGGTTATTATCCGGAGCGGGTGCAGCTGGCGACTACAAGCACGATGGCGAACCTGGTGGCGAATGTGATGAACAAAGTCGTGGTCGAACAGTGGGAGCGCCTTGGGCGGGCAGGTTACGACTGGTGGAAACGTGTGGTCAGCATCGAGCATTTCAGCAGCTTGCAGCAAATCAAAGGTATTTTGCTTTCGGAAGTTGGCTTGCTGCCTTCGGTGAACGAGGGTGCTGCCTATCAGGAACTGCCGATTGACGACAGCGGGGAAACAGCAGACTGGAGCAAGTACGGCGGATATCTGCCGTTGACCCTGGAATTAATCGACAGGGACGAAACACGGGTGCTGGCGCAATACCCGCGTAAACTGGCTTCGGCAGCGATGCGGCGCATTTCTTATGAAGTAGCACAGGTGTTTACCGGTAACAGCGGGGTTGGTCCGACGATGTCGGACGGGTACGCCTTGTTTGCTCCGCAGCATACCAATCTGGGTACGGACGCGTTGAGTGCGGATAGCTGGGAGAATGCCTGCAAGGCGGTCTACAACCAGAGCATGCTGGTAGCCAGCGGTGAAACCGCCCCGAAACTGGCGCTCGAACCGCGCTATCTTGTGGTGCCGCGGGCACTCAGGCAAAAGGCACGCGGTATCCTCGTCCCGGTGTGGGACAGGGCGGCAAATGTGCATTCGGAAAATTTGTATCGGCTGGATGAAGATGCTGTGGTCGTCTGCCCGGAATTCAGCGATGCGACCGATTGGGCTGCGGTGACCGATCCGGCATTGGCACCGGCAATTGTGGTTGCCGAGCGTTTCGGGTTGATGCCTGAAATCTTCGTTGCCGGCGGGGAACTGAGCCCGGCGATGTTTACCAACGACGAAAGCCGTTTGAAAGTACGTCATTTTCTGGCTGTGGCGGTGGTTGATTACCGGCCGCTCTACAAAGCCAATGTGGCGGATTGACGAACCGGAAGACGGAAGCGGTGCGCTGTGAAACCGCAGCGCACCGGATTGTTTCATGGCAGGAGGTGAATGATGGTGATTTCGGCAAGAATCTTGCGCAAGGTTGCGGAAAAACTTTCTCCGGGGACGCTGGCGTACCGGCTGCGGCGTGACGGTTCGCTTTCGCTGATCGATGCCGGGGGGCGGCACCGGTTTTTTGCCCCGGAAACCGTGCAGAAGACGGCGAAGGCGTTTTCAACATACGGGAAGAACAGGAAAGCGGGTGGTGCAAAGCGGGGAACATCCGCAGCGGGAAGAACCACCGGCAACCCGGTACGGGATGCGAAAACTGCCGCCGGCAAAACGGACGGCACAGTGTGCTTTTCCTGTCCGGTGTGCGGACGCGTTTTCCGCACGAAAAAAGGGCTGGAAGTTCACAAGGCTTATTGCAGGAGGTAATTCAATGACTTTTGCGAATCAAACGTTGAACGATTTGCGCCGGATGGTGGCTGTCATCGTTCAGGATGCGGGCGGTTTGAATTTCACCAACGATGAAATCGATGCTGCGCTGCGTCAGGCGCTGGCAGACCTCGGCAGCGCACGTCCCCTGATGGCGGCAGCGACGTTGACCCTCAGGCAGGATGGCCGGGTGGTGCGCCTGAAAGATTACCATGCCGGTTTACCGGGTTTCGATTGGGACGCATTGATTGTGATGGATGTTGTCTGGCGGGATGCAGGGGATGCCGGGCAGGGTTCGCCGGGAAATGCGCTGGCGGGTTTCTTCGTCGAACGCACCGGGGATGATGCCCGGTTGATGCTGATTCCGGCACGCGGCACACCGGGGCGCGGTGATGAGCTGCGTTTGCGTTATGCCCAAAAGCGGACGATCAGCGGGCTGGATGGGGCGGCAGAAACACGCCTTTTCTCAGGGGAGGTTGTCTTTTTGGCACGGGGCGCTGCGGGCTATCTCGCTCGTATGGGCACCGTGGATCATGCCGAATCGCATTCGGCTGCGCTGAGAACTTTCGCTGACCGGGAACTGAACGCCTGGCAGGCTTGCCTGAAAACTTATGGCAAGTCGGAGCTAGCCCGGGGAGTACCTTTTTCTGCTGCGGGATGGGAGCATGCCTGGCATGCTGCTGATGAAAGGGGAGCATGATGATGTATGCATTGCTGGCAATTTCCAACGGTAGCGCCTGCAACCTGGATTTGAACGGGGAACTGCTGCGTTCGGTGCATTATCTGCCGCAGCAGGGGGACGGGGAAACGGTGCGGGAAACGATTTCCCTGATGGTCGAGGGAACACCGGATGAAATCCGGACATGGATGATCGATGCGGAACGGGTGCTGCAAACCGCTGGTGAGCAGGCGCGGGATTCCGTGGGAACGGCAATTTACTTGCTCTTGCAGGCGAAAAGCGGTGAAAGAGTTTGGCGGAGCAGGGTGCTTGGCGGGTCTTTGCAGCGTGATCCGAAATGGAACGGAAACGGCGACCGGCGTTTGCGGGGCGTTTTGCAGATGAAGATTGTCTTCGAACGTCAGAATTTTTGGGAATACCGCACACCGTTGACTTTGGTCAACTGGCAGACGGTGCATAACGGCTGCCGGCATAGCGAAGGCATCAGCAATACCTTGGCTGTCGATGGTGATACGGTTGGCGGAACATTGCCTGCTCCTTTGACTGTCGAACTGCGCAATAGCTGCACCCATCCCGCAGGCAACATTTGGGTGGGGTGTGACGGGCGTTTCGATGGCGGTTTGACAAATCAATTCGAGGCGGAGGAGATGAACGGTTTAGGCAGCGGCGTGAGCGTGATTGCGGATGATGCCTGCTCGGAACGAAAATGCCTGTCGGTCAGCGCGGCTGGCGGCAGCGAGCGGTGTGCCGGTATATTTCCTCTCCATGCGACAATCATGAAAACAGCCCGGAACCGGCCGTACCGTTTCCTGGGTGTGTTCAAGGATGTTGCTGCCGGGGTGTATGGTTTCGTCAAACTTGTATATGCCGGTGTGGCGCTTTCCGTCAGTCCTGCGGTTCTCTTGCAGGATGGTGTGGTGGATTTCGGGGTGTTTTTCCTCCCGCCGTGGTTTTATGATGAAAATACCACGTTCGACCCTGCGGATGCCGGTTTGGCATTTTGTTATTATCGGGAAAGCGGCATGGCTACATTCAAGCTTGATTTTCTCAAAGCGCTTCCTGTGGACGGCGGTTGTATTCTTTTCGAAGATACGGGGATTGGACTGGAACAGGGCCAAACGCTCAAACTTGAGCGCGGGCATTGCATCACTTCCCTGCTTACCGGCATCGGCGGCATGTATTTTCAGACGCATCGTCCGAAAGGCGGTGGGTTGTATATCCATCCGGGAAGTGATGCGCGTCTTCATCTCGTCTGGAACCAAAACGGCGGGGCTTGTGATGCACGTGATGCCATCTCGTTACGCGTTACCTGCCGCCCGCGGGTGCGGAGTTTGTAGTGAAGGTGTTCTTTTAAAAAGGAAAGTGACAACCATTGCGGGAAATGATGGCGGCCGGGGGCTGCGCAGGGGAAGGAGAAAAAATGTTGCATGTGGATTTTGGAGACGGCGGGGATATTTGCGGCAACGGTTTCAGAACGAAGTTGAAGGTTCGCTGGTTTTCATGGGCTGCCACAGGCGGCCCGGACGAAGCTTTGCTGGATGGCACAATTTGCGGAAGCAGAATCGGGGCGTTCCTGCGCCTTCCGGGGAAAGCGGTATCGATTTGTGATGAACTGGGAAACGATGTGTGGTGGGGAATGGTGCTCTGGGTTGCCTATGGTTCGGTGCGGGTTTCGCTGGAAAATATGGTCAATCGGGTACAAGCCCGGTTTCAGGGCGGGGTGACAGCCTGGGCGGAAGATAGCATGAGCATCCGGCGCTTCGGGGTGAAAGAGCGTGTGATACTCTTGCGGACGACTTCCCGGGACGCCGCCGAATCGGCACGGGACGCTTATCTGCATGCGCACGCATCTTTGCAGGGTCAGCCCCGGGCAGGCGGGAATGCCGTGTTTTCTTCGCAGCCACCGCCGGAGCAAGCCCTGCCGGTGCAGGTGGGGTGTATTGGCTGGTGGCGGACTTTGGGATGGAAATACTTTCGCAACCCGGCAAGAGCAGCGGTGCGGCTTGGCGCTTCTCCGGACGGATGGCGTACTTTCGGCAGGAGCAGCAGTGAATATCGTGTTGCCCAGGCGTTTACCATTGCTGCCGGCGAAACCTGGACTTTGCGGCAGATACGCTGTACCATGCGCACCTCCGGGAAGCCGGCAGACCGGGTGTTCGGTCGCATTTGCCGGGATGAAGGCGGTGTGCCGGGGGAGGTGCTGGCTGCCGGCAGTGTCGATAGTGATGCGCTTTCAGGCAGCGGAACAAGTATGGTCATCGACTTGGCGAAACCGCTGGTAGCCGGCGAAGGCACTTACTGGGTCGTTTGGAGCCGTTCGGGGGCTTTGCTTCCGGGAGATGCTTTTGCGCTGCGATACCTTTCGACCGCCGGTTCATTTTTACTTTATCAGTACGGCAGCTGGTTCACTTTCACCGGAACCGTGACGCTGGATGTGCTCGGAGGACAACACTTGTCGACAGCGGCTTTGTTCTTGCGGACGGCAAGGGCTGCCGGCCAGTTTCTGGAAGACGTGGCGCTTGTTGGTATTCATCCGCCAAATTTGTGCTTGCCGGCAATGCCGCTGGCTGATGAATGCGAAGATGGCAGCCGTACAGGGCTTGACGTGCTTGGGGAACTGTTTTCTTACGGAACGCTGGATGGCAGGCGGGTGCTTTCGCAGGTGACCCCCCGGCGGGTTTTGCGTATTTTCCCTGCTCCGGCAAAGCCGGAAGGCGGCACGTGCCTGCGCATGGGCGGGGACGGCCGCCTGTATGCCGGCGGGAGAAAATTACCGGGGTGTGAATTGTCGAAGGCTGTGGGGCGCTGGGTGCTGCCGATTGACTTGACAGGAGCCGGCAGCGATGCGGTTTTCATCGATGGGGGGCGTTATGATGCCGCACAGGACAAGGCAACGGTTTATTCGCATTCCCGCAGGGATGAAATCGATGCCTGGCTGGATCGTCTCCGGATGCAAGGGAACAACTGAGCGGAAGCGAATGACGAATGAATCCCCGGTAAAATTGCCTGACTGAAGTCGAATTTTCCACAGAATTGAACCTTTTGAGCGTTACGGGCGACTATGAGTTTAACCGGAAGAAATGCGGTCATTTCCGGGCAGGTATTTGGAATAGTTCATATTCGTTTGCAAGAGCAATCAAGGAGGTTCTGTATGTGGAAGAGAAAAACACGCTCGGCAGTGCTGCTGGCGGTCGGGTTGGCGCTCGTCATCATCATCGTTGCCTATGCTGCGACTGTAGCCATCGATACATTCAATGACGGTTATCTGGATATGAAAGCAACATGGAACAATACGAGTGTAACCCAGTCGGTTACGGGGTCAATGATCGGTGGAAGCCGTGATGCCCGGGTAAACTGGATTTCGGGTGGCGACATTGTTTTGCAGGTTGACTATGGTTCAAATCCGGGGTCGAATACGCTGGCTTTCAGTCAGGGCAGCCAGGGCACCGGCACAGGTTTGCTCCAGTGGGACGGCAGTGACAACAGCATTTCGCTTGACGCCACCGGACTGGATCCGTCAGAAGATTTGACCAGCAACGGAACCAATGATGTCATCCGTGTGCGGGTTATTTCCAATGACAACCCGGTCGGTTTCAAGTTCAAGGTTTATACGGATGCTTCGAACTGGTCTGATCGTTCTTTCCAGTCTCCGGGGAATGTTACCAATGATGTCGTCGATATTCTGCTGCCCTTCACGAGTTTCGTTACGCAGGGCGGTTCCGGTGCGGATTTCTCGGATGTCGGCGCAATTGAGCTTTTGATCGACGGTACTCTCAACGCCGAGGCGGATGTGACCATTGACCTGATGGAAGCGACCGCTGTCAGGGATTTCGGCGATTTGCCAAGCGGCTATTCGGTAGCGTCTCACATTCCGCAGGGTTTGCGCCTTGGGAACAACGTCGATACGGAAGCGAGCACCCAGGTGAGCGCCGGTGCAACGGGGGATGACAACCTGGATGCGGATGACGAGGATGGCGTGACCAGAGACGGAAGCGATAACTGGTCAGCCGGAACCACCGTTCATTTGAATGTTACCGTCAATGGCTGTGCGAATTCGCCTTGTTACCTCAATGGCTGGATCGACGGGAACAGTGATACCGATTTCGATGATACCGGCGAACATGTCCTTTCCGATTATGCGATCAGCAATGGCAGCAACCAGTCGATTGCGATTACTGTGCCGCCGCCTAACGATTATAAGAATACGAGCAAGTATGCCCGCTTCCGCATTTGCAAGACGACAGCGACTTGCAATACCGACAATGCGACAGATGTTGTCGACGGTGAAGTGGAGGATTACAAATGGGATTTTGGACCCACAGCGATTACGTTGAGCACGCTTGATTCCGGTAATGGGACCTCTGTTTACTGGATTGTCATCGGGATTGCCCTTTTGCTCTTCGTTGCCGGCATTTCCTGGGTGGTTGTGAAAAAACAGCAGGCTGAATAATCAGCTTGTGCACCAAACGTAACGATATCAATTCAGGCTGCCTGCATTTACGGGCAGCCTGAATTTTCTATGGCAATCGGGGTGGAAAAACAGGCGGCTGGTTCATCGGGAAAAATACGGGGTTCTCCGGCTGAGGGGAATGACAACCGGTTTCCGGCTTGCGGGCATGATCCTTGCAGCCGATTCTCTTGTGGTCAGCCCCTTTTTTGCACCGGCGTCATTAGGAAAAATGGGGCGTTGTGAACCGGCGTGAAACGGGTTAAACTACTGCAAGTCTGGAATAGTATGGAAAAGAAAACGTTCTTTCGGTGGCTGCTGCTGTGTATTTTGGTTGTGCTTCCTTTCGCGTCTGTTGTGGCAAAGGAAGACGATGCGGCATGGGAACAGGTTGCGGCTGGGATAGCTTTTCGCGAATTTGTGCTTGAAAACCCGCCAAACCATATTTATGTTACCCGTATGGACCGAAACAATTCCTCTGTTACTATCGAAAGCGGGATTGCCCGGGGAAGGTTGACCGGCGGGACCGAGGTGGTTTCTTCGCAGGCAGCGCGATATGACGGCGCGCTAAATCACTGGGCGGGAAATTGGGGCAATCGCAGCAAAGTTGTGGTGGCAATCAACGGGTTTTACTTTGGAAAGCCCCATGAAAATGACGGGGTTCCGTGGAGCGGACAGGTGCACTCCGGGTGGTATGCCAAACGGTTTGATGATTACCAAACCGTTTCCGGGTTCGTGTGGAAGTACGACCGCACCGCTTTCGTCGGGGATTGCATTGTTCACCCGGCTAACAAGCAATATCTGGATTATCCCACGGGCAAAACGCAAAAGATAGACGGTATCAATGTTCCGAGGGGAAAAGACGAGCTGGTGATTTATACCCCGCAGTACGATGCATCGACGAAGACGAAAAATAATGGCGTCGAAATACTGGTCACGATGGACGAACCAACGACGCTGGCGCTTGCCCGTCAGGCGCCCGCCGGAACGGTGAAACAAATCCTTTATGGACAGGGAAACATGCCGATTCCTTTCGATTCTATCGTGATTTCAGCCCAGGGCTATGCCGCGGGAAAGCTTGTCAATAACCTGCGTGTCGGAGACAGGCTGCGTGTAGCCCAAAAAATCAAGCATTATCGTGCCGATTGTTCCACTGCCAATAACCTTGATTGGGATCGTGCCTACACGGCGATTGGCGGGCAATTCTACTTTCTTAGAAACGGGTTGATTACGCAATATCACAGCGGAGAGGCACACGTGCGTGATCCGCGCACTGCGGTGGCTTTCAATAACCGCTTTGTCTTTTTCATTGTGGTCGACGGGCGAAACAAGGGGGTGTCGGAGGGCATGCGAATCGAGGAGCTGGCTGCATTTGCCAAAAATGTGCTGAAAGCGAAGTTTGGTGTGGCTTTGGATGGCGGCGGTTCTTCCACGATGGTTGTCAACGGGCGCGTCGTCAATCATCCGTCAGACGCCAATATGTGTTTTCATGTATATTTACCGTTTGTGGTTCACGGGGGCGGAAAGGGGCAGGGGAGCATGCCTGCCGAGGTTTCTGCGGAGACGGTGGCTTTCATGAATTCGTGCCGGCAGCGGCCTGTTGCAAACAGTTTGATGATGACGGTTGTCGAAAGCCCGCGTTATTCGCATCGATTTCTGCAAGGGTTTTCAGTCAAAACAACTGCAAGAACAGCCCTGCGCCTGGGCCCGGGGGAGAATTATGCAAGTATTGCATCGATTGCGGCAGGTACCAGCGGGAAGGTGCTCCATCATGCCAAGGGGTTGGACGGCATTTTTGCCAAGGGTTCGTATTGGTGGTTGGTGGCGTTCGGGGGAAAACAAGGCTGGGTGGCGGAAGATGCGCTTGCTTCCGACAAAGCACGTGCGCCGGTCATTTTCGCCGGAGACTTTGCCCGGCAGTTTGGCTCGGGGATGAAAACGCTGTTTCATTACAGAAACGGGGAAGGATAGTTTGGTTTCATTGCGCCTGACGATCGACAGACAGGCTCCAAAGAATCATCCCGACGCTGAATAGTGCCCCCGATAACCATCCCAATGTCAAGACGACCCAGCCAAAGCCATCGAGCAGAAACTTTGCCGCAGGCAGCACGACAATGAAGACAATGCCAATTCGCAGCAGCGTTTTCGGAGCGGGAAAGCGGATTTCTTGCGGGGGTTCGGTTGCGAGCCTGCCAGAGCGCTTCAGCAGGCGGATCAAGACGAAGATGATGACTGCATACATGCCCCAGATGATTGCCTGCCCGGGAAAGACGGGAGGAATTCTTTCAGGGAGAAGAAGAAATCCGGGGAAGAGATAAATAATCCCCAGCCACCCGGCCAGAAAACGGAATTCGCTTTCGACGGGTAACAAGTCCGGCAGGGTATAGGCTTTGTCTTTGGAGATGCGTAACCAGCCATAGGTAAGAAGAGCCAGCACAGGAATGGTGCTCAACCCGGAAAGCAGGGACTGGATGGGGGAAGGGGAATTGAACGCCTGGAAGATTGCCCCGAAGAGGAAAATCCCGAGCCATCCTTTCCATGAGCCGTAAAAGCGGCGCAGCTTCGGCGGAAAATTCGACAGAACGAAACGTGAGGTCGTCAACAAACTTTCGCCAAGCACCAGGGGCGTGAGAAACGCAAACCAGGTGTGCCACCAGAAAACCAGCACGAAAACTTCCAGAATTGCCACATTGCCGGGCGAGAAGATTGCTTCCCAAGCGGGGCTCCAAAGCACTTTGGTGATGTATGCTTCGTATAGCCCAAACAGCATCCCAGCAAACAGGAGTACGGAAAGGCGGGGCTTGCCGAAGCGGAACACAAGTGTGGTAAGAATGAGAAGATGAAGCCCGTAAAGCGGCATGACAAAAAGGATGCCTAGCGGGTGAAAGAAAGGAAACAAATCGGAGCCGGCAAAAACTTCTGCGAAAAAGGTGGAATAGGCTGCCATGACCAGCCAGAAGAAAACTTTGTGCTTGCGAGGTATCATCGGAAGTTGTCCTGAATGTCAGCCGATAGAATCTTCCGGGGCAGGCAGGCGGGAAGCCGATTGGAGAAGCGCCGATGAAGTTTCTGCTGCTTTGGAAGTGCGTAAACCGGTTTATGCCAATACGACCCGGATGGCAACGCGAGTTTCGATGAAGTCGTCATGACGATTGTAGTATGGATGGAAAAGAATTGTCAATCGCTTGTTTTTCGGGGACTTTGCCGAAAAGTGGACTGTGGTTCGGCCAGGGTGTATGGCATGGTGTGGCATGGAACTTGCTATAAATAGCGTGGTGTATTCACGTTTCGGAAAGACCGGAGGTGTGATGGAATGAAACCTTTGAGGAAAAATGTTGCTATTGCCATCGATGGCGGAGGAATTCGCGGCGTAATTGTTGCCCGCGCTTTACAGTATCTGGAAAAAGCTGTTGGTTTGCCTTTGCATCATATTTTCCGGCTGACTGCCGGAACTTCTACGGGGGCGATCATTGCCGCAGGAATTGCCGCCAACCTTGATGCCAGTCGGTTGTTCAAGTTATATGTTGATTTGGGAGCAACGGTTTTTCAGCGAACATGGCGCTCGCGGCTGTTCCCGTTGACGCGTTACCGCTATGAGAATGCGGCGCTGGTCGATGCGCTTTCGCAATATCTGGGGGACTGCCGCATGGGTGATTTCTGGCAGTCGGACCCTCCGACTGATGTGGTGATTACAACTTTCGATTTACGGGAAAATCGCACCCGGTTTGTCAAGCCGTGGAAGGATCATTACCGGGATTGGAAAGTTGCCAAAGCTGTGCTTGCATCCAGTACGGTTCCGACTTATTTCCCGGTAGTGGATTCGCGTTATGTCGATGGCGGTGTTGGTTCTTATGCCAATCCGTGTTATCTGGCGGCTTACGAATTACGCTTTTGCCTGGGGTGGAAGCCATCCGAAACGACCTTGATAAGCCTGGGTACGGGGCGTTTTCCGCGCCATTTTTCAGAGCGGCAAATCGATAACCTGTGGGCGTGGGAGTGGATAAGCCCGGTGCTCGATGCATTCCGCCGTTCCGCGGGTGATCAGCAAGTGCATTTGGTGGATACGTTTTTCAAGGAACTGGATTTTCGGCGTTTTCAAATCGACCTGGAAGAACAAATCCCGATGGATGCCGTCGACCGTATTCCGGAACTGACCGTTTACGGCGACCGGTTGGGGGCAATGATTCTCCATGACAAGTTCGATAGCGCACAGGGAATCATCCCGAAGCGGGCACCGGGGCTTTTCGAAGCGCCCTGATTGCGCCTGACAAACGCGGATTGAGCAAACGACATCAGTAAGTGTGCCCTTTCGTTTCTTGCTTTGCGGGGAAACCAGTTTCCCCTGCACGCCATTTAGGAGAACGGCGGGGGAGTTTTCTTTGTAATGTGATAAAAAACAGCCTGTCATTTTCGGAAAAATCGGATAAAATAGGAGCGTCTCCGAGCCTCCTGTCCTAACGCCTTGTGCCATGGCAGAGAGGCCGAACCTGCGGTCGTCGCAGGGGGCGCTTTCGGGCGCTCGTGGGTAAGGAAGGAAACGACCTTGCCTCCTCGTGTTTGGAAAGGAGACGTACCAGCGGAGTGTTTGCGCGCCGGTCGTCTCGTTGTGTGAGGCGATTTTTTCGTTTTAAGGACGTGTTGATGAGTAATCCTCAGTTTACAGGTGAAACAAACCGGATTCTGCAAAGGGCGGTTCGTACGCGGTGATGAACACAGAAGGGAAAAGCGCTCCGGCTGCCGGGGATGAAAATGGCGGTGCTGGCTGCCACCCGCCTGGAAACCCGCCGGTTGTCCTGCTTGCAGCGCAATCCGGAACGGGGAAGACGTCGGTTTGCCGTCGTTTGGCGGCGGATGCCAAAGCGCGCGGGCTTCTTACCGCAGGGATACTTTCGCTTGCGGTGCAGGATGACGGCGAGAAGCGGGGTATTGCGCTGCGTTCGATTGGCAGCGGCGAAAGCCATCTTCTGGCAACGAAATGCAATGGGGATGAAGCCCCTGATGTCGGGACGTGGAAATTCGTTGCGGATACGGTAGCCTGGGGAAACGCAATCCTGGCGCAGATACCGATTTGCGATTTGCTGGTAATCGATGAGATTGGCCCGCTGGAGCTTTTTTCCGGAAAGGGGTTTACCGGTTTTCCGGATGTTTTGCGGAAGGGGCAGTATCGTTTGGCTGTTGTAACGGTCAGGCCTGCTTTGGCAGACGTGCTCAGCGGGAAACTGCCGGATTTGAACGTGCGCGTTTTTCGTATGACGGTTGAAACGCGCGAAAGGATTCGGCAAGAACTTTTTGAATTATTGGCAGGAAAGGATGACGCAGAAGGATGAAACGAATGAGATTTGTCTTCGCAGGGTTGTTTTTGTTGGCTGTGTTGACAGCGGCTTGCGGTGTTCAGGAAAACAATACAAGAAAGAATACCTCCGCACCGGCTGACACCGGCGCAGTTTCGGGGAATGCGAATCGGGTAATGCTCACCGATGCGCTTGGGCGACAGGTGACTTTCGAACAACTGCCTTTGCGTATCGTTGTGGCCGGTAAAGCCACCAGCTTGCTGGCGGATGCGCTTTACATGTTCCCGCAAGCGGCAGAGCGGCTTGTGGCGATTTCGACGGCATTTCAGGGGGTCGATTTCCTGCCGATTGTGGATCCGGGCTTCAAGGAGAAAACAATTCTCGCGGGGCAAGCCGGTGCGGAACAAATTGCCGCAGTGAACCCCGATGTGGTCTTGATGAAATCTTATTTGGCAGGAAAGCTGGGAAAGACCATCGAGGAAATTGGTATTCCTGTTGTTTACCTCAGCCTGGAAACACCGGATGAGTATCTGAGTGAAACAACGTCTTTGGGAAAGCTTTTCGGTGACGAAGCGCGTGCCGGGGAAATCAAGACGTTTTATCGTACACGCCTTGACCTGGTGAAACAAAAAGTGGATTCGATACCGGAAAAAAACATACCATCCGTTCTTGTGCTTCAACATACGATAAAAGGAGGACAAACCGCTTTTCGGGTTCCACCGGCGGATTGGATGCAAACCGAATTGGTGTCGCTTGCCGGCGGGAAACCGGTTTGGAAGGAGGATGTGAACGGAAGCGGTTGGGCAGTGGTTACCCTCGAGCAAATCGCTTTGTGGAACCCCAGCCAGATTTACCTGATTGATTATTTCGATGACCCGGAAAAAGCCATGCAGGATTTCATCAGGGAACCCAGCATGGCTATGCTCGATGCTGTCCGTGAGCACCAGGTTTTTGCTTTCCCGAAGGATACGACAAGCTGGGATCAGGCGGATACCCGCTGGATTCTCGGACTGCTTTGGCTGGCGAAGCATATCCATCCGGAACTGTTTCAGACACTGGATATGGACGAGGCATTCCGCAGTTTTTATCAGACACTATACCGGATGGACGATGATACGATTGAAAATCAGATGATTCCGCGTCTTTCCGGCATTTATCCCTGAATCTTCTTTTGAGAAGATACGAATTCATTTGGGAGCATGATGCGAGAAGAACGTCGACATACCAAATCTTTTCTCTTGTTGGTTTCGTTTGCGGTTGTGGCGCTGGGACTTTCCGTTTTCACAGGCCGTTACCCGGCGCCGTATTGGCTGCCGCCCCGGCTTCTGGAAACCGACGCACTGGCTGCGAACCTTGTCTGGAATTTGCGGGTTCCCCGCTTGCTGGCTGCTTTTGCGGTGGGGGCTGCACTTTCGAGCAGCGGGCTGGTGATGCAAATGATTTTCCGCAACCCTCTGGTGGAACCGGGCTTTTTGGGGGTTTCTCAGGGCGCGGCTTTTGGGGCGGCTTTGAGCATCCTTTATCTTAGTCCGTCTCCGCTTTGGGTTCAAGTAAGCGCAACGGTATTCGCATTGCTGGGGCTTGGCTTGTCTTACTTTGTGGCTGAGCGCTTGCGTTACGGCGGTTGGGTGCTGCGCATGGTGCTTTCCGGGATTGCAGTTTCGGCTTTGTTTGCTTCCGGGGTCGGGCTGCTGAAAACGTTGGCGGATCCGTTTACGCAACTACCGGAGATTGTCTTTTGGTTGCTGGGCGGGTTGTGGGGCACGCGCTGGGAAAACTTTCTTCCTGTACTTTTGGTAATCACCGTTTCACTGGTATTTTTGTATTTGGGGCGCTGGCGCTTGAATATTCTTTCACTGGATGAAGAAACGGCTTTTTCTTTGGGCGCATCTCCGCGGCTCGAACGTGCTTTACTGCTGTTTTGGGCGGTCGCCGCAACTGCTGCCGCGGTATCTCTTGCCGGATTGATCGGATGGGTCGGGCTAATCGTTCCACATGTTGCCCGGCGTTTTTTCGGATCGGATACACGCTATGCCCTGCCTGCTGTCATCATCATTGGCGGTACTTTCACCCTGATTACCGATGACCTTGCCCGTACTGTCAGCGCCGGTGAGATACCGCTGGGTATTCTGACTTCCTTGCTGGGGGCTTTGGCTTTCATCTTTTTGTTGACGACCCAGCGTTTGGGAGCACGCAAATGAAAACCGATATTCTGGCTATCGAACGGGTGAGTTTCGGGTACAATGGCGGGCTTCCGCTGGTGCTGGAAGATTTTTCTTTTACCCTGAAAAAAGGGACGGTCAATGCAGTCCTGGGGGCGAACGGGGCGGGCAAAACCACATTGCTGCATCTGGTGATTGGTTTGTATCACCCGAAGAGCGGCAGGATAATGCTGGATGGCGAGCCGGTTGATCACTACTCCCGCAGGGCGTTGAGCAGGATGGTCAGCCTGGTGCCTCAACGTGAACATGTCCCTTTCGATTATCGGGTGAGGGATTATGTGTTGCTGGGCAGAACGCCTCATCTGGGGTTTCTCAGAATGCCATCCAGGGCTGATTTGCAACAGGTCGAAGACGTTTTGAAACGTCTCGGATTGGAAACGATTGGTAACCGGCGGGTGAACACTCTGAGCGGCGGGGAGCATCAGCTGGTGTTGATTGCCCGGGCGCTGGTTCAGTCCCCGCGTATGCTGCTTTTGGATGAGCCGACATCGCATCTCGATTTGGGGAACAAGAAAAAAGTGCTTGCTATCCTGCGTGCTTTGGCAAGACAGGGGATTACCATTTTGTTCACAACACACGACCCCGAATCCGCTTCTGCGGTGTCGGACAAACTGATTTTGATGATGGATGGAAAAGTGCTCAGGCAGGGAACCCTGGCAGAGACGTTTACAGCAGAGTATCTGAGTATCATCTATCGGACGAAACTGGGGGTTTCGAAAATGGACGGACAGAAAGTCGTGTTACTCAATCTGGACGAAAACGAGCGATGAGAATTTGTTGAGATGCTTTTTGGGGAGCGGGCAGAATTAAGGAAAACCGGCTGAAAAACGGCCGGTTTTGTTTTATTCTTTCGGTTGTTTGATAATACCTTTTTCGATCAGGTCGAGAAAAGTCTTGACTACTTCGGGGTCAAAATGTTTGCCGGATTGTTCGATGATGTAAGCGATGACTTTTTGGGGCTTCCATGCTTTCCGGTAGGGGCGGTCTGAAAGCAGGGCATCCCAGACATCGATGACTGCGAAAATGCGGGCGGTAAGTGGAATTTGCATTCCTTGCAATCCAAGCGGATAGCCGCTGCCGTCCCATTTTTCGTGATGGTAATAGGGGATTTCCAGAGCCGGTTTCAGGTAATCGATTTTCGAAAGCAGCTGATAGGCAAAAACCGGGTGCTGGTGCATGATTTCCCATTCGTCTTTGGTGAGTTTTCCCGGCTTGCGAAGGATGGAATCGGGGATAGCCATTTTGCCAATATCGTGGAGGAGTGCCCCGCGGCGGATATGCGGGAATTCCTGCTCGGGGATACCCATGGCTTTCGCAAGCCGCAGGGTTGCATCGGTAACACGTTTGGAATGCCCTTCGGTTTCCATGTCGCGAAGTTCGAGCGCATCAGACCAGCCTTTGATGGTTGCATCATAAGCACGGGTGAGATCGAGGTTCGAACGATGAACTTCGTTGAACAGACGGGCGTTGTCGATGGCGATGGCTGTTTGGGTTGCCAGTGTGTGCAGGAAGTTTTGCCAGGAGATATCCGATTTGATTTTCCGGCGGTAGAAGATTTCCAGCACGCCTTTGATTTCTCCTTTGGAAATTAAAGGCAAGGCGGTGTAGGAAAGAAATCCTTCATCCAGCAATCCGCGCATTCTGAGATATTCCTCAGCGAAATCAAGGTTCTTGATAGTGACGATCCGGCGTTCCATGGCAGCCTTGCCGGCATATCCTTTATCCAGGCGGATATCTGTTTGGGGGATATTGGCAGAGCGGAACCCTGCCCCCATTTCATAGGTTAGCCTTTGGATATGAGGGTCGTAAAGCAGGATATCTGCGGCATCGACATTGAGCTGCATCGTCAGACGGTCGAGCAAAATATCGAACACAAGATGAAGGTCGAAACTGGCGTTGACGGTCATATCGATTTCGTGTAATGCCGAGAGGCGGCGTAAATGCTCCTGGGTTTGTTCGTGTAACTCGGCGCGGCGTAATGCGTTTGCGGTGATATCTGCTGTGGCTCTCAGCAGGCGCATATCCATATCCGAGAAGATGGTTTCATCCGTTTCCGTTTTTGATTCTTTGAGAACATTGATGACCCCCAGCGTTTCATCCTGGGTAATCAGGGGAATCGATGCGGCATAAACGTTCGTTTCCGGTTCTTCTCCGGCGACGCTCTGAATCATCTTGCTGATATTCCCGATGCGCTTTGGCGTGGTGCTGTTGAACATTTCTTTCATCACCGTGTGACTGATCGGAATGCGTGTTCCCTGTTTTTCCGACCATTTGCCCTGAATGCATTCGATGACAGCTTCATCCGTCTCGCTGTCGCGGGTGATCAAAGCGGCGGTCGTAGCGTTGACCAGTTCCAGAATTTGTTTGAGAACCACAGGCGGAATATCCGCTTTGGTCGGCGCCGAGCGCATTGCCATGGAGACCGCTGTAAGAGCTTCCAGCTCTCGCAGGCGCTTTTTGGTTTGTTCGAACAATCGGGAACTGTGAATGGCTCCTGCCGCCTGTGATGCAAACAGGGAAAGCAGGCGCACGTCGTTATCGCTGAAATTCCGGGTTTTGGGGGCAATCTCGTTGACGACCAGTACCCCGATTAATTCTCCCTGATAAATCATCGGGACTTCGAGCACGGAGGTGAACGGTATCCCTTCGAAGCGTGCTGAGCGTCCTTTCCATGCCTGATAATTTCGGACGATGAGCGGTTGGCGGGTTTGTGCCACTTTCCCGGCCATGCCTTCCCCGATTTTCAGCCGGATGTTGGAAGATATTTTCATCCCCTGATTGACTTTCATTTCGAGTTCGTTGGTTTCTTTGTTGAACAGGTAGATGCCTCCATAGGGGATGTTCAGCGTTGAGAGCACCCGTTCGACGATTTTTTGGAGCATGATATCCAGGTCTTGTTCGATGCTGACTTCTGTGGCGACCTGATGAAGCACTTCGAACTCGTTTGCCCGTTTGCGCACGTCATCCAGCAAACGCAGTTTCGCCAATGCCAAAGATACCTGGGAAGCGGCATTTTCTCCGCTGCTGATTTCTTCGGGCGTGAATTTGCGGGGGTTCCTGTAAAGTACAAGCGCGGCTCCCAGGGTTTGGTTCCCTGCAATCAATGGCAAGCCCAGCAGGGAACGGATATTGAGCACATGCGAAATGCGCCGGCTGATATACGGCGACGAATCGATATCTTCGGCGAACAAAGCGCGTTTGGCTTTGATTACCGATTTCGTCATCGTCGGTTCATCCGGCAGATAGGTGAGTTTGAGAAATGCGTCTGCCTGTTTTCCGTACGCTGCTGCGGGCACGGGGAGTTGTTCTTCTTCGTTCCATAAGGTGATGTTACAGCCATCTGCGTTGAGGAGTTTGGTGATTCTTTCTGCCAAAATTTCCAGGGTGCTGTCGAGGTTTTCTCCCTGAAGCACATCCTGGGTAATTTCGTTTTGGGCGGTGAGGTTTTCGGCGTGGCGCTGTACTTCTTTCAATAAGCGGGCATTTTCCAATGAGATTGCCACAATGGTGGCAAGCATTTCCAGCAGGCTTTTTTCTTCTTCTCCGTAAACATTTGCCTGATAACTTTGTGTGCTGATCATCCCGATGACTTTGCCATTGACCATTTTCAGCGGTACTGCCAGCACGGATTTGACCGGATCGGTTTTTCCAAAACGCACGCCCAGAGTTGTGTTGATTCTGTCCGACATCAGCGTTTTCCCGCTTGCGATGACCTTTTCGCTGATGCTTTTTCCTGTATTGGTTGTTCTGGGCGGATACATCTTTCCGGAATCGTAAATATATACGGCTTTGACAGAGTTGTTTACCGGATCGAGCAGGGAAATGATGAACACTTCGGAGAGCATCAGTTTGGCGGTGGCTTCGTGGATGGCTTTATAGATTTTTTCCGGGTTTGCGCTGGCTGCAACGATTTCCTGGCTCACCTGATAGACCGCATTCCTGCGCTGGGCATCTTGCAATACTTCCTGATAGAGCTTGGCTTTTTCCAGTGCAACAGTGGTGTAGGATGCCAGGATTTCGAGCAATTGCAAATCGTCATCCGTGAATGCGTGCGTGTGGTAACTCTGGGATGAGATAGTGCCGATGACTTTTTGGTTGAGTATCAGCGGGGCGATGATCAGAGAGCGGATGGGATCTTTTTCATCGTGATGAAAAACCGGTGTTTTGCTTTCGAAGTGCTGCAAATCATCGATCCGCATGGATTTTCCGATATCGATGATGTGACTGAGCAGGCTGTTTTTTCGCGGGGTTTTCGAGTCCGGGGAGCGTTTCCCATGGTCAAACCCGTAGACCAGATGAACGGTTTCGTCATTGTCTTCGAGCAGGGCGATGCCAAAGGCTTCGCAAGTCATCATTTTCTTGATCGCCTGGTGAACAGAGAGATACACAGATTCCGGGTCTGCGCTGGCAGCAATGACGGCCTGGCTGACCTGATGCAGGGCGATTTGTCGTTCGGTGTTTTGCAAAGCACGCTGGTAGAGTTCGGCATTGTTGATGGCAATGGCGACCTGGTCGGCGAAAGCCTGAAGATTTTCCGCCGTTCTTTCATCGAAATGTTCCGGTTCGCTTGAATCGAGGCTCAGGACTCCGATGACACGTTGATCGTTTTTGATTGGGATGAAGATATTGGAGTTCATCCAGTTGAGCTTGTTGAAATCGACCCAGCGCGGGTCTTCGTGGGTGTGTGGGACAATGATTGGTTTGCCATGGATGACAGTATCACCAATGATCGTTCCCTCTTCAATCGGGAAATGAACGTTTTTTGCCCAGTCTTCCAGATCGTAACGGTCGAAACCGCGTTGGGCAACAACAACAGCTTCGTTTCCCTTCACCTGGAAAATGGAGGCGCATTCGATGGAAACGACCTGTTCCATCAAAACGAGAATTTTCGAGATGATTTCGTCGATATCCAGTGTGCTATTGAGGATGATGGCTGTATCGCGTAATGCTTCGGCAAGTGTGCGCTGCTCCCGTTCCGCTTCTTCTGCCCGCAGCCGGTTGATTGCGGAAGCCAGAGTGCCTGCCAGGGTAGTCATCAAACGCACGTCTTCTTCTTTGAAAAACCCGAATTGATTGCTTTCGGCGTTGATTACGCCAATCAGTTCGCTGCCAATCAACAGGGGAACCGCCAGTTCGGAGCGGGTTTTCTTGCTGATTTTCAGGTATGCCTTGCTTTTACGGACATCATCGATGCGTACCGGTTGGCGGGTTTGGGCAGCTTTGCCGGATATTCCCTCGCCGAGAGAACCTTCGAAAGAGAAGGCACTTTTGGGAACGCCGCGATAGGTGGGGTGAGGAATTAGTTTTTGCTTCGTTTTGTCGAAAATCAGGAACCCGAAATTGTCCGGGTAGAAGGATTCCACCATGATTTGGGTAGCACGCTCGATTAACTTGTCTTCCGAAGATGCATCCACACTGGCCTGGGCGATGGCATGCAGCACCTTCAACTCGACAAGCTGCCTTTCGATGGCTTTTTGGGAGCGGGTCTGTTCGCTGATATCGACTACCATGACGATTGCCCCGTCGAGTTTGTTCTTGGTGTTAAAGAAGGGAGAAGCATAGACGCGTAAGTCCAGCTCTTTGCCCGTAAGAGATTTTAAGTGGACGAAATCACTTTCGATTGAATTGTTTGCCACCAGTTCCCTGAGATATTTCTTCAGGTCGATGTTTTGTACGAAGGATAATGTGGAAAGCCTTTTCCCTTCAAGCTGCAGACCCGTTTCTTGCGCTCCGGCGATGCGTTTGAAAGCAGGGTTGGCGTAAGTGATGAACTGATTGGTATCGATATATAAAATGCCCAGAGGCGCGTGGTCGACGAGATTTCTGTTGAAGGCTTCTGATTGAGCGAGTGCGTCTTCGACTTCCTTGCGCCTGGTGATGTCTTTGCCGATACCTTGGATCTCGACCAGCCGGTTGTGGCTGCCGAAAATGCCGGTCTCGGTCCACTCTACCCAGCGGGTTTCGCCGGCTGCGTTGTTTACACGCACATCTACAATCACGACGGGGTTATCCGCAGTGATGCGTTTGAGGATGTTCGCTGCTTTTTCCCGGTCTTCTTCCAGAATGGTGTGAAGGATGTTCGTGCCGACAATTTCATCGCAGGATTTGCCGAAGTACCGGCACAAAGCATCGTTGGCGAAGGTAATCGTACCGTCCGGCAGGGCGCGTTCGATAAGCTCGTTTTGGGTTTCGACAATCGCCCGGTAATTTGCTTCGCTTTGTTTCAGTGCCGCTTGTTTTTCGAATTGTTCCGTGATGTCCGTCAGGGTAACCGTGTAACTCAGATGCCCCGCTTTTCCTTTGGGTTCGGAATAGCGCCAGTGGATGTAACGTTTCTTTCCGTCTTTGCGTTTTATCCAGCATTTGATGGAGGCATCTTTGGGCTGTGAACCGCTGTGGTAGGCGTCGAGGAAGTGTGTCATTTTCGTGGTATCTTCCTGGACGACCAGGTTCGAAAGCGGTTTGTTTTGCAATTCTGCGGTGCTGTAACCGGTTAGTTCCTGCATGCGCTGATTGAGAAACTTGATTTCATTGTCTTCAATGATTACCAGCCCGTCTTGAATGGTCTCTGCGACATTGCGGAAACGTTCTTCCAACAGACGCAATTGGGTTACTGCTTTGCTGCGGTGAAAGATGCTGTGCAAGGTGCGGACGGGGATGGGCGTTTCCAGCTCGTCGAGAGGAATGGTGATGCAAATCTTGCATTTCTCTTCCTGCCAGACTGGTTGTGTTTCTTCGTTCCCTGTAATCAAAATGATGGGGATATCGGGGTTTGCCGCTCGGGTTTGCCGAATGATATCGATGATGTTCTTTTTGGGGAGGTGGATGGTATCGAGGAACAGGGCTGTATAGGGCTTATGGGTGAGTGTTTCATCGGTTTCTTCCGGTGAACCGGCAACATCGAATTCACTTCCACAATTGGCCGCAAATACTTTGAACTGTGAAAGGATTTTATCAGTGCGGTTGGACACCAGCAAGAAATTCATGGCTTTTTTCCAATTGTTTGGGAGGAACTGCCCAGAATGGAACTAGCGGCGAACCTCGTTTTTTCCAATGAATAAAACCTCTATCTTGCGATTGTATCTCTTTTTTTTTCGGAACAATCCCGTTCACCAAACCAAGTACCGGTGGGGAGATTCGTTTGGCTGCCCCGGGCAGTCTGTCCCTGTTTAATCATTAAGTATGATTGGCGTTCGATGCGCCGCTGATACGGTTCCAAATGATGCCGCTTGTGTTACCCACAGTGCTGATATTACAGAAAAACGAAGCTCATGGTCGCGAGTGATTTTTCGGCCGCTCAGATTCGTTAGCCAGTTTGCGGTTGTAAAATGAAAAATTGCTCTGCTTGTTGTTTTTTAATGAATACATGGCGGTATCAGCTTGATGCAGCAGTTGTTCGATGTTGTCACCATTGTGCGGATATTGGCTGATTCCAATACTCCCTTTCAGGTTCACTTCTTTCCCGTCGATGATGATTGGTGAAGAGATGCTCTTGATGAGACGCTGGCAAATATAACTGATGGTTTCCTGTTCCCAAACGGATTCGAGGGCAACGGAGAATTCATCGCCGCCGATTCGGGCGACGCAGTCACTATCGCGCAAAGTTGCGAGGATGCGTTTTCCGACTTCCACAAGCACTTTATCCCCAAAAGCATGGCCGAATTGATCGTTGATTTGTTTGAAATTGTCGAGATCGATGAAAAGAACGGCTAAACCTTCTCCGCGTCTGAGCGCCCGTGAAATTGCATTTTCTGCGCACTGATAAAACATCGTCCGGTTGGGAATACCGGTGAGCGGGTCGTGAGTAGCCATATATTCCAGTTCCTCTTCTGCCTTGCGTCTTTCATCCAATTCTTTGTGCAGCTGCTTGTGGATATCGTGCAGATAGCCGAAAAGCAGACCGACAACGAGAAAAAAGCCATGTGAAATCCAGAAGTTGCTGTAATCGAAAGTGATTGCGCCGGGCAAACTGCTGCTTTGAGCTAAACTGAGTAACAACCAGTTGATTGGAATGATCAACAGCCCGACGATGGCACCGCCGAGGATCCCGAACATGTTACTGATGAAAAAGATTGGAATGAGAGCGAAAGCGATGACAGAGGAGTGAATGGATGTGTGATAGAGCAGGTTGAACATGAATGCATAAATGACCAGAATGCTTGCGCTGATGGAAATGCGCTTAAAGAAAGAAGCGGGTTTGATTCCGGTGATGATATGCCAAAGATTGCCGGTGGAAAATGTTTTCAAATTGACACCCTCTATGTCTTCGGTGAAGGAAAGCGATGAAGTATGAACGATTAATTCTAAGTATAGATGGGATTTTTTTTAACGTCAAGTTGTTTCCGGATGCAAGTAGGCTGAAACGGGTTTGTTCCGGCAGTGCAGACTGGCTTTTTGAAGAAATCCCTGCACTGTGGGCAGAAAACCCG
>CAYWFK010000038.1:0-27470 GCA_964457375.1 uncultured Anaerolineales bacterium
ATGTCAACCTGGAAGTCAAACTGATCGTCCCGGTTGCATTGGAACAGGGTTCAAAGTTCGCGATCCGTGAAGGTGGTCTCACCGTCGGTGCGGGCGTCATTACGAAGATTATTGAGTAGGCGGATTATGGCAAAGCAAAAAATACGCATTCGACTAAAAGCATACGACCACCGGGTATTGGATCAATCGGCGAAGCGTATTGTCGAAACAGCAGAACGAACAGGTGCACGAGTGATTGGACCGGTGCCGTTACCAACGAAAATCGAGCGGTTTACCGTTCGGCGGTCTACCTTCATCGACAAAGATTCTCATGAGCATTTCGAAATCAGGACTCACAACAGATTAATCGATGTTCTTGATCCCGATTCGAAAACCATCGATATGCTGATGCGGCTGAATTTACCTGCCGGTGTCGACATTGAAATCAAGATATAGGAATTGTTTTAGTGATTGCGTTTTGACCAATTCGCTCTGAATACCGGCAAGAAAGTAAACAGCCGGCGGAGAAGTTGGTTACAATTTGGGTAGCGTAAGAGTTGTTGTATCTGCAAACCGACAATTTTCATGTTTTGCAGTGCGGTAACTGACTGCGTTACCGAGGGATGATGCAGCGAAGCCCAGCTGGCAGTCCCGTGAATGAAAATCGAAAGAGATAGGAGACAAACGAGATGTTGAAAGGGCTGATAGGCAAGAAAATCGGCATGACCCAGATTTTCGATGACGAAGGTGCAGCAATTCCAGTTACCATTATCGAAGCTGGGCCTTGTTACGTTACCCAAATCCGTTCAGATCATGTGGACGGATATTCCGCCGTGCAGCTTGGTTTTCATGAAACGAAACCCAAGCGTTTGAATGGCGGGCAGTTGGGACATTTGAAAAAGAATGATCTTCCACCGCTCAGGTACTTGCGTGAGTTCCGGACGAAGAATATGGACGGAATCGAAGAAGGGAAGAAAATCACTGTCGACGAAGTGTTTTCGGTGGGTGATCATGTGGATGTAATCGGAAAAACAAAAGGACGAGGTTTTGCCGGTGTGATGAAGCGTCATGGTTTTCATGGCGGGCCGAAAACACACGGGCAATCCGACCGCCAGCGTTCTCCCGGTTCCATTGGTGCAACATCAGGTACTTCACGGGTTTTCCCCGGGAAGAAAATGCCAGGACATATGGGCAACAAACGCAAGACAGTCCAGAATCTGAAGGTTATTCTTGTGGATAGCGAGCGGAATTTGATTGCTGTCAGAGGGGCAGTTCCCGGACCGAAAGGCGGCATTTTGGTAATCAAAGAAGTACGCAAACAATAGTGGTTGGAGCGAAAAAGTCATGGAAGTAAACGTAGTAAATATGGAAGGGAAGAAAGTGGACACCGTCGAGTTGCCTGCTGAAATCTTCGAGGCTTCCATAAATATAGACTTGATGCATCAAGCTTATGTACGTCAGATGGCGAATGCCCGTTTGGGTACTCATAGTACCAAGTCGCGAGGGGAAGTTTCCGGCGGCGGAAGAAAGCCGTGGCGGCAAAAAGGCACCGGCAGGGCACGCCAGGGGACGACAAGGTCACCAGTTTGGGTTGGCGGCGGTAAGGTTCATACACCGCGCCCGCGTTCGCACAGCAAGAAGATGCCGCTGAAAATGAGAAGGGCTGCTTTGCGGTCTGCACTTTCGGCAAAAGCAGGTGCGGAAGAAGTAATCATTCTGGACAAGTTGGCTCTTCCGGAGGCAAAGACCCGCATCATGGCTGAAGCCTTGAATAAACTCGTCGGTGACGCCAGTGCGTTGATTCTTCTGCCGGAAAAGAGCGATGAATATGAACCTGTGGAAAGATCAACGAGAAACATCCCGGACGCAAAGATTGTGTTGGCGAATTACCTGAATGTACGGGACTTGTTGGGTTATGACAAAATCATCCTTCCTTTGAATTCGTTGGAAGTGATTCAGAGTATATTGGGTTGAGTGTGAGGTTGCTATGACTACGATTTATGATGTATTACGCCGTCCGATATTAACGGAGAAGTCTAGCCACCAATTTGGGAAACTTCACCAATTTGCATTTGAAGTTGCTCCGGATGCAACCAAGAGTATGGTCAAAGATGCGTTGGAGACGATTTTCGACGTGAGAGTGCTGCGGGTGAATATCATCAACGTACCCGCCAAGAAGAACAGACGGGCTCAAAATCGCCGATTGTTGATCCGGAAAAGCGCTTACAAAAAGGCAATTGTGACCTTGCATCCTGACGATTCGATTGAAGCTTTCGAAGGAGTGCGCTAATGGCTGTAAAGACATATAAACCTGTAACCCCCGGTATGCGCGGGCGGACAGGATACACGTTCGAAGAAATTACAAAAAAGAAGCCGGAACGCTCGCTGATTGTCGAAAAGAGAAAACGCGGCGGCCGGAACTCTTATGGCAGGATTACTGTCCGCCATCATGGCGGCGGAAACCGACGGCAAATCCGGATTGTGGATTTCAAGCGGAACAAGCATGATATTCCTGCGCGGATAGCTGCGATTGAATATGACCCGAACCGAACCGCCAGACTGGCATTGCTTCATTATGTTGATGGTGAAAAACGATACATACTTGCGCCGGTAGGGTTGCAAGTTGGCGATACGATTGTGGCCGGCAAAAGTGCCGAAATACGCCCCGGAAACGCATTGCCCATCAGCAATATCCCGGTAGGTACGATGATCCACAACATTGAGCTGAAAGAAGGCCGCGGCGGTCAGCTGGTCCGCTCTGCCGGAGCCGCAGCTCAGTTGCTTGCCAAAGAGAGTGATTATGCTCATGCACGTTTGCCATCGGGTGAAGTCAGACTGGTGCGACAAACCTGCTACGCAACGATTGGCCAGGTAGGCAATCTTGATCATCAGAATATCAAACTGGGCAAAGCAGGAAGAAAACGTCATATGGGCATTCGCCCGACAGTACGCGGTACCGCAATGAGCCCGAGGGACCATCCTCATGGTGGCGGTGAAGGCCGCTCGCCAGTCGGTATGCCGGGACCCAAGAGCCCGTGGGGCAAGCCGACTTTGGGTGCAAAGACTCGCCGGAACAAGCGGACAAGCAAATACATCATCAGACCGCGAGGAAAGAGGCGCCGGTAGTGGAAGCAGGAATTTGCTGGTTTGTAAACAGCAACTGGAGATAGAAATATGTCACGATCACTGAAAAAAGGGCCTTATGTAAGCCCGAAGTTACTAAAAAAGATCGAAGCCATGAACGAAAAAGGGGCGAAACAGGTCATCCGTACCTGGAGCCGTGCCAGTGTGATTTTCCCCCAGATGGTGGGGCATACAATCGCCGTTCATGACGGGAGACGACATGTGCCGATCTATATTACCGAGACGATGGTTGGTCATCGGTTGGGAGAATTCGCAACTACCCGAACCTTTCGCGGGCATATCGTCGAAAAGAAGGGGAGGGTATAAAGCATGGCACATGATATTCGAGCACATGCCCGCCATATCCGCATTTCTCCTCAAAAGGTTCGTTTGGTCGTCAATATGGTGCGAGGAAAAAGCGTGTTGGAAGCATTGGATACGCTGAAATTCGTTACCAATCAGGCTGCCAAACCCGTTTCGAAGGTGATTGCGTCGGCAATGGCAAACGCAGAAGAAAATTTCGGTGTCAGCCGGGATGATTTGTACATTCACAAAATCTATGCCGACGAGGGACCAACCAGACGATGGCGTCGTTTTGGTGCCAGAGGACGGTTCAAACCGTGGCTTCGTCGTTCGTCCCACATTACCGTGATCCTTCGGGAACGGGAAGCGTAATCGTTAGGTAAACTAGAAAAGCCGGAAACATACCGGGAGTGAGTATGGGTCGCAAAGTACATCCAATTGGTTTTAGACTAAAAATAAACAAGACCTGGAAGGGTCGTTGGTTTGCAACAAAAGAGAATTATGTCAAACAGCTACATCAGGATTTGACAATTCGAAAGATGATCACCGAGGAAACCCCGCGGGCAGCCGTTTCCAGAGTGGAAATCGAACGGTTTCCCGGCAAAGCCAAGATCATCGTACAGACCGCCAAACCTGGCGTCCTGATTGGGAAAAAAGGCGAAAATGTCAAATTGCTGCGAAAACACCTTGAAGCTCTGATTGGGAAAAAGGTCGATCTTGAAATCAAGGAAATCAAATCACCGGATTTGGATGCCTATTTGGTTGCTCAAAACGTAGCCGGGCAGCTGGAACGCAGGATTAGCTTTTCGAGAGCAATGAAACGTGCAATTCAGCAGACAATGCGGGCGGGCGCAGAAGGAATCAGAATTCAGGTTGCCGGCCGGTTGAGTGGTGCTGAAATGGCGCGAACAATTCATATGCGCGAAGGCCGGGTTCCGCGGCAGACTTTGCGGGCAGATATTGATTATGCGTTGTCTGAGGCATTGACCACCTATGGCCGGATTGGGGTGAAAGTCTGGATTTATAAAGGTGAAGTTTTGCCAGAATTGCAAAAAGAAACCGAGACCCCTGAGGGTGTTTACGTTAGCAAATAAGAGCCGAAAGGTATTGATTTACCGATTGGTTTGAAAAGAAGAGAGGTTTTCAACGATGTTGATGCCAAAGCGTGTCAAATACAGGAAACAAATGCGTGGCCGCATGAAGGGCAAAGCGAACCGCGGCGTGGAAATCAATTTCGGAGACTATGGCTTGATGTCATTGGAACCGGGATGGGTCTCTGCTCGCCAGCTGGAAGCTGCCCGCCGTGCAATGGTACGTGCTATGCGGCGTCGCGGTAAAGTATGGTTTCGCGTTTTCCCGGATAAACCGATTACGAAACGGGCTGCTGAAAGCCGGATGGGTAAAGGTAAAGGGAGCGTGGAATTTTGGGCTGCAGTGGTCAAACCCGGAAGAATTATGTTCGAGGTCGGCGGTGGTATTTCTGACGAAATAGCCAAAGAAGCACTCCGCTTAGCCTCCTACAAACTTTCCGTAAAGACCAAAATCGTCAGCCGCGAAGTGACAGGAGAAGAATCATGAACGCAAGCGAAATCCGATCCTTGTCGACAGAGGAAATCATCAGCCAGCTGGAAGAAGCACGCCATGAATTGATGAATCTGAGATTCCAGCAGGCGACCGGGGAACTGGTCAATACTGCACAGATTCCTGAAACCCGGCATTTGATTGCCCGCTTGCTGACGGTCCTGCACGAACGGGATTACGAAGCGGAAGTAACGGAAGGTGAAGCATGAATAATCGACGACGACTAACCGGAGTAGTGGTGAGCGACAAGATGGAAAAAACTGTCGTTGTCCAGGTCACTCGAACTTATCGGCATCATTTATACAAAAAAGTCATTGCAGCAAACAAGCGGTATAAGGCACACGATGTGCTTGGATGCAAAATTGGTGACCAGGTGAAAATTGTGGAAAGCCAACCGATTTCACGTCACAAGCGCTGGGTTGTCGAAGAAATTCTGGAACGTGCTGAAGGCGGAAGCGAAGTTGTGCAGGCCGATGCGGAGGTGACAGAATGATTCAACAAGAATCAAGGTTGAAAGTCGCCGATAATACAGGAGCCCGGGAAATTCTGGTGATCCATATCATGGGCGGCTCGAAAAGGAAGAGTGCATCCGTTGGCGATGTTGTGGTGGCGACCGTAAAAGCGGCAACCCCGCATGGTGCGGTCAAAAAGAGCGAGATCGTTCGTGCTGTTGTTGTCAGAACTTCGAAAGAGTGGCGCCGTGAGGATGGTTCTTACATTCGCTTCGATGACAACGCAGCTGTAATTCTCGATGGAGACAGCCGAAATCCGAAAGGAACCCGTATCTTTGGGCCAGTTGCCCGTGAATTGCGGGAAAAAGGCTACATGAAGATCGTCTCTTTGGCACCTGAAGCTCTGTGACGAGCACAAGAGAAATAGGAGCGATAATCGTGAAGGTAAAGATCAGAAAAGGTGATATTGTCGAAGTGATCAATGGTCGCTTCGAAGATAAAGGGAAACGCGGTGAGGTAATCAAGGTGCTACCCCGAAAAGGTCGTGTTACTATCCAGGGTATCAATCTTCGAAAAAAGCACCAAAGTCAGGTACAGACACAAGGGCGAACCATGAATCCGGGAATCATCGAGTTTGAAGCATCCATCGATATTTCGAACGTGATGCTGGTGTGCCCGAAATGTGATGAACTAACCCGAGTTGGTATTCACCGCGAGGCCGATGAGGCTCGCCGGATTTGCAAGAAATGCGGCGCAGAAATCGACTAGATAAAACGAGAGTGAGACGATGAGTAATTTGGTAAAAGAGCGTTATCAAAAAAAAGCAATTCCAGCACTGATGGACGCTTTCAAATATACCAGCATCATGCAGGTGCCGCGTATCGAAAAAGTCGTTGTGAATATCGGCGTTGGTGAGGCACTGGATAATGCCAAAGCGTTAGATGCAGCTGTTGGCGATCTGGAGAAAGTGACCGGGCAACGTCCTGTTGTAACGATTGCACGCAAAAGCATTGCCAATTTCAAGCTGCGTGAAGGCAGGCGAATCGGTGTGAAAGTGACCCTGAGAGGTGAACGCATGTGGTCTTTTCTCGACCGATTGATGAACGTTGCCCTTCCGAGAGTGAGAGACTTCCGCGGTATTTCTCCTAATTCCTTCGATGGACGCGGAAATTATACCCTCGGGCTTCGCGAACAGTTGGTTTTTCCGGAAATCGAATACGACAAAATTGATAAAGTGCGTGGTATGGAAGTAAGCATTGTGACAACGGCAAATACAGATGAGGAAGGCAGACAATTGTTAGCCTTACTGGGAATGCCATTCAGGAAGGAAGGTTAATCCATGTCCAAAAAGTGCATGCCGATTAGAGAGTCTCGACGAAAATACAAGATCAGAGTACGCAATCGCTGTAAACGCTGTGGGCGACCTCGCGGATACATGCGCCGGTTTGGTCTGTGTCGGATTTGTTTTCGAGAACTTGCGCTAAAGGGAGAAATCCCTGGTGTGGCAAAGTCTTCCTGGTAAGCGTGGAGGTTGACGAATGAGTGTTAGTGATCCTATTGCTGATATGTTGACTCGCATCCGTAATTCGGTAATGACCGGTCATACGATGACCGCCATGCCAAGTTCGAAGATGAAGGTTGCGATCGCAAAGATATTGAAAGAAGAAGGTTTTATTTCCGGGTATGAAGTTGTCGATGGTGAGAAACCGGGGCACAAGAATTTGAGACTTCGGTTCAAATATGTCGGCGAACGGCGGCAAAGACAGCCGGTTTTGACCGGGCTCGAACGTGTCAGCCGACCGGGGAGAAGAGTTTATACAGGGAAGCGGAACATCCCCTGGGTATTGTCAGGGCTTGGTATTGCGATTGTCTCGACCCCGAAAGGTGTAATGACTGGTCAACGCGCCAAAAAGCTTGGCTTGGGTGGCGAGGTCATTTGTAAAGTTTGGTAAGAATGATTAACGAAGCGGTGAGTTCCGGGTTGAAGAACAAGTACATTACGTTGCTCAACGCTTCATATGACAGGAGGTAAGACTGTGTCACGAATTGGACGAATGCCAGTAGAAGTGCCACAGGGTGTTGAAATAAAAATCAAAGGCTCCCATGTGCATGTAAAAGGCCCAAAGGGCGAGCTGGAACATACTTTTCCTGCGGCGATGAAGATAACGCTCAAAGATGGAGTACTGAACGTCCAGCGTCCCTCGGATGCTCGAGAGCATCGTGCTTTGCATGGTATGACCAGAGCATTAATCAACAATATGGTTCTTGGTGTAAGCAAAGGCTTCGAAAAAGTGTTGGAGATTAATGGTGTCGGGTATCGTGCTGAAGTGAAGGGAAAGAAACTGATTTTGAACGTGGGTTATTCACATCCGGTTGAAATTGATCCCCCTGAAGGTATTTCGTTTACAGTCGATATGAAAATACGTCAGATCAAAATTCAGGGATATGATAAAGCCCTGGTTGGGCAAATCGCGGCGAACATCCGAAAGGTACGTCCCCCGGAGCCTTATAAAGGCAAAGGGATCAAGTATATTGACGAAAGAATCCGCCGTAAGGCTGGTAAAGCAGGTAAGGTGGTGTAGCATATGGCTAAAAAGAAAACTCGTTCTGCTGCTCGCATTATTCGGCACAAAAGAGTGCGGAAACACATCGCAGGTACATCCGAACGTCCCCGTTTGAATGTTTTTCGCAGTCTCAATGAAATCTATGCTCAGGTGATTGACGACCAAGCAGGGAAAACGCTGGCTGCCGCATCTTCGATCGACAAAGAATTGCGAGCGAAGATGAAAGGTCTGAAAAAGGAAGAACAAGCATTTCTGGTTGGCGAAACGGTTGCTGAAAGAGCAAAATCGCTGGGAATCGGTAGTGTTGTCTTCGACCGTGGCGGGTACCGGTATATTGGCCGGGTGAAAGCGCTGGCAGAAGGCGCACGCAAAGGCGGTCTGGAATTCTAACACCTGAGTAGGAGAAGGATATGGCAAACTATCAAGAAACGGGATTTGAGAGAGAACTGGACGAGCGCGTCATTGAAATCAATCGCGTCGCGAAAGTTGTCAAGGGCGGCCGGCGGTTTTCTTTCCGGGTGACAATGGTCGTTGGCGACAACGGCGGCAGTGTTGGCTTTGGTATTGGAAAAGCGAATTCGGTACCGGAAGCAATGCGGAAGGCGACCGAAAAAGCGAAGCGGAATATGCATCATGTCAATTTGTTTGGTTCGACCATACCGCACGAGGTGATCGGCAAAGTCAGTGGTGCGAAAGTGTTACTGAAACCGGCTTCTCCTGGTACGGGCGTGATTGCAGCCGGTGGCGTGCGTGCAGTTTTGGAAGCAGCAGGCATTTCAGATATCTTGACCAAATCTTTAGGCAGCAGTAATGCCCTGAATATCGTTACAGCAACGATGACAGCGCTGGATCAATTGAAAGCCCCGCGGGAAGAAGCTGCTCGCCGAGGAAAGGACCAGAAGGAATTGATTCCGTTCTGGGAGCGTGGAAAGAAACATGGCTAAGAAAAAGACAGAAAAAACAATCAAAGTAACCTTGGTGAAAAGCCCGATTGGTTATTGCAAACGTCAAAAAGCAACTGTGAGAGCATTAGGGTTGCGCCGCATGAACCAGACTGTGGAACATTTGGATACGCCGGTGCTGCGAGGCATGGTTGCCAAGGTCATTCATCTTGTCAGGGTTGAAGAGTAGGAAGAACCAATGAAACTACACGATTTGAAACCAAACGAAGGCTCGAAAAAGCGACGTAAACGCGTTGGCCGCGGTTTCGGTGCCGGGCAGGGAAAAACTGCCGGGCGGGGAACCAAAGGTCAGGGCGCACGCGCTGGCGGCGGGACACCCTTGTATCATCAGGGTGGTAACTTGCCTTTCTTCCGACGCTTACCGTTCAAAAGAGGGTTTACACCGATCAACCGGGTTGAATATAACGAAGTCAACCTCGATCAATTATCCAAGTTCAGAGCCAACAGTATTGTTTCTCCGGAAACTTTGGAAAAGGCACGTCTGTTGCGGGATGCTCGTAAACCTGTGGTGATTTTAGGCCGCGGTGAAGTCAAAAAGGCGTTGAAGGTTCGCGTTCATCGCATCACCAATGGCGCACGCTCAAAGATCGAAGCGGCTGGGGGAAGCGTGGAGATCATCGAATCATAGGATGGTAAGGAGCATTAAATGAAGAGGTCTGCTTGGCGTTATTTATGGACGGCACGCGATGTACGCCGGAAATTGCTGATTACAATCGGCTTGCTGGTGCTGTACAGATTTGTTGCCCATGTCCCTGTTCCGGGTGTTGACCGGCAGGCATTGGCACAATTAATGTCAGGGCAAGGTGCGGCCGGTGCGCTGGTAGGCATTCTGGATATGCTTTCCGGTGGTACCGTATCGAACTTCTCGATCCTGGCTATGGGTGTTTATCCGTACATTACAGCCCAGATTATCCTGCAATTGCTCGTCCCTGTGGTTCCGGCATTGCAAAAAAGAATGGAAGATGATCCGCGGGAAGGGCAAAAATGGATGGAAAAATGGACATACATTCTCTCCATCCCGATGGCGGCACTTCAGGCGATTGGCCAGATTAGAATCTTCGGCGGGCTTGCCCAAAGCGCAATTATCAAAGACTTTGGGTTCAGCGGTTCCAGCCTCTTGCCATCGCTTGCATTGATCATCAGTATGACAGCCGGGACGATGTTTGCTATCTGGCTCGGCGAATTGATTTCTGAATATGGTATTCGGAATCAGGGTTTGTCGCTTTTGATCTTTGCAGGTATCGTTGCAAGGATTCCGACCAACTTCGCCAGATTGATGAGCGATCAGCAAAACCGCTGGTTTATTCTTTTCTTCATGATCATCCTGACCGTTTTGATCATTTTCGCAATTGTTTTCGTTCAGCAGGGGCAGCGTAACGTCCCGGTGATGTATCCGGGTCGGCGAGTGGGCAACCGTATGTCGATGCCTGTCAAAGGCACATTACCTTTGCGTGTCAATATGGCCGGAATGATCCCGCTGATTTTTGCGCAATCTTTGCTGGCTTTTCCGGCGATTATTGCCAGTTTCTTTACGAAATCATCTGTTGCTTTCATTGCTAATATTGCAATGACCATCCAGACGATGTTCAATGGTACTGGTTTTTGGTACTATTTGTTCTACTTTCTGATGGTTGTCGGATTTACGTTTTTCTATACCGATGTCTTGTTCGCCCAGCAAAATTATGGCGAGAACCTCAAGAAATCCGGCGCTCAAATTCCCGGTGTAAGCCGCGGCGCACCAACGCAGAAATACCTCACAAAAGTGCTCAGGCGAATTACATTTCCAGGTGCGTTTTTCCTTGGTGTTGTGGCAATTTTGCCTTATTTTGTGAGCTTGATTCTGCCGCTTGGCGGTAACACCAGTACGCTTTTGATTTCATCCGCTGGTTTGCTGATCGTTGTGGGTGTCGTGCGCGATATCTTCTTTACTATCGATGCGGAATTGAAACTGCACGGATATGATGACTCGCTGCTTGTACGCTAGCTGGCCGGTTGATTAGCTTGAAACGAAGGCGATTATGGCGTTTTACATCGTATTGCTTGGCCCCCCGGGTGCCGGTAAAGGCACCCAGGCGAAAATTATCTCCGGTGAGTTAGGGTTACCCCATATTTCATCCGGCGATATATTTCGGGAGAACCTTAAGAACAAAACAGCATTGGGCAAGAAGGCTCAGGATTACATGAATCGCGGTGAACTCGTTCCGGACGATATCACGATTGCAATGGTCGAGGATCGTTTGAAATGGGATGATTGCAGTAAAGGAGCCTTGCTGGACGGGTTTCCCAGAACGGTTGCTCAGGCGAATTCTTTGAAGAGAATCCTTGCCAAAAAGCACGAACGGATTAACATCGTGCCATACATCCGGGTGCCGAAAGACGTGTTGATCGAAAGATTGACCGGCAGATGGACTTGCCCGGTGTGCGGCTATGTTTACCATCAAACGTTTAATGCACCCAAGCAAAACGGAATCTGTGATTTCGATGGTGCAAATCTGATTCAGCGTGATGACGATAAACCGGAGACGGTAGAACACAGAATCCGTGTTTATACTGAGCAAACACAACCCTTGATAGAATACTATCGACGGGAAAATGTCCTGGCAGAAGTTGACGGTGCACAGGATATTCAGAGTGTGAGCAATCAGTTGCTCGAAGCCATAAAGGCGCGTATGTGATGAATTGGGATCGATCTGTTGTATTGAAGACACCTGAAGAGATTCGGATCATGCGGGAAGCGGGTTACATCAATGCGCTTGTCCTGGATACAGTACGCAAAATGGCTGTGCCGGGAATAACCACCGCTGAGCTGGATCGGGTTGCTGAAAAGGTGATCAGGGAGCATGGCGGTATTCCGACTTTCAAGGGATACCCGGGACCTTATCCATACCCCGCTACCCTTACCGTGAGTATCAACGAAGAGTTGGTTCATGGAATACCCGGTGAGCGGAAGCTGAAAGAAGGCGATATTATTTCGGTTGACTGCGGGACGACCTATAAAGGCTTTGTTGCGGATTCGGCTTTTTCCATGTGGATCGGAAAAGCATCTCCGAAAGCCAGGCAATTGGTCAATGTGGCACGTGAAGCATTTTTCAAGGGCTTCGAGAAAATGGTTCCCGGCAATCGTATCGGCGATATTTCTTCGGCGATACAAACCTATGTGGAAAAATTCGGTTATCAGGTGCCGCGTGAATATACCGGGCATGGGGTGGGGCGCAAGATGCACGAATCCCCGCAGGTGCCGAATTATGGTAAACCCGGTCATGGAATGGTTCTGCGGGCAGGGATGACCCTGGCTATCGAGCCGATGATCCTTGCCGGAACATTCAAAACACGAGTGTTGGCTGACCGCTGGACAGTGGTCTCCGCTGACGGTTCATTGACATCGCATTTCGAACATTCCGTAGCAATCACCGAGGACGGGCCAATTATTTTGACCAAACTCGATGAGTAGGGACTGGACGAAATGGATAAGGATGAGTATAATCAACGCTTTGGCTGTAACAGGCGGTCAATGTTATTGGAGTGTGAAATATGAAGGTATCAACATCAGTAAAAAAACGTTGTTCCAAGTGTAAAATCGTAAGACGAAAAGGCAGAGTTTACGTTATTTGCGAGAATCCAAAGCATAAACAACGACAGGGATAGAGGATTATGGCACGTATCGAAGGTGTAGATTTACCGCGCAACAAACGCATCGAAATTGGTTTGACATATATTTACGGTATTGGACGCCCGCATTCACTGGAGATCCTTTCCGCAACGGGTATCGATCCGGATATCCGTGTGAAAGACCTGACGACTGATCAGGTCTCGAAACTGCGTGAATTCATCTCACAGCATTACAAAATCGAAGGTGACCTCCGCCGTGAAGTTCAGATGCATATCAAGCGTCTGATTGAAATCGGTAGTTATCGAGGACTGCGCCATCGCCGCAATTTGCCGGTGCGCGGACAGCGAACGAAGACCAATGCGCGAACGCGCAAAGGCCCCAAGAAAACGGTTGCTGGACGCGGACGCCGCAGAGGCGCCAAGAAGAAATAATTTCTTTGATTATTTGTTCTTATTATCATCTGTTGTATGCAGTTTTCGTAATGTGTTGAAACCGGAAGGGAATCCTTCCTCATCCCAATGGCTGCCCGGTTGAAACACCAGACGAAATATCAGGCAGGAACGGAACCAGGAATTGATATAACACTTTGTGCGAGGGAATATGGCTCAAAAAGCACGATCATCGCGTCGAAAAAGCGGCGCAAGAAAAACCAAACGCACCTTGTCTTCCGGGCAAGTGCATATCTATGCAACATTCAACAACACCATTATAACGATTACCGATAAACAAGGTAACACCGTGTGTTGGGAAAGCGCCGGATCTGTTGGGTTCAAAGGTTCTCGTAAGAGTACACCATTTGCAGCCAGACTGGCAACCGAAGAAGCGGTTAAGAAAGCAATGGGAATGGGATTGCAGGAAGCGGATATTTTCGTCAAAGGCCCTGGCCCGGGACGTGAAGCAGCAATTCGTGCCGTGCAATCGTTGGGGTTGAGAGTCACATCGATTAGTGATGTTACCCCTGTTCCGCATAATGGCTGCCGGCCACCAAAGAAACGACGTGTATAAATCAATGATGACGAAAGGTTAAGAGGAAGAAATATGGGAAAATATCGTGGGCCTGTATGTAAATTGTGCCGACGTGAAGGCGAAAAACTGTTTCTGAAAGGTGAACGCTGTTTCACATCCAAATGCGCTTTCGACCGCCGCAGCTATCCGCCCGGTGAACATGGACGAAGTGCACAGTACCGCCGACGTCGCGAATCCGATTATGCAAGACAGTTACGTGCCAAACAAAAAGCACGCCGCGTTTACGGTGTGATGGAAAGACAATTCAGACGCTACTATGAAGTGGCACTTCAGCGAAGAGGATTGACAGGTTTGAACCTGCTTCAAATTCTGGAAACCCGTCTGGATAATTTGATCTACCGTCTTGGACTGGCCGAAAGTCGATCGCAGGCAAGGCTTCTGGTTACCCATGGACACTTTGATGTCAATGGACGCCGAACCGATGTGCCTTCCATGCTGCTTTCTCCCGGTGATCAAATTTCCGTCCGCGAAGGGTCTCGAAACCGAGCGTATTTCAAAAATTTACGCACGATCATCGATGATAAAAGTGTTCCCGATTGGCTGACGAGAGATAACAAGAACCTCTCCGGGTCACTTGTCCGGTTGCCTGAACGAATCGAAATCGAAGGAAATCTTAACGAACAACTGATCGTTGAGTATTATTCACGGCGATAACCTGTTGATTTGATGATCGTAAGGTTGGAAACACAGGAACTAGTGGAAAGGGTGAACCGTGTTAGGTTTGAGTAATATGGTAACGCCAAAAATCGAACGAGAGGCAGAATCTCGGAATTACGGAAAATTTGTGATCAGTCCGCTGGAACGCGGTTACGGTATCACTTTGGGAAACGCGATGCGACGCGTCCTCTTGTCTTCTCTGGAGGGCACGGCGGTTACCTCTGTGCGTATCTCAGACGTGATGCACGAGTTTAGTGAGATCGAAGGCGTTCAGGAAGATGTCATTCGTTTGATGCTGCAATTGAAGCAGCTGCGGATGAAACTTTATGATGTGGATACCGCCAGAATGCACCTCGAAGTTAGTGGTTCCGGGGTGGTAACAGCAGCGGATATCATCGCACCTCCTGAAGTGGAGATTGTTAACCCTGATTTGTATCTGTTCACCGTCGACGGCAGGGAAACACCCCTTGAAATCGAAATGAGTATCGAGCGCGGGCATGGTTTTTCTCCTGCGGATGAGCGGAGCGGCAATCTACCGATTGGCGAGCTTCCGGTGGATGCGATTTTCAGCCCTGTTTTGCGCGTGAACTGGGACGTGGGTTCTGCGAGAGTTGGGCAGAGTACAAATTATGACCGATTAGTGATGGAAATTTGGACGGACGGTACGATTGCTCCGGAAGAAACGCTGAGTATTAGTGCCAAAATCCTGATTGACCATTTGCGTCATCTTGCCGGTGTAAGTGAAGAATCGCTGACAGCAATCGCTGTCGAAGAAGAAGAAGCCAGCCGGTTGACCAGCGAGATGATCGAAACCCCGATTGAAAACCTTGACCTTTCAGTTCGTGTTTTCAATTCACTGAAACGTACCGGAATTACAACGGTAGGTGAGGTGCTGGAATTGCTGGAGAAAGGCGATGACGCTGTTATGTCAATTCGCAACTTTGGCGAGAAAAGTCTTCGTGAATTGAGGCAGAAGATGCAGGAAAAAGGTTATCTGGAAGATGATGATAATGAAGAATTCGAAGTGGAGTGATTGCGATGCGTCATAGAATAGCAGGAAAGAAATTGAGCCGAAGCAAAGACCAACGCGTCGCCTTGCGAAAAACCCTTATCAGACAATTGTTTGAGCATGAGCGGATTAGAACCACAAGAGCAAAGGCAGACGCAATCCGCGGTCAGGCGGAAAAATTGATAACCCTGGCGAAAAAAGGGAATGCAGCGGAAGGCGCCGATGCAGTTCATGCGCAGCGTTTGGCTGTAGCCCGATTGGGAAACAAGGAAATCGTCAAGAAGCTCTTTGATGATATTGCTCCCCGGTTCGAGAACCGTAATGGCGGTTATACGCGGGTGATCAAACTTGGACCACGCTTTGGCGATTCAGCCGAAATGGTCTTGTTGGAACTCGTGGAAGAATAGTTTTTTGGTGCGGCGCCAGCCGCAAATGATGGTACTTTACAAAGTCATCCTTTCATACGACGGAACGCAGTTTTACGGGTCTCAAAAGCAGCGTAATCTTCGCACTGTTCAGGGCGTTTTAGAGCAGGCTCTGCGTAAAATTGGCTGGTCTGGTACAACGGTTCGCCTTGCCGGCAGAACGGATGCCGGTGTCCATGCTTCCGGACAGGTTGCCGCTTTTGACCTCGACTGGAAGCACCCGGAGGAAAATCTGCTGCGGGCTTTGAATTCTCTGTTACCTGAGGACCTTGCGGTACGGATGATTACGCCAGTAGGGGAATCGTTTCACCCGAGGTTCGACGCCGTAGCAAGAAGATATCGATACAGGCTTTTGCTGGACCCGGTCAGGAACCCTTTGGCGGAACGGTTTGCCTGGAGAATAACGACTGACCTCGATATGACTCTGGTCGATTACACGGCGAAACTTTTGGTAGGAATGCGGGATTTTGGCGCTTTCGGCAGACCCGTATCGGAAAAAGGCACGACAGTTCGGGAAGTTTTTCGTGCCGAATGGCAGCGTGCAGGCAACAGGCTTTCATTCGAGATCGTTGCTAATGCATTTCTGTATCATATGGTACGTCATCTGGTGTTTACTCAGGTGATGGTCGGGCAAGGCAGGCTGACTCCGGAGCAATATAAGTATTATCTGGAGCACCCTGATGACAAACCGGCACAAGGACTGGCACCAGCTTGCGGGTTGACGCTTGAAGAAGTGCTATATGCAAGAAAAATGGATGGCGAAAAGAAGAACTAGACACGATGGATGCCGATTTATGCGGTAGTTTCATCAGAAATATTAGCGAGGTAGAACGTGCAGAATACGTATTATCCGAAAAAAGAAGAAATCAAAAGGGCCTGGATTCTGGTAGATGCAAATGATCAAAACCTTGGTCGTTTGGCAACCAGGATTGCGACAATCCTGCTTGGAAAGCACAAGCCGGAATTCACACCCGGTGTCGAAATGGGTGATTTCGTTGTGGTTGTCAACGCAGAACGAATTACCGTTACCGGGAACAAGATGGATGACAAGATGTATTACCGGCATTCACGCTTTCCCGGCGGATTGAAAGAAATCAATCTGCGCGATCAATTGAAAAAGCATCCTGAACGGGTGATACGGAGCGCAGTTTGGGGCATGTTGCCGCATAACCGTATGGGCAGAAAACTGCTGAAATGTTTGAAGGTTTATGCCGGTCCTAACCATCCGCATGATGCACAAGCACCGCAGCCGGTTGAGCAGGTGTATCCGAACATCTAACGATAAGGATGAAACTTGCAGTGAGTGAGATGCTGCAGGCTATTTTGTTGTAGTGATGATAAGCAGGCAAGGAGTAAAGATGGCAGAATATTACGAAGGTGTGGGACGCAGAAAAGAAAGCACAGCTCGTGTCCGCATTGTGACAGGATCGGGTCAATTTACCGTCAATAATAAACCGCTGGATGCCTTTTTTACCCGTATGGGTGACAAACAAGCGGTTGTTTCGCCGTTTGACGCTGTCGGGCAAAGTATGGATACTTACGATGTATCCGTAAAAGTCGTTGGCGGCGGCGTTACCGGTCAGACAGATGCTGTCAAATTAGGCGTTGCCAGAGCGTTGTTGAAAATGGATCCTGATTTGCGGTCTATGCTGAGAAAAGCGGGTTTGCTTACACGTGATCCGCGCGTCAAAGAGCGCAAGAAACCGGGTCTCAAACGCGCCCGCAAGGCACCAACTTATACAAAACGTTAGTTTCTCTATCGGTCGTATCAGGCTGATATTGTTACGCGGAGGAATTGTGGGGTACTACCCATTCCCTCCGCGTTTTTTTTAGAGCATCTTATCAATTTGTAATTTTATGAAACAATCAGGATTCATGATGATATGAGCGATACAGAAACAAGCCAAATTGTCATTCTTGGGCTGGGCCCGGGAAATCCGCAGGCATTGACGCTGGAAGCCTGGGAGTTCATTTCACAGGCTGACAAAATCTATTTGCGAACGGCGACTCATCCGACGGTTCAGGCTTTCCCGACCGGCCTGGAAATCATTAGTTTTGATTCCCTGTACGAAGCGCATGATGACTTCCGGGAAGTTTATCGTCAAATCATCGCGCATATTTTGCAAGCAGCAGATGAAAACAAACAAGTGCTCTATGCCGTGCCGGGGCATCCGTATGTGGCCGAGGCGACAACCCCGCAAATAATGAAGCTGGCAAAGGAAAAAGGCATTGCGGTCAAGGTGGTCGATGGCGTCAGTTTTCTGGAACCGACGTTTACTGCTTTGGAAATTGATCCTTTTCCGCGCTTGTTTGTCATGGATGCGCTGGAACTGAGTGAAAGACTCGTTCCTCCGTTCCCTGTGGATGTTCAGGTGGTTGTCGGGCAGATTTATTCGAAAGTCATTGCTTCTCAGGTGAAATTATCCCTGATGAGTGTTTTCCCGGATGAGCATCCGGTGAAACTGGTTCATGGTGCCGGTACTGCCGGGATGCTTGTCGAGCAAATCCCCTTGTATGAAATTGATCGCAGTTCCCATATTGGCAATCTGACTTCTCTTTATCTGCCACCGTTGGAGAAGAAAGGTTCGATGGAGGCGTTTCAGGAGATCATTGCGCGTTTGCGTGCCCCGGATGGCTGCCCCTGGGATAAAGAACAGACGCACCGCTCTCTGCGGCCTAATCTGCTGGAAGAAACGTATGAGGTGCTTACAGCAATCGATGCAGGGGATGAGGCGGCGATGTGTGAGGAGTTTGGTGATTTGCTGCTCCAAATTGTTCTCCATGCACAGATTGCGAATGAAGACGGTGAATTTTCTCTTGCAGATGTGATTAGTGGCATTCATGAAAAGATTGTCAGCAGGCATCCGCATGTGTTTGGTGAGCTGGACCTTGATGATGCGGATGGTGTTATCCGAAATTGGGAGAAATTAAAAGCAATCGAACGCAAGAAGCACGGCGAAGAGGGGAAAGGTCTTCTGGGCGGGGTTCCTGTTGCTTTGTCGGCTTTGGCACAAGCCGAGACTTATCAAAAACGGGCTGCCCGTGTAGGTTTCGACTGGAAGGATATTGGCGGGGTAATCGATAAAGTGTGTGAAGAAGTTGACGAAATCAGGGAAGCAAAGACCAGGGATGAAAAAGCCTGGGAAATCGGGGATTTACTTTTTTCAATTGTCAATCTGGCACGCTGGTATAAAATCGATGCTGAAAGTGTATTGCGAGAAGCGAATGCGCGATTCCGCGAGCGGTTTACCCTTGTCGAGGCATTTGCCAGAGAGGATGACAGGAGTATCCAGGAGTTGAGTTTGGATGAAATGGAAGAATATTGGCAAAAAGCCAAGAAGAAATGCGATTGATCCAGGATGCAAACTTGATTAAACCGTATGCGGGGTGTTCACGTGAACACCCCGCTTGTTGTTTGCAAAGAACGGTTTTACGAACCGCTGATGATGTTCCCCAGAATATCGCCGCCGAAGCCGGATAACCCCTTTGATTCCCCGACATGCTGGAATTTGGAGGCTGCAACGATTCTATCTGCCAGCCGTGAGAACGGCAGGCTTTGAAGAAATACAAGACCGGGTCCGGTGAGGTGAGCGAGGAATAATCCTTCTCCCCCAAATAGTGCGTTCTTGAAACCGCCAATGAATTTGATGTCATAACTTACTGACGGGGCAAAAGCAACCAGGCAGCCTGTATCTACCCGGAGAGATTCGCCTGCGGCAAGTTCTTTTTGGATGATAGTGCCTCCGGCGTGCACGAAAGCCATACCATCGCCATCAAGGCGCTGGAGTATGAAACCTTCACCGCCGAAAATGCCCGCGCCAATCTTTTTCGTAAAGGTAACATTGATTTCAATCCCTTGTGCAGCACACAAGAAACCGTCCTTCTGCACGATGAAACTACCCCCGTGTGCAGACAAATCCAGCGGAATGACTTTGCCCGGATACGGAGCGGCAAATGCGACGTGTTTTTTCCCGGAGCCTTTGTTCAGGAATGTTGTGATGAAAAAGCTTTCCCCTGTGACCATGCGCTTGAAGCCTTGAAAGAGTCCGCCACCGGTACCGGTTTGCATTTCTATACCGTCTTCCATGTACATCATCGTTCCGGCTTCAGCACGGACAGCTTCTCCGGGATCCAGTTCGATTTCAACCAGTTGCAAATCATCACCTATGATTTTGTGGTCAATTACGTCGGCCATTTGTCGTCTCCTTTTCCTTTGATTGATTATTTCTGCAATTGTACTATGATTAATACGTAGTTTGTCTTCGACGGGTTTCAGAGTATCCGGCGTTTGTTTTCATCATGGCGTGGAAAACGGATGCGTATGTTTCCTTCCCGCAGGGGGATTTCAGGAATGCAGGACTCTTTGCTGGTTATGGAAACGTGAAAGTATCTTCGGCCTGTTTGATTGGAAACGTAACAATCCGACACCGATGTTGACGAAAAAATCCCCGTGGTGTATTGCCAACGGGGATTTTTACTGATTTGGTTTCTTGTTTGATTGATTACTGAATGTATTTCCGGAACCAGCGCAGGATATGGTTCAGCCTTGATATTCTTCGGTCGGTACGGCCGTTGCGGGAGAGCCCGTGCGGTTCACCCGGGAAGCGTATCATTTCCGCATCGACCCCCAGATATTTCAGGGCAACGAATGCTTGTTCGCCTTGTTCGATTGGGCAGCGATGATCCTGCTCACTATGAATCAGCATGGTTGGGGTTTTGGCATTCCCGATGTACTTCATCGGAGAATGATTCCAAATGGTATCGAGATCTTCCCATGGGGGTTGATTGTTTATCACTTGCTGGAAGACCCAGTTCATATCGCTCGACCCCCACATGCTAACCAGGTTGCTCACTACTCGTTGGGCAACAGCTGCGTTGAAACGCTGAGTATGCCCGATGATCCATAGCGTCATATATCCGCCATAACTTCCGCCGGTAACGCCCATGCGTTGAGGATCAATGTAACTTTTTGATGCAATAAGGTCTGTCCAAACGGATAGATCCGCATAGTCTTTGATACCCCAACCGCCCCAAATTGCTTTGGCGTGTTTTTCTCCGTAACCTCTGCCGCCGCGCGGGTTGCAAAAATACACGACATACCCTTGGGCTGCAAGGTAGAAGAATTCGTGCATGAAATAATTTCCGTATTGAGCCAGCGGTCCCCCATGGATTTCGAGGATGGAGGGGTACTTTTTCTGCGGTTTGAAGTCTGGCGGCTTGATGATCCATCCCTGAAGGTCATTGTCATCAGGTCCCTTGAACCAGACTTCTTCGATTGTCCCCAGATCGAGGTTTTGGAACAACCGTTTGTTCAGGGCTGTGCATTGATGGATATTTCCTGTTTCCTGGTCCTTGACACAGATTTGACCCGGATCGGTCATCGTTCCCCAGAAATAAGCCAGGGTGTTTTGATTGCGGTCGAAGGAATAGACACCGACAACACCTTCTCCTGCGACTTCATCTTGTAGTTCTTTTCCGTTTATGTCGATGGATTTAAGCGATGTGTTTCCGTGTTGAGAAACCTGAAAGAAAACACGGTCAGATGATTTTGCCCAGGCGAGGGACACCAGTGCTCCGCCGCCGATATTTACATCGTTGATTGTTTCCTGCCCGACATGGAAGTCGAACTTGTTTGTTATGTTCCGGGCCGGGAGTGAACCGTCGAGCGGAACAATCCACAAGTTGACGTTTTTCCACCAGTCTCCTTTCCCTTCTTTCCCGAAGTAGGCAATCCAGCGGTTGTCCGGAGAAACGGCGGGGAAGAATTTGCGCCCCAGGGTGGTTGAGATTTTTCTGGGGTTACCACCGGATACCGGAATGACATACAGGTCGACTGTATCCAGTTCGAAATCGGGGTTGGGGGATGTGTTGGAGAGATAGACTATTTGTTTCCCGTCGCTGGAAAAACAGGGATGTACTTCATCGTGAAGATTGCCGTCAGTGAGTTGTTTGCCGCGTCCTGTTTTGACATTGAAAGTCCAAATATGCCAGCGTTCCTTGGGTAAAAACCCGTAACCATCCAACTTATAAAAAACGCGGTCGATGCGGCGTTCGACGATGCCGAGCTTCTTTTTGCGTTCGTCCTTTTCACGTTCGATAGCTTCCGGGTCTCTCTTGCGGAACTGGCTGACGAATTGTTTCCCGTTTGGTGCCCAGGTGAATGAGCCGAATTCACCCTGAACAGCGGTCAGAGGTCTTGCTTCTCCGCCCTGTGCAGGGATCAGATAAATTTGAAATTGTTTTTCATCTTTGCGGTTCGAGAGAAAAGCAATCTGGCTTCCGTCCGGTGACCAGCGCGGGGAGCGGTCGACTTGGTCTCCGAAAGTGAATTGCACCGGCTTGCCGTTTTCGGTAGAGACGATCCACAGATTGCTGAACTTCTTTTCGCTTTTCTTGTCGATACGCTGCTGCGCATAGATGATGCTTTTCCCGTTCGGGGAAATTTGTAGATCCGATACCAGTTCCAGACGGTAGAGATCTTCCGCAGTGATTCGCTTTTGTTTCGTCATTGAATACTCCTGATAGATGATTAAGGAATAGGTTCGAATTTTGCAGTGAAGTGCCGAAGAAGTTTCGGGGCATAGGTGAGGCGGTACCCTTTGAGATTTTCTTTTCCGGCTTTGATTTCTTCCATGACGTCGGCCACATAGTCGAGGTGGCTTTGTGTATAAACCCTTCTGGGAATGGCCAGACGGACAAGTTCGAGTTTCGGGTAAACCATTTTACCGGTTTCCGGATCAGGATACGCAAAGGCGACTGATCCTAATTCCACTGCCCGGATTCCGCCAACCCGGTACAATTCGACAGCCAGAGACTGACCGGGAAATTCAGGCTGGGGGATGTGAGGCAGCAAGGCGCCGGCGTCGATGTAAACGGCGTGACCGCCGGCGGGTTCGACAATCGGGATGCCCGCTTCGATGAATTTATCTGCCAGGTAGGTTGTCTGGCCGATACGGTAAGCAAGGTAGGATTCGTACAGCCCTTCTTTGAGGCCCACCGCCATTGCATCCAAATCGCGTCCCGCAAGCCCGCCGTATGTGGGGAAGCCTTCCCGCAGGATGAGTTCGTTCTTTACATTTTGGAAGAGGGCTTCGTCATTCATAGCAAGAAAGCCGCCAATGTTGACGATGGCATCTTTTTTTGCGCTCATCGTTGCGCCGTCAGCGAGGGCAAAAATTTCACGGGCGATTTCAAGCGGTGTTTTGGACTGGTATCCCGGCTCGCGCTGCTTGATGAAGTAAGTGTTTTCTGCATACCGGCAGGCATCGATGAAAAAGGGGATCCCGTAGCTTTTGTAGATTTCCGAAACTTGTTTGATGTTCCCCAATGAAACAGGCTGCCCGCCACCGGCGTTGTTGGTGATCGTGATCATACCGAAGGGGATGTTTTCAGCTCCAACCTTTTCGATGAATGCCTTCAATTTGTTTGTGTCTAAATTCCCCTTGAATGGAAAATGGGATTTCGGATCGAAGGCTTCTTCGATGACCAGGTTGACGGGAATGCCACCGCGTGCCCTGATATTCCCTTCGGTTGTGTCGAAGTGCATATTCGATGGAACATATTTCCCCGGTTTCATGAGTATGGCGCACAAGATGTTTTCTGCCGCCCGACCCTGATGCGTCGGTACGAAATAACGAAACCCGAATATTTCTTCCATGGTTTTTGCCAATCGGTAATACGACCTGGCACCTGAATAGGACTCATCCCCTTTGATCATCGCTGCCCATTGATCCTGGCTCATCGCGCCGGTGCCGGAATCGGTGAGTAAATCGATGTAGATTTCTTCGGCATTCAAGCCAAAGATGTTGTACCCGGCACGTTTAATTGCCTTTTCTCTCTTTGCTTTTGGAAGCAGTTTGATTGGTTCGACCATCTTGATGCGGAAAGGTTCGGGGGGATGTAATGCCATAGTTACCTCCATGTGATATGTCTGTGATGTATTGAAAAAAAGGATGACCGTTGTTTGTTTTTGCTGTTATTTTTAATCAAGCGTTGCAGTTTATGGTATAAGTCTAGCACGTTTTGTTTTGTTGTAAATAGGACAAACCCAAATCCCGAAAATGTTTTTGCCGGGACAAATTCAATAGACTAAACTTTTGGTTGACGGCAAATTCAAATGAGCGCAAGCAAGTCAGGAAGGATGAAACAGGTGTCAGTATGCTGAAAATTCACACATTCCCGTTGGGCCCTGTCATGACGAATACCTATCTGGTTGTTGATGCGGAAACGAAACAAGCTGTGCTTGTCGACCCGGCATGGAACGGACTGTTTTTGCTGGAACAAGCAGTAACATACGGGGTTCAGCTTATTCAAATCTGGATTACTCACGCTCATTTCGATCATATCGGCGGGGTGGGGGAGATTGCCGAGAACATGGGCATGGAAGTCGAGATTGCGCTGCATCCTCTGGATTTACCCTTGTGGAAAATGCAGGGTGGAGCTTCTCTTTTTGGTATTGAATTGAAAGGAAATCTTCCGGAGCCTGCGCTTCTGCTTGAAGATGGGCAGCAGCTTACCCTGGGAAGGCACCGTTTTCAGGTGCGCCATGCCCCCGGTCATACTCCCGGGCATGTGTTGTTTTACGAAGCCGAAGAGGGTATCTTGTTTTGCGGTGATGTGATCTTTCAGGGGGGCATTGGGCGGACAGACCTGCCGGGGGGAAGTTACGAGACATTGATGGAAAGCATCAAAACCCGGATTATGAATTTACCTGGGAACACACGTTTATTTCCCGGCCATGGTGCTCCGACCCGTGTTGAAACCGAACGTAGAGAAAACCCGTTCCTGGCAGAATAAGAAACCTCCGGGGTTGGTTCTCTCCCGGAGGTTTCTTATCATCCTTGTTATTGAAAGACAAGGAAATAGAGGCTATTTGGCGTAATCGATTGCCCGCGTCTCGCGAATGACGGTCACGCGGATTTGCCCGGGATACTGCATTGTATCTTCGATTTGTTTGGAAATATCCCTGGCGAGGTGGATGGCTTCGAGATCATCGACATCTTCCGGACGGACGAAAATCCTGATCTCTCTGCCAGCCTGCAACGCGTAGCTTTGTTTTACCCCTTTGTAGGTGTTTGCCAAATCTTCCAGCGCACGTACACGTTTGATGTATTGTTCAAGGCTTTCCCGCCGGGCGCCTGGCCTTGCGCCGGATATTGCATCGGCGGCTTCGACAATCACCGCTTCGACACTTTCCTGTTCGACTTCGTGATGGTGAGAGGCGATTGCATTGACCACTTTTTTGTTCACGCCGTATCGTTTGGCAAATTCAGCGCCAATCTGGGCGTGGGTACCTTCGACGTTGTGGTCCATGGCTTTGCCAAGGTCATGAAGCAGGGCGGCTGTTTTGGCAATTTCGACATCGGCACCGATTTCTGCGGCAATCACGGATGCCAGTTTTGAGGTTTCCACGGCGTGGTCCAGCTGGTTTTGGCCGTAGGATGTGCGGAATTTCAATCTTCCGAGTACTTTGATGATTTCCCGGTGAAGACCGGGAACGCCGGCATCGAAAGCCGCCTGTTCTCCCGCTTCGATGATTGCCCGTTCCACTTCCTTTTTCTCTTTATTGACGACTTTTTCGATATGAGCGGGGTGGATTCTGCCATCGAGAATCAACTGATTCAATGCCCGCCGGGCAATTTCACGCCGCACCGGATCGAAGGATGAAATTGTTACCGCTTCCGGTGTATCGTCTACAATGACGTCAACGCCGGCTGCCTGTTCGAATGCCTGAATGTTCCTGCCGTTTCTGCCGATGATACGTCCTTTCATCTCATCGGTGGGCAGCGGAATGGTGGACGAGGTTACCTCGACGACATGTTCCGAGGCAACCCGCTGGATGGCATCGGCGATAATCTTGCGTGCACGTTTTTCCCCTTCATCCTGTGCTTCGGCTTCGACTCTGCGGATGATGCGGGCCATATCGTCTCTGGTATCTTTTTCTACTTTTTGGAAGAGAATTTCTTTGGCTTCCTCGATATTCATTTTGGAAATTTTCTGGAGTTCTTCCAGTTCCTGATGATACAATTTATCAATTTCATTGGTGCGTTTGTCGAGCAGGCTTTGCCGTTTGTTCAGGGATTGCTCACGACGTTCGAGTCGTTCCGTACGTTTATCCTGTTGTGCCCTGCGGCGTTGGAGCCTGTCTTCTTCGCGTGCTATTTCGGCACGGCGCCGGCTCACTTCTTCATCAGCTTCTTGCCTGATGGCCAAAGCTTTGTCTTTGGCTTGCAGTTCGATTGCTTTGGCATTTTCCCTGGCTTCAAGTAAAATGCGGTCTTTTTCCGCAATGATGTTTTTGCTCTTTTGCTTAATCTGGATGTACTTCAAAAAGTACCCGATTGCAAACCCAAACAAACTGGAGAGAATGATGAAGGTAATTAATAATTTTGTTTCCGGTCTCATAGTAGCCTCGTATTTTTCGCTTGTTTATCTTCCTGATAGTTCCGGCACGCTTCTGAACGCTGTTTCCTGAATTGATTCAGGATGCGTGTCATTCGTCTGTATTCGTTTTGATTGTCATTTCGTTCCAGGTTTGGCTGACAATCGGGGAAATGGTCCCGTAGTCAAACCCTTTTCGGGCGAGAAAGGCGCTTAGTTTTTTGCGAAACTCGAACCATTCCAACCCAGCGTATTTACGGGATTGTTTGCTTGCCAGACGAATGGCTGATTTCTGATCGTTGACTGGTTCCAGTACCTGCCGGATGATTTCTTCGTTGATTCCCTTTTGCCTAAGTTCGATACGTAGCACTCTCTTGCTGCGAGGGCGGAAGGCTTCACGGTTTTCGACCCATGTTTTTGCGAATGTATGATCATCGAGGAGTTTTAAATCGATAAGACGTTCGATGATCGTTGCAGTGATTTCCGGTGGCGTTTTGTGTTTTTTCAGGTAGTCGCGTATCTCTTTGACTGATCGGACGCGATAGCTAAGAAAGTTTAATGTTTTTTGGTAGGCGACTTCTTCAGAATCCTTGCGTTGAAGGTCTGCAATTTCGGCTTCCGACAATTCCTGCCCGACGTGAAGCCAGCCGGCAATGATTTCGGACAAGCCGAATGCGAATTGGTCGTTCAGGTAAACGCTTACTCGTTTCGGATTCTTTTTTTGTCGCTCGATAGCGGTTATTTTTTGTGCCATCTTTTTTTATCAAACACCATTCTGTAAATGCCAGGAATAGACAAACAGCCATGACCAACGCACACAGGCCACAGCTGATAGTGATGGTTCCCCTGTTTCCAATCAGGATTTGGATTAAATAATCGATTAACTATGGATTAATAATAAAGTTACCTATATTGCTTTCTCGCCCTTGTTGATAACGTTTGTTTATATTGTTTCAGAAAGCTAACTTCGATAAATCGATGATAGGCGGAAATTAAATCCAATAGAATTTTCAATGAGATCCAAATTATAAAGCTGTAGCCACGTGCCGAAAAACGGAAAACGCGGCATGTGATTGCATGCAAGGGAACCTGACCGAACGAATAAGATGGTTCAGCTTGCTTGCTGTTTTTAACAAGTTTTCAATGTTCCAACGGCATTTTCGGGGGAGGAAAGTATTCTTCCCGAATTTTGCTTTCTATTTCTGAAAATATTTCCTGGTTTGCTGACAGGAATTTTTTGGCATTTTCCCGTCCCTGACCAAGGCGTAAGTCTCCATAGGAATAATACGAACCGCGTTTCGTGATGATTTCCATGGAAGTTGCCAGATCGAGGACATCACCGGATTTGGAAATCCCTTCGTTGTACATGATGTCGAATTCAGCCGTGCGAAACGGTGCG
>CAYWFK010000039.1:0-27460 GCA_964457375.1 uncultured Anaerolineales bacterium
ATTCGATGCAGCTCTTTACCCGGCACGTGCGCGAGGAATTGAACTTTATGGATTATGTGCCGATTTTGTTCATTTCCGCAAAGACGGGGCAGCGTGTCGATAAAGTGCTCCCCACCGCGCTGCATGTTCAGGAAGAGAGGCTGCTGCGGCTCTCAACTTCCACTTTGAACCAAATCATACGAAACGCGCTGGACAAGCATCCGCCCCCTTCGAAGAATGGCAAACATTTGAAGATTTTTTACGGTACACAAGTGCGGAGCGACCCACCGACGTTTTTGCTGCATGTCAATGATCCCAAACTTGCCCACTTTACCTACAAACGTTTTCTGGAAAACCGAATCAGGGAAGCACATCCGTTTTTGGGAACCCCTATTCGGATCATCCTGAAACCGCGTCACTAAGCATACTCTCATTTCCGTTTCCCTTGCAGCAGGCAGGTGAGGCATTTATAATCTCTGAATACAGGTATCCACCGTAACGCGATGGAAGCAGACTAAAATGGAAAGGGCAAGGATAAACTGCTCTTTTTCCCGAATGAATGGACTGGTATGAATATTGAAACAGATAGCACCGACGACGTTTACGAAGAAGCATTGGAAACAACCGAAGAAACAGAAAAGAAACCCGGATTTTTTCGCTTTCTGCTGGATTTGCTGGAGACACTTGCCCTCGCAGCCGTTTTGTATTTGGGAATCAATGCGGTTTCTGCCAGAATTCGCGTCGACGGTTCAAGTATGGAACCGACTTTGCGCACCGGGGAATATGTGATTGTCAGCAAACTTGCTTACAAGCTCGGCTCACCGCGGATTGGTGACGTGGTGGTTTTTCGATACCCGCGAAATCCTTCGCAGGAATATATCAAACGGATCATCGGTTTGCCCGGAGACCAGGTGAAAATCACCCGCGGCAGGGTTTATGTCAATGGCGAAATGCTCGACGAACCGTATTTGGCGTACCCGCCTTCCTATCAGGGTAACTGGTCTGTTTCCGACAGCCAGCTTTTTGTTTTGGGAGACAACCGGAATAATTCTTCGGATTCCCATAATTGGGGGATGGTGCCGATGGAAAATGTGATTGGCAAAGCGGTTTTGATTTACTGGCCGCCTGCCAATTGGGGTAAAATCAATGAAAAGCCGCATAAAGTCCGTGCTGCGTATCCTTATCCGTAATGTGTGGAGTGTCCATCATGGAAATTTCTGAAATTCTGCAATTAGCCGATACTTACATGGAAGAATTGCCCGCAATGCCGGATCTTCCTCCTTTGCCTGTTGGAAAGGAGATCGCCAGCTGGATCGACCATACCTTGTTGAAACCTGAAGCAACCGCTTTTCAAATCCGGGACCTGGTGGATGAAGCCAGGGAATATCATTTTGCGTCTGTTTGTGTCAATCCGGTGTATGCTCCACTAGCCGCCAGCTTGTTACGCGGAAGCGGGGTGAAAACCTGCGTCGTCAACGGTTTCCCGCTGGGCGCAGTCCCTGCAAGCGTCAAGGCGATGGAAACGCTGGTGTCGCTTTCGGACGGTGCAGAAGAAATCGATATGGTGATGAATATCGGTGCGTTGAAGGGGAAGGCTTACGGGCAGGTGTTGAATGACATCGAAGCGGTGGTGCGTGTTGCGCATAACCGGCGTGCGATTGTCAAGGTGATTTTGGAAATGGCGCTCCTGACCCGGGAAGAAAAGATTATTGCATGCCTGATGTGCAAGGAAGCCGGTGCGGATTTCGTAAAAACATCCACGGGCTTTGGCCCCGGCGGGGCAACAGTGGAAGATGTGGCGTTGATGCGGCGTGTCGTCGGTGCGGAAATGGGCGTGAAAGCCGCCGGCGGCGTGCGCACGCTTGAAGATGCTTTGGCAATGATCGGAGCCGGTGCGAACAGAATCGGCGCCAGTGCAGGAGTGCGAATTGTCAAGGAGGCTGCCGGATGAGGATACTGTTATGAGCGAATCGATCGGAGACAAGCGTTACGGTTGTCCGGAATGTCAGGCAGGTGTTCTGCATCTTGAATATATTCCCTATTTCATGTGGCTGGGAGACGACCTGGTTATCGTGCCGGGTTTTCCTGCCTGGGTCTGCGATTTATGCGGTAGGCGGGAGTATGACCCCAGAGCCATTCAATGGCTGGATTTTCTGATGGATGCGGGTTCGCAAAATGGTGTAGCCGGTTTCGCACAGTATGGAATCGACTTCGATGATCAACCTGCGGTATCTTCTTCCTAGTTGCAGATAGGTTCTTGACCTGTTGATAGGGCAGTGGTAAAATCCTGCCGCTTGCCCCCATCGTCTAGGGGACCAGGACGTAGCCCTTTCAAGGCTAAGACGGGAGTTCGAATCTCCCTGGGGGCACAGTAATCAAAAAACACGCATTTGCGTGTTTTTTATTTTGCCTGATGAGCGTGTGTTATCAGCAGATAGTATTGCAGGTGCCTTTGGTTCCGTGCCGGATGAATCCCGGCTTTCTTACGGAAAATTTGTGGAAGCGTAAGTTCCGGAAAAGAACAGAAGGTGGATGGTACAAAAATGCGAATAAGTGATAGAATCGGGTGCTTTTATTCCTGTTATCGAAAAGATGGTGTTTTATGAGCTTTGAAAGTATCAAACGGAAATTAATCGGCGAACCGTTCCCGACAAGCATGGAAATTCATGAGCGTTTGGACAAGGTGCGCGCACTGGCGATTTTTGCTTCTGACCCGATCAGCAGTAACGCTTATGCCACCGAGGCAATCATGAGCGTTTTGATTCTGCTGGGGTACGGGGCGATATCCCTGACTTTCCCAATTGCTATCGGTATCACGCTGCTGGTTCTGATTGTGGTTTTCAGTTATATCCAAACGATTTTGCATTATCCCAACGGTGGCGGATCGTATATTGTTTCCAAGGATAATTTGGGAACGCTTCCCTCGCTGCTGGCTGCCGGCGCATTGCTGACAGACTATATTCTTACAGTTGCGGTATCCGTCTCGGCCGGCGTGCGGGCGATTACATCCGCGTTTCCGGCATTGAATGATGACCGTGTCTGGATGGCGTTGTTGGCGATTCTCTTCTTGACCTGGGTGAATTTGCGCGGTGTTCGTGAAAGCGGAACGGTGTTTGTCATCCCGACTTATGCATTCATTGGCGGCGTGCTGCTGGTTGTCGTTATGGGTTTCTTGCGGATGTTCGGGGTGTTCGGACTTCAACCGCTGCCTGTCAACCAGATTCCGATGGAACAAGTGAGTATGCTGACGAGCGCAGGGTATGCATGGATTTTGCTGCGTGCCTTTGCTGCCGGTTGTACTGCGCTGACCGGTATCGAGGCAATCAGTGATGGTGTGCAGGCTTTCAAGCCGCCTGAATCTATCAATGCTGCGAAAACACTGGTGGTCATGGCTGTGATTGCCATGTCGCTGTTTACCGGCATTAGTTTCCTGTCTACTCACTTGCATCTGATTCCCAACGAGGCAGATAGCATCCTTTCCCAGATGACCCGTACGATTACCGGCGGCGGTTTTATTTATTACTGGGTGCAGATGTTTACGATGTTGATTCTCATTTTGGCGGCGAATACCGGTTTTCAGGATTTTCCGCGTTTGAGTTATTTCCTTGCCCGTGATAATTTCATGCCGCGCTGGATGATCAACCGCGGCGACCGTCTTGTATTCAGCGGCGGAATTACCGTGCTTGCCATCCTTTCCTCGATTTTGGTGATTATTTTTCAGGCGAATGAAATCGCCATGCTGCCCTTGTATGCAATCGGGGTGATGATCAGCTTCACCGTTTCTCAGGCAGGGATGTTCCACCTGATGACACGTGTGGGCAGGATTAAGCCCGGCGAAAAAGTGAAAACTCTGGAAACGGTGATTCATTATGAAAAGGGCTGGCACTGGAAGAGAGCGCTGTATGCTGTTGGCTCAACGGTTACATTCATTGTTTTCCTTATTCTTGTCATCACAAAATTTCACGAAGGTGCCTGGATAACGCTGGGGATTATCGGGCTGTTGATTGTTATGTTCTATGCTATCAACCGGCACTACCAGCTTGTTTCGCGTGCTTTGAGCACGAAAGACCTTGTTGGCAAGGAAGACGAGATCAACAAGATTGCCGATGTGGTGATTTTGCCGATGGGCGATGTGCATAAAGGCACCCTGCGGGCATTGCAGTATGCCACCAGGCTTTCGGATGATGTTCGTGCTGTGAGCATTACAACCAGCGAGCAAATGAAAGAACGCCTGAAAACACGCTGGAACAGATTCCCGAAGATTACACGAAAAGCGAAACTGGTTTGCATCGAGTATGATTTTCGCGACGTGCTGGAGCCTTTGATTGATTATATTCTGGAAGTAAAACGCGAGGAATTCCCGGATCAGCTGATTACCGTGGTTATTCCGGAGTTCGTCACCGAATCGCTGGCCGCACAGTTCCTGCACAACCAGACGGCGAATTTCCTTCGTTTCAGGCTGCGCAATGAACCGAACATCATCACGGTTGAAATTCCTTACCATATCAAGAAACATCTTCCTGATAGCGGCGGCAAGGAAGTTGCTGAGGAAAAGCCAAATCGGCAGGATGAACCGCAACAGAAAGATGTGCAAGCCGGTTAAATTCATGGTTGTTGGGGGCACGGGGTATGAGATTGAATAAGCAAATTTGCAAAGCAGCGGGTATCCGCTGCTTTGACGCGAACGGGTGGTGTATCAGGCGTCGGGTCTGTTTCTGGCAAGTCGATAGGTATCGAACGGAACGGGTTTGTACTTTTGGTTCCCTGATTGTGGCTTCAGCCTAACTATATTGTAGGTTGACATGCATGGACGCCTGTTCGTATACTAGGAATGATCTTTGCGGGTGAACGCAGGAGGTAATTACGCACGGAAGGTTGCCTGTTGCAACCCGTTTATACAGGTGTGATCAAGAGGCGATGATAAATGAGAAGGTGGAATAACACAACAGGAATTAATCGAAAAATGGTACATAACAGAATTTATGGAATGAATGAAAACTTCCCGCACAAGCAGAAAGCAAGCGGTTATGGCGGGCAGGGCGTGATTGAATATATTTTGCTGTTATCACTTGTTGCGCTGGTCGTCGTGGCAGGGTTGGCTCTGACAGGCGGCGGTATCAAGAAAGCCATTGGCGGGATTGCCAAACCGATGGGCGGGACCCCGGTTGCAACGGCGGCTGCTTCCGGTGGCGGGGAAACGACGTTTTCTGTCACTGTCAAACCCGTGGATGCAGACGGGAAGGGAATTCAGGACGTGACGGTTCTGCTTTTCGATGGGCAGGGAAACAGTTTGGGCAAACAGCAAAAAACCGGCGAACAGGGGGATACGGTTTTCGGGGAACTTGGCAGCGGAAGTTATGCTTTCCGTGCCGATTTTCAGGGCAGATCGTTCTGGTCGGAAATTGTTTCCGTCCCGGCGACATCTTACGTGGAAATTGCTCTGGGTGAACGGCCGGTTACGGTGCGTGTTGTCAACTCTTTGGGAACGGGCCTTGCTGAAGTACCTGTTTTTGCCTTTTTGGAAAACGGGCAATACAGCGGAGCCAGCAGCAAAACAGATGCCGACGGGAACGCGGTGCTTGCTTTGGCAGACGGCGCGTATAAATTCAGGGCGGATTACAAAGGGCAACCGGTCTGGTCGGAGACGATTACTTCTCCGGATACCACATCGGTAACCATTCATGTCGATGAAGCGCCGTTTACTGTCAAAGTGAGAGACTCAGCCGGTTCACCGGTTAAGAACGTGCCGGTGTATGCTTTCAACAAAGATGGCGGGTACACCGGATTGTATGGGCGTACGGATGCCAAAGGTGTGGTAACCCTGGATTTGCCGGACGGTATTTATCAATTCCGGACCGATTATCAGGGACGGGATTATTGGTCGAAGCGGATTTCATCGCCCAAGACGAACGCAGTAACGATCGTGGTTGGCCCTTCGTTTGTTACCGTTCGCGTTGTCGATGGAAAAGGGAAAGGGCTTCCTAATCTTGTCGTTTATGCTTTTTCCAGCGATGCCAAATATTATTTGGGGTTTGCCGGCAGGACGGACAAGAACGGAAATGTCGTGTTGAAATTGAAAGACGGGGAATACAACTTCCGTGCGGATTACAAGGGTGCCCGTTATTGGTCGGGGAAGGTTACCGTACCGGACACGTCCACGGTAACAATCAATGTGGGCGATGGTTCTCTGCATGTAACTGTTTTGGCTGACAACAATCCTGTTTCAGGTGCCCACGTGTATGTCTTTCGGGTGACATCAGCTGACGGACGTAGCCGGTATTATATCGGACAATACCAAAGTACAGATAAATCGGGCGTTGTGGCTTTCGACTTGCCGGATGGGTCTTATCAGGTTCTTGTGTATGCCAGTAATATCACGACTCCGGGGCGGCACAGGGTTTCGTGGAAATGGTCTGGCGTATTCAAGATACCGCCATCGGCAAATGTTGTCATCAAAATCGATTAGGAGTTTGGAGCATGGATGATCAAAATCAAAACATTCCGGGAAACGGGATGGACCAGGATCAGATTATATCCAGGCTGCGGCGTGTGGCAGCTGAACGTGAAGGAGCATCTCCGGTTGTCGAGCGAGATTTATGGGCTCCCAGGGAAATCAGCAGCCGGCGGAGTGTGTGGATTGTTCGTGTGTCGACACTCTTTTTCGCACTGATTTTTCTTTCCGAAATCTGGTTTCTCGTTCAGCAGCAGCCTCAGGAAAGGGCATTCACGGGTTTCGAAGGCGGCCCGGCAGTAGAGGTTGTGGCGGCACCCGTTGTTCAGGCGCCGATGCCTGCTCCGCCGGTGGAAGGCGCCGAAAATGTCGTCGAACCTCCGGCAGAGGAATATCCTGTTCCGCCAACCCCAACACCTCCCCCTGTTCCTGATGAAATCAAGGATATCGATCTGAACGCATCGAATTCATAAAGGGAATAAACAAGCAGAAAAAAAAAGAGGGCGAACGATTTGTTCAGCCCTCTTTTTTCGATTGTTCGGGTTTTCGGCTTTCGGTCGGGAAACGGCGAATCAATTTCGTCTGGCAATGTGCAGGTTTTCTTGGGAGGCCAGAAAACCCCGCAGCGGTTTTGCCTGGATGTCGAGTACCCGGCTGTTGGCAAAGAAAGGAAAATCGAATGTTGTTTCTTCCCCGGCGTGTTTGCCCGGAATGGGCATGAGACGGGCAGTCAGCGGTTTGTCGAGCCTCAGGGCAAGTGCGGAGAGATCGAGCAGCACCGCTTCGATTTGTCCCGTTGTTGTATCTCCGGGGATGGGGATGGTATCAAGCCCCGTGCCGCAAACTGCCGAATACATCAGCAGATCCTTGACAGACAGTATGCCTTCTTTGGCACGCTGCGCCAGAACGGCATCTTCCAGCAGGGGGAGCATCAAGCCGTTGAAGCCGGTCTTTGGAAAACGGGCTTTTCCAATGGCGTCGGTGAAGAAAGCGGAAGCCATTAATGAGCCGTGCAGCCCGACTGCCGGCAACCCAAGGGCTTCCATGGCTGTGCCCAGCGATGTGCCGGCATCCGGAAAGGGCGCCAGAGAAAAATCAATACCCAGAAACTTTGCATGCCCGGATTTTTCGAGTGTATTACCGGTTTTTGTCATAATCCCCGTGTGGCGTTCGATGGCGGCAATCAACTTATCCGAGGCTTCCTGAAGGCCGCCGGCGGTTTGCAAGGCGTCCACAGCCACATCGGCGCCTTCTATTGCCAGAGCAAATGCCATCGTTTTGCCCTGGTGATAAGCCGCAGGGAAAAACGGTGCTCCCGGCGGTACATTTGCCAGTGCGGCAAAGTATAGATTCCCGAACCCGTGCGGTTCGATGAGTGCGTTTTCGTGCATGATTTTGGCACATGACCGGATAGCCGGCAGGATGATGCCGCTTTTTCGGTCAGCAATGATGGCGGATGCGAACACGTTTTGCGTGGCTTTCAGGATGTCGGGAATGACCCGGTAACTATCGGGATGGGATGGCAGGGCGGGGCCGATAGCTGCGTATCCGAAGCCTTGTTCTGCGGTCAATGTTTCCAGTTCCTGCGCAAAATCAAGGCACGTTTTCCGGGAAAGGTTCGGGAGCAGGGTCGGGAAGGGCGGGGTGGCCAGCCTGACGGTTTGCACTTCGAAACCAGCCCGGGTAAATTGCTGCCGCGCGGTTTTGATGAAGGCGCCTGCTTTGGTGATTTCATCTTTATCGATTGGATATCCGGGGTTGATGAAACAAGTGATAGAACGGATTTTCATTTGTACTTGTTATTCCTTTGCATTGTCATTGAACTTGTTGTGTTGTTTTGTTTCGGTCGGAAGGCTGCTTTGCCTCTTTGCTTTCCATGGCTTGGCGGTATGTCTGGCGCAAGGTATCGATTGGTTTGAGTGCGCCGTCATCGTCTTCGAAATACCAGCATTCCCAGCCGTTGCAGGTGCCGCTGCTTGCGGCCAGCTTGCCGATTTGGTGTATCGAGCCTTCGGTATCTCCGAAAAGCAATTTGCCGTCGGGTTTGATCGTGGCTGTCAGATTTTTTCGTTTCATAAAGTATAACACTTGCCCGGGTGCCAGATAACCGTGTTCCAGAAGGCTGACGAAGGGGACGCGGGGTACCGTGCGCTTGCGGCTGCGAACGTCGAAAGCGGATTTGTCGTAGGGTTCGGGGGTGATTTTACGGATGCGTTCTTCTGCGATGGCTGCGTATTGAGCTTCGCGTTCAATGCCAATCCAGTTTCGATGCAGTTTTTTGGCAACAGCACCGCTTGTTCCGGTGCCAAAGAAGGGGTCGAGAATCAAGTCGCCGGGATTGCTGGAAGACAAAATGATGCGATAGAGCAGCGCTTCCGGCTTTTGGGTGCTGTGGACTTTGATACCGTTGATTTTTATTCGTTCTTTGCCGACACAAGTGGGGAGCCACCAGTCGCTGCGCATTTGTTTTTCATCGTTGAAGGCTTTCATTGCCTGATGATGAAAGGTGTATCTTGCTCCATTGAATTTGCTTGCCCAAATGAGTGTTTCATGGGCGTTGGTAAAACGGACCCCGCGGAAATTGGGCATTGGGTTGGTTTTTATCCAGATGACATCATTCAGAATCCAGTACCCGAGGTCCTGCATGGCGGTACCGATGCGGAAAATGTTATGGTAAGTACCGATGACCCACAAAGTGCCATTGTCTTTTAGCACCCGGCGGCATGCGTCGAGCCATTTTCGGGTAAAGGTGTCATACTCGCTGAAATTCCTGAATGCGTCCCATTCATCATCTACACCGTTGACCTTCGACATATCCGGCCGCCATAATTCCTGGTGGAGCTGGAGGTTATAGGGCGGGTCGGCGAAGACCACATCGGCAGATTTTTCGGGCAGGGTTTCGAGAAGGTGGATGCAATCTCCCACCAGCACGCGGTTGACGGGAAGAGACGGGTTAGTCATTGGCGGCTTCTCTCTGGCGGACGACTTCGAACATCAGAATGGCGGCTGCAATTGCTGCGTTCAGTGATTCCGTTTTGCCAGCCATGGGGATGTGGATTGTCTTGTCAGCGTGTTTGCGTGCTTCTGCTCCCGCACCATGGGCTTCACCCCCGATAATCAGGGTTACCGGCCGGGTGAGCGCTGCATGAAAACAGGAGATTTCGCCGCTTGCTTCGGCAAGAAATGTTTGTGTGTCGGCGGTTATTTGTTCGATTTCTTTCCATGCCATTTGGCGCAAAGGAAGGTGGAAATGGGCACCCATCGCGGAACGCATGACTTTGGGCGAAAACGGGTCGACGGAACCGGAAGGGATGATGACCAGCTCTACGCCGGCTGCCAAAGCGGTGCGGAGCATTGTGCCCAGGTTGCCGGGATCGCGGATGTTATCCGGTATCAGGATGAACCCGGGGGAAACCGGCAAATCCATTTGCGGGAACGGAACGACTGCCAATACTCCCTGCGGGGTTTGGGTATCACTGATTGAGCGCATGATCGTTTCGTCGATTTGAAACACGGGTACGCCGGTTTGTGCCAACCGGTTTACCAAGGCCATGCCGCGTGTACTGATGGCATTGGTGTGGAACACCGACCGGGGCAGCCACGCGGATTGTGCGGCTTCTTCTACTAACCGAATCCCTTCGATTACGCAGGATTTTTCCGAGCGGCGGGTACGGGCGCTCGATTGCAAGCGGCGGATCAATTGAACTTTGGGGTTGTGGATGGAACGGATGATCAAGCTTCACCCCCTTTATTATCGATGGGCGGTAGGTTTTGTTTCCAGAGTTTCAGGAAAACGGCGAGAGTCGGTTTGTCGTAGAGTACCAGTTTGACAAGAGTGAGGGGAGAATCGGGGTGCCCGGTAAAGTATGCCGGGATGACATGGTAAAAGATCCCTGCCGCCCGAGCAACCGGAAAATGGTAAACCCCTGTGGAAATTGCGGGCAGTGCGATGGAATGAAGCCCAAGTTCGGATGCGGTTTCCAGGCAGCCGGTGATGGCAGCGGCCAGTTTTTGGCTTTCGTCACCTTCTCCCCAAATAGGCCCGACTGCGTGAAGGACGAACTGGCAAGGCAGCGTTCCGCTGTCAGTGACAGCAGGACGGTTGTGGGTAACGGGCCCGTATTTTTTCACCCAGGCGTTGCTTTGTTGTTGAATGATACGCCCGCCGCGGCGGGCAATAGCCAAGGCGACACCGCCGCCATGTTGCAGTGTTTTGTTGGCGGCATTGACGATGGCATCGACTGCTTCTTTGGTAATGTCGCCATGGACGAGCTGAAAGAGATGCTCACCGGCGAGATTTGTTTCACGCAGAATTTCGTTCTCTTTTGCAGGTTTCATGGAATCATTTTAGCACGTCTCGATTCGGGTTGCCAAGGACTAAAAAAAGAGACCGGATTGAGCATCCGGTCTCTGCCAAGAATATGACTAGGAAAAACTATCCTGCTTTGGCTTTTTCTGCAACAGCAGCGAAAGCTTGAGGATCATGAACGGCCAAATCAGCAAGGATCTTGCGATTGATGGTGATGTTGGCTTGTTTCATAGCAAAGATCAATCGACTATAGGTGATGCCGTTTCGTCGTGCCGCGGCATTGATACGAGCAATCCACAAACGGCGCAAGTCGCGTTTGCGGTTTCTGCGGTCGCGGTAAGCATACCAAAGGCTTTTCAGCATGGCTTCGTTGGCGCGCCGGATAGCCCGACTGCGTGCACCGAATTGGCCTTTGGTAAGTTTGAGAATTTTCTTGTGTTTTCTACGACGGGTAAAACCTGTTTTTACTCTTGCCATTCGTCACTCTCCTGCGAACCCCTGGGCGCCGGCAGTAATGTATCGCTGCCTGTTGCAAACACCCAACAGCCGCAACTGGGTTTGCTTATCCGGATTTGCCGCTGCGGGCATTCGGATTTGCTTTGTATTTGTTTAGATAGGGCGCCAAACGAAGAATACGCTTTTTCATGCCGGAGCCTTTGACTTCGACCATTTCGCTGAGCAAGCGTTTTGTGCGTTTGGAGGTGCGGCGGCGGAAGTGGCTCTTTCCACCTTTGGTACGCACCAGTTTCCCGTTTCCCGTCAAGCGGAACCGCTTTGCGGTCGCTTTATGGGTTTTTAGTTTGTACTTACCTTTTTTTTGCTTTTTTGGCACTGTCTAATTCTCCTATTCTTGGTTTTCCGCGATAGAGAGGGCGACAACTAACGTCGCCCTCGCCGGATAGCGGAGGATATACTATGTTCAGCGCTTTGTCAACCCAAAAGCGGATTATTTACCCTTTACAGCTTTGATTGGCGCCAGAACCATCAACATCGTTCTTCCCTCAATGGAGGGTACTTGCTCGATAACCGCAATGTCGCTCAGCTCTTCGGCAATTTCTTTCAGGTCTTCAAGCGCAATTTCAGGGTAGTTAATTTCGCGTCCGCGAAAGCGAATGCGAACTTTGACTTTTTTCCCTTCGTTGAGCCAGCGGCGGGCATCTCGCACCTTGAAGGAACGGTGGTGTTCAGTTGTTTTGGGGCGAAGGCGGATTTCTTTGATTTCAACCTTCACCTGGGCTTTGCGCGCTTCTCGCTCCTTTTTTTGGCGTTCGTAAAGGAACTTGCCGACATCCATGATTCGGCACACAGGCGGTTTTGCATTTGGCGCTACTTCCACCAAGTCGAGCTCAGCTTCTTCTGCCAACCGCCGGGCTTGCTCAATCGGGACGATACCCAAGTTCTCCTTTTTGGCTCCGATTAGACGGACTTCACGTGCCCTGATTCTTTCATTGATTCGATAATCTAACGCGCTTATATTTTTCTCCTCTTCTCGCTTGGTAACAAAATACTTCAAAGGACGCGGCGCATAATACCATAAACACGCCTGAATCGTCAACGGCTGTCTTGTATTTTACCATCAATACTTCTACCGTGTCGAACGGGAAACAGCTCTCACCGGGATGTTATTTTGCCGTTTGTTCTTCTCCCAAATGTTCCCGTATTTCCTTTTGTATGCGTTCGAGCAGGTCGGTGATGTTCATTGCCGGCAGTTTCTCGCCCGAACGAAGTCTGGGGGCAACCTGCCCGTTTTCCATTTCACGATCACCAACCACAAGCATGTAAGGGATTTTTTGATGCTGTGCATCGCGGATTTTCGCGTTCATCCTGTCACTGCGGTCGTCGACCTTGACCCGGATACCGCTTGCTTTCATCTTTTGGGCAACTTCTTGTGCGTAGGCGACGTGCCGGTCGGCAATCGGGATGAGAACTGCCTGGACGGGAGAAAGCCAGACGGGGAAGGCGCCGGCAAAGTGTTCGATGAGAACACCCATGAAACGTTCCATCGAGCCAAGCAAGGCACGGTGAATCATGTAGGGGCGGTGTTGTTTGCCGTCTTCTCCGACGTAGGTCATATCGAAGCGTTCCGGCAGGTTGAAGTCGAACTGGATTGTGGAAAGCTGCCATTCGCGTCCCAGAGCATCGATCATTTTCAGGTCGATTTTCGGTCCATAGAAAGCCGCACCGCCTTCGTCGATGTCGTATGCCAGCCCGGCGCGGTCGAGTGCCTGGCGCAGGGCTTCGGTGGCATCTACCCAGCGTTTGGGGTCGCCTGCGGATTTATCGGGGTCGCGGGTGGAAAGATAGGCATGGAATTCGTTCATCCCGAAGCCTTGCAGGATATGCAGGCAAAAGTTGAGAACGCGGTCGATTTCGTCGGGCATTTGATCTTCACGGCAGAACAAATGGGCGTCATCCTGGGTAAATCCGCGGACGCGCATCAGCCCGTGCAGCACCCCGCTGCGCTCGTAGCGGTAAACGGTACCCCATTCGGCGTAGCGCATTGGCAAATCGCGGTAGCTGCGAATTTTGCTTTTGTAAATCATGATATGGAACGGGCAATTCATCGGTTTGATGAAATATTCGTCTTCGTCGATTTTGATGGGCGAATACATGTTTTCTTCGTACCAGGTGAGGTGTCCGCTGGTCCGCCATAAATTACTTCTTCCGATATGGGGGGAATAAACAAACTCGTAACCGTTTTTCAGGTGCTCATTCTTGCAATATTCCTCAGCGAGGTGACGAACGATACCGCCGTTGGGGTGCCATAAAATCAAGCCGCTGCCAACTTCGGGGTTGGTGCTGAAAAGGTCGAGGTCTTTTCCCAGGCGGCGATGATCGCGTTTTTTGGCTTCTTCGAGTTTGTGGAGGTAGTCTTTCAGTTCCTGAGCGGATTTCCAGGCGGTGCCATAAATCCGTTGGAGCATGGGGCGTTTCTCGTCTCCCCGCCAATATGCACCGGCGATGCTCAGCAGTTTGAGCGCTGACGGGTTGATTTTGCCGGTGTGCTCGACATGGGGACCACGGCACAGGTCGAAGAAATCGCCGTCGCGATAAATCGAGATTTCGACCTTTTCGTCCAGAGGCTCCCCGTTTTCATCGACCCCGCCTTTTTCAAGGCCTTCGATCAGTTCGAGTTTGTATGGCTGGTCTTTGAAAATCTTTTTTGCCTCTTCTGCGCTGACGACCTCTTTGACAAATTCCTGGCGGGATGCGATGATCTGGCGCATGCGTTTCTCGATTGCTTTCAGGTCTTCGGGGGTGAGAGCCCTGGGCAAGTCGAAGTCATAATAGAACCCGTCGGCAATCGGGGGGCCGATAGCCAGTCCGGCTTCTCCGGGGAACATTTCCATCACTGCTTGCGCCATTACATGGGCAGCAGAATGGCGAATGCGGTAGAGTTCAGAGCCTTCGTAGTTTTCATTTTTGATCTTCGCCATCTTTCTCTCCTTTTATCGTATTTCTTTCGTGCGGCGGCAAGGCGCCGGTTATCAGCGGGGTGGTGTGTGCTTTACGTCAGCCTGAATGCTGCCGGGCGTGCGGTGGATGTTGGATACCCGGCTTTGCAGGAAAATAAAACACTCCCGCCCACCTGGGGCGAGAGTGTAATCACGCGGTTCCACCCAGATTAGCCTGCCTGAACAGGCTATCTCGTTACGACCGATAACGGAGTCGTCCGTGCGCCTTACTTAACCGCATTCGAAGGATGCGGTTGTTCTGGGTTACGCTCTCGGGGGGTTTTCGCCACCGGTGCCCGCGGGAGGCTCTCAATCCAAGGCGTCCCTTCCCTGTCGGGTTTTCCGTTTGGGTACTTGTCCCGGTCATTGCGTCCGATTTGTGCTTGTTGATTTGATTATAGCGTACTCTGGAAAGATGTCAACATGCCTGAGCATGAAATACCGGTTCGACGGCTATGGAAAACGGGCAGGGAGGGGGTGAAAGATGTGCCCCCTGCGGCTTGAAACCTTTTGCCGGTACGGTTGATTGGCGTCTGTCGGTTGTTGTGCGGGGAAGATGATGTGAACGAAAAGCCGTCTTTTCAAAGGACGGCTTTTGGCTCATGGTTTTTTGATTGCCGGGTTCGTTACTCGGCGGGTGTTCCCATAGATAGATTCTTGCTTCGTTCGATGGATTGCAAAGCCAGGTAACGTTCACCGAATTTGTCGATGTTCTCCATTTCCGTATCGTATTGGTCGTAATGACGCTCTTCGTCATCTACCAGACTTTCGAAAACTTTCTTCGATCCGGAATCGGCGTTGGCGGAACACTGGTTTGCCCAAAGATTGTAGCTTTTGACGCTGTCCTCTTCCATTTTCCGTGCGAGGGCTAACATCTCGCGGACATCGTGAATGTTCCTGATTTCATCTGAAAGGGACATGTCTATTTCTCCTTTCAGAAAGAGAATGCGTTCGGCGAGTAGTTCGACGTGCCCCATTTCTTCAATGGCGGTGCGCTTGAAAAGGCCGGCGAGCAGGTCGTATCCCTGGTCGTCACAGTGGAAATGAAAATACATATATTGATGGACTGCTGAGAGTTCTTCCCTGACGGCGTTATTTAGAAGTTCGATACTTTTTTCGTGCATGGTTTTCTCCTTATCGATTACTGTGCCCCTGCTGAAACCTGATTAATTATACCGACAAAATGTGTGTAATTGCAGTAAGTTTATCAGAATTGTATGAGAAAAGCGACTCGTGCGGGAAGCCATCCGCGTCGATGCTTTGACAGCGTTTTGGTGAGTTTCGCTTGCTATGCCGGGGAATGTCAACCGATGGCTTCTGCCGCTGTGGTATTGCCGGTTGCCCGAAGATGCGGGCGCCGCTTGTTTGCGGAACAGGCGGGCAGAGAAAGCGGAGCGGGGGGTCATGCGGATGATGTTTGTTTGGCGGGGATGTTCGGCGGCGGGTGTGGCTTGCGGCCGGAGTATGCCGGGAAACATCACAACGGGGAAGGATGGTGACGACCGGGAAAGGTGTTCCTGAAAAAACACCGCAGCCCGGATGAATGACATTCTGGCTGCGGTGGCTGAACGGACAAGTTGATATGTTATTCCAGCGGTTTGTGGCAGAACCACCAGTCATAGCATTCGTAATCTTCGAGGCGTTTTTTGGCGTCTTTTTCGGTAGATGCGGGTGGAACGATTACCCGATCGCCGATAAGTTCGTTGTTGGGCCAGCCGGCAGAGAGGGCACCCTGCTTGTCGGAAATCTGCAAGGCTTTGACGGCACGGACGATTTCATCCATGTTGCGCCCGACTTCCTGCGGGTAGTACATAATCAGGCGGACTTTCCCTTTGGGATCGACAATGAAAACGGCACGCACGGTGTTCGTACCTTTGCCGGGGTGGAGCATGCCGAGTTTCATGGCTACGGCGTCGTTGGCGGCGATGATGGGGAACTTGATTTCGACATTCAGGTTTTCTTTGATCCACTCGACCCATTTGATGTGTGAGAACACCTGATCGATGGACATCCCGATTAGTTTGCAGCCGAGTTTTTCGAATTCGTCATATCTTTTCTGGAAAGCTACGAATTCTGTCGTGCATACCGGCGTAAAGTCAGCCGGGTGGCTGAAAAGTACGAACCAGCTGCCTTTCAGGTCTCCGGGAATATTCATTGGTCCATGGGTGGTTTGTACGTGTAATTCGGGAAAATCATCCCCCAGCAATGGCATATTCATCTTTGTTTCTTCCATGTTTCGTCTCCTTTTTCTGATTACTGGCTTGCTGCTCGTTTCTGTCTTTGGCAACCGGCAGAACAACGGCATGTGCTCTGCGTGAGAAGACAAGCCTGATAAGAATTGTATACATACTTATTATAATCAAACTTGTCAAAATTTCACCTTAATGCTTAGTTAGACAATTATGGTTGTATAATAATAAGGAACGTGAATTTGTCGGTGGGTGTAATTTTTCTTTATTAGTTGTTTCATTCCGAAACAAATCAGCAAAAAAACAGAATACGGTCCGGTGTGTTGCCATGGCTTTACAGGCTTATGACAAATAGCAGTGGATTTGTGATATTTATTACTGTACAACGTACCGGATGGGGCTAAACTAAAGCAAAGGCGGCATATACGGATATCCGAATATATTGATAATTATGTTTAATGACTTTACTTCCGAAATCAACCAGTTACATGCAGAAATCTGCTCCGCTTTGGCAGACCAGAAGAGAATATTGATTCTATACGCACTGGCGGAGAGGCCCTATACGGTCAATGACCTGGTGCGCAAAGTCGGGTTCAGCCAGCCAACGACTTCACGGCACTTGAAGGTGCTGCGGATGAGCGGGCTGGTAACCACGGTTCGTAAAGGCTCGACGGTGGAGTATAGCCTGAAAGACCGACGTCTGATAGAAGCCCTGGATTTACTTCGGGCAATTCTGCATGACAATTTGATGCATCATGCAAGTTTAATCTCGGATGATAACCAGACGGTTGACAAAACCAATTGAAATTCTTTCATTATTTGGAGGCGAATTTATGCAAAGAAGCAAATACCGTTATTTCCCTTTTGTTCTGGCAGGTTTGGTAATCGCACTGAGTTTGTTCGTTTTTTGGCGCACCCCGCAGGTTAATGCGCAATGCGGTTCTCAGGCTTCCTCTTGCAAGAATTGCCATGAGGTGCAAGGGAAGAAGCCAGTCAACAATGATGGGACGGGATGGCACGAATCGCATGCGTTTGGCGATTTTTGTTACATTTGTCATGCCGGAAACAGTCAGGCGACCGATGAAAAGAAAGCGCATACCGGTATGGTTGCCCCTCTTTCTGACGTCAAGGCGTCTTGCCAACAATGCCATGTCGACGATTTGATGAAAAGGGCGCAGGTTTATGCGGATGAGCTTGGTGTCGAAATTGGCGAAGGCGATGCGCAAGCGGCAGCCGGTTCTGAGCAAAGCTCCGCAGAACAAACGTCGGAGGCTTCTTCCTCCGAGGCGACTACGGAAACGGCATCACAGTTTACTGTTCCTGCTGCTTCTGAAATCGATGTCGATGATCCCAATCTTGTGGATTATGTAAAACGATACGATGAAATCGTATTGGGGCATCATCCTGTCAATATGGGCAATATCATTTTGCTTGTGCTGATAGCATTGGTTGCAATTGGCGGCGGTGCTTTTGTTGTATACAATGAAGGTTGGCTTTCGATGTCGGAAGAGACTGTGCCGGTGAGCGGAGACAAGTATCCGGGTGATGTGGTTTCCATGCTTGCTTCTCTTGAAAAACTGGACGACAAAGGGCGAAAGGCACTCAAACAACTGCTCCGGGATCCTGAGGAAGCCAGTAAACTCTTCGAAATCATTGCTCAACAACGGAAGTAAAGGGAGTTTTTCATGAAAGCGATTCTGGATTATATCAAGAGAGATGTCTGGTCGCCATATGTTGCCGGAATTTTGCTCGGTATTGTCGGCATTCTGGCTGTATGGCTGAGTGACAGCTTGCTGGGGGCGTCGGGAGCGTTCGAGAATCTTGCCGGGCTGATTGGGAAGGCAATTGCCCCCAAGTTTTTCGATAACCTGTATTTCACCTACATCATGCCGCCGGGGATTACCTGGGGTGTCGTGTTGTTGATCGGGACTTTCTTCGGCGGAATGCTCGGTGCGATGACGAGCGGCAACCTGTTATGGGGTAAGAAAGATGCAGCGAACAGTGACGCACAATGGAAACGGATTTTCGGACCGCAGGTATGGAAGCGCTGGGTGATTGGCTTTATCGGCGCAATCGTCCTCGAATATGCTGCGGGCATTGCCGGCGGCTGCACCAGCGGACTGGCTATTTCCGGCGGCATGCTTCTGGCACCTTCTGCATTTCTGTTCATTGCCGGAATGTTCGCCTCCGGCATTCTGGTTACCTGGTTGATTTATCGCAAGAGGTATTGAAAATGACTACATATATCGTTGCACTTGTACTCGGCGTGTTCTTCGGTTTTTCGTTGAACAAAGCCGGCTTGACGAAGTACCATAAAATCGTCAATGTGTTCCGTTTGACAGATATGGCTGTTCTCCAGTTTATGATGAGCGGTCTGGTTGTTTCGATGATCGGTGTGTATTCACTGCGGGCACTCGGCTGGGTAACCTTCCCGAATATTCCCGCAACCTATGTGGCCGGAAACCTTATCGGCGGATTGATATTCGGCGTAGGTATGGCCATCACCGGTTACTGACCAGGCACTTGCGCTGCTGGTAGCGGCGAAGGAAAACTGGATTATTTGATCCCCGGTGTTTTGGGCTTTTTGGTTGGCGCCATATTGTACGGACTAACTTATCAGCAGGTATTTCCGGCGATTTCCGCCATTGCCAATTACGGGAATGTCGATATGCCGGACTTGTGGAATGTCAATCCGTTTCTGGTGATTATTCTCTTTACACTGATTTCACTTTTACTGTTTTATTTGATCGATAGAGCGGGTATGCACCGCAAGGATGACTAGACGAGAAGCACCAGTCATATCATCTGTACGGGGACTTCGGTTCCTGACGATAAATACCCGGATGTAACAGACGGAGAAAAATATGTCGAATTTTATTACACGACGTGATTTCCTGAAGATGGGCGGGGCAGCTGCCGGTGCCTTGGCAGTCGGACAGTTTGTTTCACCTGCGGTAGCAAAAGCTGCCACAGATGCCGGACTGCTCGATTCGAAAGGCAACGGGACTATTCCGAGCATGTGTGAAATGTGCGTCTGGCGCTGCGGTTTGCGGGCAAAAGTCCGCAACGGCAGGGTTGTCAAACTCGAAGGAAATCCGGACCATCCCCATTCGAAGGGGAAACTATGTCCGCGCGGACAATCCGGATTGATGAATACGTATGACCCCGACCGCGTGTTGACCCCCTTGATTCGGGTTGGCAAGCGCGGGGAAGGCAAGTTTCGCAAAGCTACATGGGACGAGGCTTTGGATGTTGTCGCCGAGAATATGCTCAGGATCAAAAAGCAATATGGTCCTGAAGCGATGGTTTTCTCTTCCACGCACAATCTTTCGCAGGTTCAGTTTGAGAATTTGCTGAATTCCTTTGGCTCACCCAATTACGGCACACAACGCAGTTTGTGTTTCAATGCGATGATTGTCGGCAATTTGATGACTTATGGAATGGAAGAGCCGGCACGCAAGTACGAATCATTAAAATACATTATCCTTACCGGCCGAAATCTGACGGAAGCGATCTCGACATCCGAAACCGGTGATTTGATCCACGCCATCGACCGCGGTGCAAAGCTTGTTTACATCGACCCGCGGTTCACCAAGACGGCAGCCAAAGCTGATTTGTGGCTTCCTATCAAGCCCGGAACCGATTTGGCTTTCCATCTGGCGATGCTCAACACCGTCATCAAGGAAGGTTTGTACAATCACGGTTTTGTTTCCCAGCACACCGTTGGTTTCGATGAACTGGCAGAGAGTGTGGATGCTTTCACCCCTGAATGGGCTGCAAAAATTACCGGTATTTCAGCGGATACCATCCGCACGGTTGCACGGGAGTTCGCTGCTGCGGCGCCGAATGCACTGGCGCATAACGGCTGGCGTACCTCCAACTTCGAAAATTCCTTCCAGACGGCGCGGGCGATTGCCGCACTCAATGCCCTGGTCGGGAATTGGGGAACTGCGATGGTCGGCGCTGCCGGCGAAGGCAGCGGCGCATTGGGAATGCCGCCTCAGCCGCCTTACCCGCGTATCTCGGCAATTCGGCTGGATGGTGTGCCCTGGAAATACCCGCTTGTTCCTTACAAACTGGGTGTATTTCAGGAATTGCGTAATGCAATCATCGGCGGAAAACCATACGAGGCGCATGGCTGGTTCATTTCCCGCCAAAACCCCGTCGGTTCTTTGCCGGACCGGGCACGAACTCTGGAAGCTTTCGGCAAGATGGATTTCATCGCCGTCGTCGATATCTTCCTGAATGATACCGCCTGGATAGCGGATGTCGTTTTGCCGGAAGCATCTTATTTGGAGCGTTATGATCCGATGCTCCCGGTTGGTGACAAAGCTTTCCTGCGTCAGCCGGTTATCGAACCGCAGGGTGAAGCCAAGTCCACATTGTGGATTTACAAACAGCTGGGTGAACGTCTTGGCTTGGGAGATTTCTTCCAATACAAGGATGAGGAAGATTACATCCGTCAACAACTTGCTCCTCTGGGTGTCGATCTGGAAGATGTCAAACGCAAAGGGTATGTCGAACTTCCGTCTTCCGGAGAGGAAAAAGACCTTTATCATTGGAATACCCCCAGCGGCAAGGTGGAGCTTGCTTCTGAAACTTTGCGGAAATCGGGCTTTTCGGCTTGCCCAACCTGGGAGAAGCCGCCTGAACCGAAAGACGATGAATTTTATCTGCTTACCGGCAAGGTTGCCCAACACACGCAATTTGCGACACAGAACAATCAATATTTGCACAAGGTTCAGGATGAGCCGAAACTGTGGATGCACCCGGATGCTGCCCGGGCGCGCGGGCTGGAAGACAATGACCTGGTCGAAGTTACCAGTGAAGTCGGGAAAGTGAATATCATGCTTCAAGTTACGCAGGCTATTCGTCCCGATTGTGTTTATATGACTCCCGGTTTCGGGCATATCTCGAAGGGCTGGACAATCGGCTACGGTATTGGGGCAAGTGATTCCGTCTTGCATGTTTCGTATACCGATCCAATCAGCGGCAGCCAGGCATTGAGCCAGACCTTTGTCAAAGTCAGGAAGGTAGCAAGCCATGACTAATAAAACCAACAAACCTCAATATGGCTTTCTCATCGACGCTTCGCGTTGTATCGACTGCCGGTCGTGTGTTGTGGCCTGCAGTGTGGAAAACAATGTGTCCATGAAAAGTACACGTATCTGGATCAACGGTACGGGTGTTACCGGTACTTTTCCGGAGCTTTCCCGCTATACGGCGCCGTTTCATTGCATGCACTGCGAAGATCCTTCGTGTGTTTCTGCCTGTACGGTGGGGGCGCTTTCACAAAATGAAAACGGCATTGTCGTGTATGATGATGACCGCTGCATAGGCTGCCGGTATTGCATGTATGCCTGCCCCTTCGAAGTGCCCAACATGGACCTTTCCGAAATGCTGCCGTTGATTGTCAAATGTGATATGTGTATCTCCAGGCTGGAAGAAGGTGAATCGCAGCCTGCTTGTGCGGCAACATGCCCGACGGAAGCGATTGTTTTTGGCACACAGGAAGAGATGCTTGCGGAAGCTCATCGGCGGATGGAAGAACATCCTGACAGATATGTCGATCATATCTACGGGGAACATGAAAACGGCGGTACATCTACGTATTATCTGTCCCCCGTTCCTTTCGAAGAACTTGGCTTCCCGATTGCCCATGGAGAGGAATCTCCGGCGCATTTCAACCGCCTGGTTACCCATGGTACGCCAACCCTGGCGGCTGGTGTGGCAATCGGCATGACAGGGATTTATCTCTCCATCAAACGTCAGAAGGAAGACAACGCAGACCTTGAAGAATCTGACCACGATGACGGTTCAGCGGAGGCGTAAAACATGATTGCAAAGTTTATCAAGGAATTACGGCGTCTGCCGAAAATTGTTTACATCCTTGCTGTACCCACGATAATCGGGTTGAGCATTGGTTTCTACCGTCTTTACGCTGGCTTGGGAAAGACAACGCATTTGAGCAAAGTGTTCCCCTGGGGTGTGTGGATCAGTTTCGACCTGACCACGGTCGCTCTTTCGGGCGGCGCGTTTACGCTGGCTGCACTTGTCTATGTTTTCCATATGCATGATTTGCATCCGGCAACCAGGCCGACGGTGCTTTTCGGATTGCTCGGATACAGCTCTGTGTTGGTCATTCTGTTTTTCGACCTGGGACGCTGGGACCGGTTTTGGCATTTTTTGGTGTATCCCAACATCAATTCGGCGCTTTTCGAAGTTTCATGGTGTATTGCGCTGTATTCGTCCATCCTGGTCTTTGAACTTAGCCCGGTGCTGCTGGAAGGGCGCGGACAGGAAAAATTGCTGGCGATTATCAAGAAACTCACTATTCCAATGGTGATTGCCGGCGTAACGCTTTCTTCGATGCACCAATCTTCGCTGGGGACACTTTTCATCATCATGTCACCGCGATTGCATCCGTTGTGGTACTCGATGCTGCTGCCGGCATTCTTCCTGTTTTCTTCTGTGGCGGCAGGGATTGCTCTGGTGATTACAGGGGCGGTCATCAGCCAATGGCTTTTTGGGCAGACTCTCAGCCAGAAAGTCATCGAGAAACTGGGTTGGTTTTTGCCATGGGTTTTGGGATTTTACCTGGCATTGAAACTCGGAGAACTGTTGGTCACCGAGGAGCTGGGGCTGCTGTTTACCAGCGGCAAGTATAGCGTGCTCTTCATCTCGGAACTGGTAATTGGTGTCATCATTCCGATTGTTTTGTTTTCCATCAGGAAGATTCGCCTGAGCCGAACCGGTTCTCTGGTGAGCGCTTTGTTCGTGATTGCCGGTATTGTCCTCAATCGGTTCAATACTTCATGGTTCGCGATCAAATCGCTCGACGGCGTTCATTATTCACCAACCTGGATGGAAGTTGCCATCCTGATTGGTGTACTTTCGGGTGTGTTCATGGTGTTTTCCATCATGGCTCACTATTTCCCGGTGTTCGAGGAAGCAGTTCCTGTGCCCGGGTCGCCAGTGGCGAAGGAATTCTCACCGTTTCCGAAACAGGAAGCGGGAAGCTCAGCAGGCGATTGAACGCTGCTTTATCAGGACAAGAACTGATAATCTCCCGCAGGCGGTGGCTTGCGGGAGGTTTGTTATAATTCCCCTACAAGGATGAAACCGATTATGCGCCCGAATTTTTATGCTCACCTTCACCCTCCGACAATCCCGGAGCGGCAGGCGCGTTTTGCGCATACACTCGGTGCCGGCGGGCTGGCGGTGTTTTTGGGGGGCGTGTTGCTGATTACCGGTATTTTGGAAATGTTCTATTATGTTCCTGCGGTGGAGCAGGCAGCGGAATCGGTGCAGACAATAACCTTTCTGGTGCCGTATGGGGGTTTGATTCGCAACCTGCATTACTGGTCTGCCCAAATTCTGATAGTCGTTTCCCTTGTGCATCTTTTGCGGGTCGTGTTCACCGGTGCTTATTCTCCTCCCAGAAGGACGAATTATCTGATTGGTTTGGGCTTGCTGGTAACGGTGGTTTTCATGGATTTTACCGGCCTGGTTTTGCGCTGGGATGAGGGTATTTATTGGGCGTTGATTACCGGCACGAATTTGCTGCGAACGATACCTGTTGCCGGAGAGGCTGTTTACCGGCTGCTGGTCGGTGGTGCACAACCGGGAGCGGCTACCCTGATACGCTTTTATGCCTGGCATATTTTCGGTTTGACGCTGGCAGGTGTTGTTCTTGGTGTTTGGCACATCTTCCGCGTTCGGCGTGACGGTGGTATTGCTGCACCGCCGTCGGCGATACGCCATGGGGAACGGCGCATCGCGCGTCGTGTGTTGATCGAACGTGAAGTGCTGGCGATGCTTCTGGCAGGCGCCGGTTTGTTCATCGTTGCGGTTCTTTTCCCCGCCCCGATTGCCCGGCCGCTTGGAAACGCTGCGGGGACTCCGGCGGAGACGCGTGCACCATGGTTCTTCTTGTGGGTGCAGGAATTGCTCCGGTTTGGCGATCCTTTTTCCCTTGGTGTTTTATTGCCGTTTCTATTGCTGGTGGTGCTTGGCGCGCTTCCTTTTGTTTTTTCACCTGTCGATGAAAAAGAAATTGGCAAATGGTTCCCCCGCAGTGGCAGGGCGGTTTCGCTGATTGTCGGTGTGATATTTGCTGCGCTGCTGTTTTTGACGATGGCGATGCTTTTGGACCCGGTTGTTTGAGATGAAACGATCGATTTTCCTTGCTTCCGGTTTGCTCTTCTGTGCGGTTGTGTTGGCTGCATGGCAGCAGAGCGTGCAGCGCGAGCCGCATCCGCTGACGCCGACCCTCACCGGCAAGACGGAATATTGCCTGACGTGCCACGATGACCTTCCGGAAATCAGTCCTTCCCATCCGGTCGAGGCGTTTGGGTGTGTGATTTGCCATGGCGGCGAACGGCTGGCGCTGGATGCTGATTTGGCACACAGCACAATGCGCGGCGGTGCGAATCCGTCGGATTTGAGCGTTGTCGAACAATCTTGTGGCGGCAGCCAATGTCATTCCGGCAGAGCGCAGGATGACCGGAACCATATCGGGCGGGTGATGAAAAGTGTGCAGGCGACGTACAGCGGTGCAATTGCCAATATGCGTTTTACGTATGGCGCCCAGAAAGATATTTCCGCGCGCATGGGAATCCGGGCGGTCACTGACGACAAGACCGCAACGGGGATTCATGCTCTTGCCGCGTTCGATGCGGGAAAAGAACACAACCCCGCACTGGCAAAGTTTGCAAAAAACTGCCTGGTTTGTCATCTTTATTCGGAACCCTCCGAGGGGGTATCCTTCGAGCGTTTTACCGGTTGTGCGGCATGCCACACTCCGCTGGATGGTTCCCGGCCGGGCGGCAAAGATGCGCATAAGCAGGTTCATACCCTGACAACCAGGATTCCCTATACTCAGTGTAATACTTGCCATAACCGCGGTAATTATGATTTGCGGACGATGACTTTTGTTCCGCGCAAGGATGCACCGGCCGACCGGCTGCATGATTATTACCAGCCGATTGCCCAGTTTACCCGCTGTGAATGGACGCTGGATTGCGTCGATTGCCATACCCGCCAGGAAGCCATGGGGGATGATGATATTCACAGTAATATGGCTGATATTCAGTATGTTCGTTGCAAGACCTGCCATGGCACGACGGATGATTTACCGCACACCAAAACGCTCGATGATCCTGCTGATATTGCTTTTCGTATGGCGTCGCTCAACCCGGTGATCGATTTGAAGTCGGGCGATACGATCATCGTAACAGAGCATGGCGAACCGTTGTGGAATACCCGCCGGCTGCCGGATGGACGTTTCGAGTTGTTTGGCAAGGCAACCGGCAAACGCTTCGTGTTCCGCCCGGTGAAAGGGACAGCGTGTGAACAAAAACCGGATGAGCAGGATTCACGGTATTGCCATCAATGCCATGCGGTGGAAAGGTAGTGCGGGTGATATGAAAACGAAAACACTTTCGAGACGCGATGTGCTCAAACTTCTGACGAATTCTTTGCTTGCCGTGAGTGGATTGCTGGGGCTGCAGGGATTGTTCCGGTTTCTCTCTTGTCAAACGGAAGATGATCCGCTATCCGTTTATGATTTGGGGAGCAGTGCCGATTTTCCGGTTGGCTCCAGAACTTTACGCGATGACATCCCGGCGGTGGTTACTCACACTGATGACGGGTTCGATGCCATGAGCCTGGTTTGCACACACCTGGGATGTACTCTGCATGCAGATGGGGACGGTTTCGCTTGCCCGTGCCATGGGTCCCGCTTCGACGAGGACGGCCGGGTTCTGAACGGGCCGGCAGAAAAGGCAATGGTGCATTTGCAAGTCGAAGTGAACGATGACGGGGAACTGCTGCTAACCAAAGAGCCGCTTCCGAGCGGGTAATCACGAGGAATTTATTTCGGATTGCCGGAACGAACCGTTTCGGTGAACGTGCTCAGCAGCATGGAAATCGTGTCGGGGGGAATATGAACTTTCGGGTTTGCAGGATATACAGGGCGGTTTTAAGGGATTGTCATTTTTTTTGATGTTCTGCTATACTTGGCGGCATGATTGTCAAAAAAGATGATATACAAAACAGAAAATATGCGTCGATAGCCGATGGGGAAGGTAAAAAACTCTCCCGGCGTGACTTTCTTAAAGTGGCTGGTTCGACAGTTTTAAGCGCAGCTGCGGTTTGCTCTCTGGGCCCGTTGTATTCATTGAATGTGGAACCAGGCTGGATCGAAGTCGTCAGGCAAAAGGTGCCGATTGCCGGTTTGCCGGATGAGCTGGACGGGTTGACGATTGCACAACTTAGCGATATTCATATCGGGCCTTTTGTCGACCGGAATCAACTCAAGCGGGGAGTGGAAATTATCAATGACTTGAGACCGGATATTGTTGCCCTGACGGGGGATTATGTGTATGTAGCGGCATCCGATGCACGTATTTGCACGGAAGAGCTTGAAAAGGTAACGGCAAAATATGGCGTTTACGCTGTGTTGGGGAACCATGATATCTGGACGAAAGCGGATGTTGTGGCGGAAGCCTTTTCGGCAGCAGGTATCACGGTTTTGCGTGATGAGAAGGTGCTGGTCGGAATAGGGAAAACGGTTTTGGCGATTTTGGGAATAGAAGACGTCGGGTTTACCACCCATTCCTTTAAAGCTTTCGAACCAATGTGGCATGAGAAATCGGAAAGGCTGGGTGTGCTTCTTGAAGATATTCCGGATGGGATAACCAGACTCCTGCTAGTGCATAATCCGGATTTTACCGAGATGCTGCCCGAAGCCAGAATTGATTTGGCTTTGTGCGGGCATACTCACGGTGGACAAATCAGGCTTCCGCTGATCGGTGCGCCGATCGTGCCGTCCTGCTTCGGACAAAAATATACTGCCGGTTTGGTGCGCGGTCCGTCTACGTTGACTTATGTCAACAGAGGGCTTGGTTTGATCCCACCACCAATCCGTTTCAACTGCCGGCCGGAGGTTTCCCTGCTGCAATTGACAAAAGTATGAGCGGAAATGACGGATGAAGCGTTTCTCTTGTAAATGGTGATGTGCCGGTAAACAGATATGGTCCCGCCGTTATCCGTTTGAGCACGATGCAAGGGAATT
>CAYWFK010000040.1:0-26366 GCA_964457375.1 uncultured Anaerolineales bacterium
GCGGGAATATACGCTCCAATGAAAATGGCAAAATTGCTCAGGCTATGTGTGCCTGGAAGGTTGAGCCACGCAGGATTGGCGGCGACAAATGACAGAAATACCCATAAGACAAGCGTAGCGGCATACCTGTTTTTTTGCCACAGTGATATCGCCATACCGAGGAACATAATCAGCCAAAGCCAGTAAGGAAGGAATGCATCAATAGGGCCTAGTGAAGAAATGGAATGAGAGAGTGACGGGTTGCCGGCAGGCAGCGTTTTTATTTGGGCTGAAAAAATATGCATGATATTTCCGGAAAAAACGCGTATGAACCAGGGCAGGAATAATACTCCCCCGGTCACTGCAACCCATATCAATTTGGCGATTCTGTTCTTGATGTGTGTCTTTGGGGTATTCATGATGAGATATGCAATGATGGCAATGATTGCCAGAATAAATATCCGGTAGTGGGTTAAGCCGAGACCTGCCCAGAGAACACCGCAGAGAAGTATCTTGCGCCAGGAATGACGGTTGCTGCTATTGAAATAATCCCAATTGATGACCAATAAGACAGGTAAAATTACTTCGCCGGCAAGCTGCGTGTAGCGCCCCCAATTTGTGTAAAACATGGGAGTGGGGGAAAGGAAACCGGCTAGCGCAATTGTCATGACGCCAGCCCAGCGATTTTTACTCAGACGGACGGCTAACGGATAAAGCACTAGGATTGCCATAATGTTCAAAAGCTGCCCGGTCCAAAGGACAGCGAAACGTGAAGGCAGCCTGCTTAGCCATGCAAAAACAGCTGATGCAGTATGAAAGCCAAAATGGTAAGTGAAGGAGTGGACATCTGCAAAGGGCAGCCATGAAGAAAATAACCCCTGATGATCGAGGAATAATTGAACTACGACAGTATGGTGGTATCCATCTCCCCAAAGCGGACCGTCAAGATTGCGTATTACCCAGAACCTGCTGATGACGAGCAAAATAAATATGCCAAGCGTAACGAATTCAGGGATCGAAGTTGATGAAAAAACCGGTTTGAAACGGTGGAAAAAAGATAGGCGTTTCTGTTTGAAAATCCTGTAAAGCAGGAAGCATATAGCCAATGTACCGGGTAACAATGCATAATAGATTCCGAAATGCAAACCAATCAAGTCGGTAAACAGGAACAGTAAAGGATATATTGCAAGACTAACCCCGAGCGATAACCCGAGTGTGGCAATGGGATCTGTACGGTGTGTTGTTTCTTTGTCAGCGGATTCCTTTTGGAGGACAGGTGGAAGGGGATTTATAGAACTCCATTCCAGGATTGCAAGTCCGGGGATGATAAATAAAAAGGCGGCTAAAAGCAAGTACCACAACCATAAAGTAAATTCGTGAAGGAGACCGGCAAACAGTTTGATGCGATTGTAGCCAAGCAAGAATGTCAACTGCTTGCCAGGCAGTGGCCGGTTGTTTCTGGACGCTAACCCGTCAAGATAAGATTCCTGGGATGTACATCCAAAGCGAATTGGGTTTTGGCTTGCATTCTCAATAAAAAAATAGTAGTCTTGCCGGGTCGAGTGGTTTTGTGCAGGAATGGAAAAACGGTAAAATCCTGATTTGTCGATTGTTGAAACGTTTATACGGGTTGAAGCAATATCGGCGTTTTCGGATGGAGAATGTCGAAGGTGCAGGATCAATTCACCGGATGATTGGACTGGTGGTTTGCTGCCAAGAGGTGATAGCGCCAGCACGATTCCATTCAAACCGTCAAAATTGGCTACAAGTGATTGGCCTATGGTTTCCCCCGGCGTGAGTAGAGTGAATTCCGTTTGAACCGGTTGTTCCGGGCGAGTGATGGGGGCGCAAGCACTCAGGATAAGCAGGATAAAAAGAAGAACGTAGAAACGGAATTTATTCTTTTTTGTCATCTTGTAAAGAGATTTCAACTTTCCGGATTTTGTATAATGTTTCTTCAAGGATTTTCCGGTTGGATCCAATCAAATCGGCTACAAGTCCAATCAGAAAAGTCTGGAATCCGATGATCAGTATCACTGCTGCTAATATGAGGGATTGAATATGACCTGTACCACTTTGGACAAAATAATTAAGGTAAACGAAGCGTAAACCAAGAAAACCCCCAATGGCTATCAAAATAGCGCTAAGTATAGAAAAGACACGTAAGGGTTGGTATAGAGTATATGCCCGAATGATGGTCGGGATAGCATTACCCAAAAAATGAGGAATGCTCTTCATCAACCGCGATGGTCTGGTCGGCGGATTTGTTCTGACCGGAACATAAAGAACGGTCAGGTTTTTTGCCCCTGCTTGAATAAGGGTTTCAAGTGTGTATGAGTATTTGCTAAGGACGAGTGTGCGAAGTGCAGTTTCACGGTTCATTGCTCTGAAACCGCTTGTGGCATCCGGGACTTTAAATCCGGAAGCTTTTGAAACAACCCAACTGCCAAACTTTTGCAATAATTTTTTTGTGGGAGAAAAATTCGGAACGTTGGTAACGTTTCTGTCTCCGATGACGAGGTCGGCGCGTTGTTCTATGATTGGCTGCACAAGCTTGGGAATATCGTCGGCGCAATATTGGTTGTCAGCATCTGTGTTGACAATAATATCAGCACCAAGTTTCAGGCTTGCTTCCAAACCCGTTAGAAAAGTGGCGGCAAGCTGTTTGTTGGAAAGGTGCTTTACGATATGATGAACACCAAGTTCACGTGCAGTGTTCACTGTATTGTCTGTGCTTCCGTCGTCGATGATCATAACTTCAATCTCATCGATGCCGGGAATTTCGCGTGGTAAGGATTTTACCGTTAGCGGTAATGTTTTTGCTTCATTGAAACAAGGAATTTGGATAATAAGTTTCATCAGAATTTGTCAAAGTCTTGGTTTGGCCAGATTGATAATACGAACATTTTCTTCGGAAAGTAGTATACCATTATCCGGGCAGGAAATTCATTTCCTTGTAAAGGGGATATAAATGATGAATTTGCCGGAAAACAGGTAATACGAAACCGAGTCGCCGGTTACTTTGCCATTCTGATGAGCCAATTGAAGGTAGTATGTTCCAGGTTGCGCCGATGGATAAGATACTTGCGAAGATTGCCCCCATGAAACAGAAGACGATACGGCTAGTTCGCTGCCGGTTGCATTGAGTAATCTAATCCTGACCATCGTATTCGGGTTTGCGGGTACTGCTGTGAATAAAAGCGGTTGGGTTTTTGTGATGGATATTGTCATCCAATCCTCATCGTAGAGACGATCTGTTCTGGCCGGATTGCACAAAGAATGATATTGACGTTGGGTATCCGTATAAATTCGGGTTGCAGCTGCCATCGTGTTATCGTTTTGCACTGAATTTATGTCCCAGGCATCGTGAGACTGGCAAAGTTGTGATGGCGAAGGAATTGTTGTGGAGACAACCCCGCTATGATTAAACGGTTGGATATTCCCGGCATTGTCTTCTGACCGAATTTGAAAAGAATAGGTTTTATTGAAATCGCCGACAAGCCATGTCTCGAATTGGCTGGATGGAATGTTGTCGGATAAAATTTGCCAGGCTCCGGAACCGGTTTTATAGCGGATATCGAAATGATTTATACCGGAAATGTTGTCTGTGCCATTCCACGTCAAATGTAAGGCTGTGCTGTCGGGTGGATTGGGACTGATAGAAAGGGTGGTTGAAGGCGGTGTTTTGTCAGCTATCAAATTCCAGACTGATGATGCAGCCCAATTGCCTGCCCAATCATATGCAAAAGCATAAATGATTATTTTTTCGTTTTCTGAAAGTGGCGACGTGTCGAACGAAACGCTCCAGCCGTCCTCGGGGGTGTTATCTGTGCCAATTACGTTCCATGTGCCTGAATCCCAATCGCCCGAATGCCATAAGAATTTGACAAATCTTACACCACTTCCTGTATCGGAGGCGTTTACCTGAATGACGTTCGAGCCATTTCTTAGATAAGCATTCGTGACAGGTTTGACGAAGGATAAGGTTGGGGGTGTTGTATCGTGGATGAGTTTAATCCGGTAGTTACCGAGTCCTTCCGGGTAATTCCAGGCATTCAACAGGAAGTAGTACCTGCCGTTATATGGCAGTGTGATTGATAAATGTGGATCTTGCTTGATTGCATAGACTTCATCGTTGCTATAAGTGATGATTGATTTTCCGTCATTATCCAGTAAATACAAGATTGAATCAAGGTTCGATCCGATTGATTTGGCATCGACATCCATTACTACGCGATCACCTTTGCTGCCTGTAAATGTGAAATAATCAAGATCCCGAGACGGGCAGATCATGCCATCGATGACGTTCCCGTATTGAATGGCAGTCGCATTGGCCGGAGTATTATTCGGTTCATTAGAGTCAGAACATGATGGCGGCGTTGATGAAAAAACAGAGAAATCGTCGATCCGCCAGCCATCATAAGCGTTTTTTCTACTATCCAGTGTGTGAAAGAAAAACCTGACCTTAAGGATGTGTTCTGCATTTGTAGAGAAATAATTATCGAGGTTGATTGAATATTTGAACCACCCCGGCTGAGGTGTTTTCATAATTTGAATTACGTTCGTGTAAGGTTGGTTATCGACTGAAATTTGAACGAGACGTTGATCCCAATAGGCTGTTGTTGATTCGGTTTCAGCCCATGACCAGAAATGAATGAAATAGGGAGTGGATGACGCAGAAAGCCTGATTGGTGGCGAAGTGAGCCATCCGGAATTCGTTGTACCGGTTTCGTAGGAGCCGGTTGTGGAATTCCCGTACCACCAGAAATGATTGGCACTATGGGCATGGTTCGAATTATCTTCGATGTGCCACAAACCGGAAGTTTCCCAATCATTCGTTGAGTTTTCGAGTGTATCCGTGAAAGGAGCTGTGAAAATTGTCGATGTTGCAGGTACTTCATGGGTAATGGTGAAAATTTCGGGGGATGACCAGGGACTAATGTTACTGTTGTTTTTCCCTTGTGACATCCATGTATAAGTGCCCGGAACGAGAGACCCAAGTTGCAAACTGGTTTTGTAATCCCAGGATGTTGTATACGAACCGGTAGGCGTAATGAGTTTCGTGCGGAACGCTGCATTGCCAAAGGTATCGTTCCAGGATAAGACAACGGAATCATTATCGGTCAATGTTGTGTTTTGTGGTGGGAGAGCAAGCTCAGGAGCAGAGATAGCAATGGTGTCAGGTTGGATGCGGAGTGATTTTGTGCTGTGTGAATTGATACGATTGTCATCAAGGTTGGGATCATTTGTGAGTAACGTTTCCGAACGGCCTTGATAATTGAACTCAGAATAGAATGTTGCCATTGCATTGGCGCCGACAAGCACTGATGCAATCCCGTTGATCGATGTCAAATCGACGTTTGTGTTATCCGGGTAATTCCCTATATCAAGGACTTTGCATTCCCCGCGATAATTGATTTTGGAAAAAATAGCAATCTGGTTGGATGATGGCGAGCAAAGGGGCGGCGGTACAAGCGGGGTGCAGGAGTGATGTTTGACCAGGTGCCTCAAACCGGGGTAACTCGGTGCGGTATTCCCTTTTTTGTCTTCGATGGATAGAGCAAGAGCGATAGGTCCTTCAGGTACATTATGGCTGCAAACATCCCAGTCGTAAGAAAATAGAATGGAATCGAATTTTGGCCCGATAGCATGCCACGCCCCTTCATATCTGGCGAAAATTTGGGCGGATTTCAGACCGCTTTCATTATCGGTTGCCCATCCTTCGATGTGCCAGACAGGAGCAGTGATTGTTTCGCCGATAGAAGGTGTGAGAATATCCCCGTGAGGAGGCGTATTGTCGACAATCGTATGGTTTTTTGAGACGTATCTCCATTTCCCTTGACTGCCATATTGTGGATATTTGTTCGCTTCGTTAGGTGTACGCGGGCGGCCGCTGTTGATATCGACATCATCGAAAGTAATATCGACAGAGTTCCCCCAATAAGAATTCGGATTTGTATGAACCTGAAAATGTAAATGGTTGCCTGTACTGTAACCGGTATTGTCTGCCCAGCCGAGAAAATCACCTTGTTTTACAAAGGTTCCGATTGTGTGCAGTTTGGCAGGAATCGAATTTTTTGCAAGATGAAGATATAACTGATAAGTGGTTGGTGATGTTGTCGTATCTTTGAGTACAATGTAATTCCCTGGCGATGAATGATTCCCGTTTTGTTGCGTGATATGAATGAATTTAACCGTGCCGCTTTTGGCTGCATAGACTTCGAACATTGGGCTTTTCCCGCTGGAATCATGAGGAGCAGCAAAATCGAAAGCATAATGCATCGACTTGCTGGGATCAGGCGGTGAGTTATGCGTAATACTTCTGGTCAGGTAAAGTGATCTGCCGTTTTCCCAGGGCAACAGATAACCGTGAAATGGACCAGCAGACTGGGCGGAAAGATTTTCCGCATACATTGCTTTCCATGCTGATTTGTCTTTGGCGGAAATGAGGGTGTCCGGTAGACTTTCAAGTGCTTCCAGCCAAGTGTCGTCTGACGGTAATATGGTTTGCCAATCACCGTTAGATTTAATTATGATTGCGAGACCGGGCTCACTATTTGACGGTATTTGATCATCTTCATTGACAAAATTAAGCTGTGCAATTGCCTGTTGCTCATCCTTGGATACTACGATATTCGTAATTTGGGTTTGGTAAAGCAAATTGCCAAGTACTTCAGTCCCTGTATTTTGCAATGCTACCTGCACAGAAGTTTTGATGTTGTCAAAAACGGGTTCGGGGGTTTGTGTTGGTGAACTGCCAAGACCCTTTGCTCCCTGTGCAGTGAGTAAAGGAATAAAGGTGAAAGTAACAATTAACACTAAGATATAGAGATACGACTTTTTTCGCATAATAAGTGAAAAGCGATTGTTTTAAGCTTATTATAACTGGTAAGAGAAGTAATAAAGCTAGTACTTAATCATCATTGTTTGCCGATAGCGATAGAATACGGAACAAAACCCAGAGCAGATTATGAATACCGGAAGCAATTGGCAGAAAGACGTACAGTTAAAGGGACGAATTCCCCCTTTCTTGTGTATAATATGGATTAGTTGTCTGATAGGATAACAATGAATGGGGATGTAAGGAGATAATCATGGATTTGCTGGGTAAGGATGCGATATCTGTGGATGTTGGCAGCAGGTTGAGAATACTACGGCAAGAACGCGGTATGTCGATGCGGGCGCTTGCAAGGGCTTCCGGGTTGTCTGCTAATGCTTTGAGTATGATCGAGAGAGGAAGAACGTCTCCGTCAGTAAGCACTTTGTATAAATTGTCGGAAGCTATGGAAATTCCAATAACAGCTTTCTTTCGAAATCTTCCGCCAAAAAACGAGATTGTTTTTCGTAAAGCAACGGAGAGGACGCGGGTTCCCTTTCTGAGAGGCATTTGGGAAGGTCTTGGTGGTGAATTTTTCGTGGGACGTATGGAGCCATTTATGTTGACATTGGAAAGCGGGGCGACCAGTGGACCATTTGGTATTGTACATTCAGGGCATGAGTTCGTTCTTTGTATTCGCGGTCAGCTTGAATACCTTGTCGGGAGCAAGCGTTTCTTTTTGGAATCAGGAGATAGCCTTTTGTTTTCCGCAAATTTGAGGCATCGTTGGCGGAACCCGGGCAAAACAGTCACCAATGCTGTTTTTGTGTTAGCTGGATTCGAACAGGATGAAAGTCCAAGTGAGTTTCATATTACTTCCAGCGTAAAAGGGGGAGACAGTGCTGTAAAATCCAATCTTTCTGGTGATGATTAACGCGCATAATTAAAAACCGTGCTATAATTTGCAATCATGCTGGAAAAGAAAATTACCGTCAACGACAACAATAATAATTCCCCCGATGGCAAAAGCATCCGGGCGGAAAAGAGTAGGTTTCTGAAACGGTAAGAAAGAAATTTGCAATGATATCGCCCGACGCACATAGCGAAGGGCGTTTTGTTTTTATGCTACCTTATCGATGAAATTCGGGAATGGAGGATGTACATGTATAAAACACATACTTGTGGCGAGTTGAATGGTTCTTACGAAGGGAAAAGTGTTACCCTGGCCGGGTGGGTGCATCGGCGACGGGATCACGGCGGTGTTGCTTTTATTGATTTGAGAGACAGGTTTGGTATCGTTCAGATTGTTTCGAACCCGGAGCAATTCCCTGAAGCGCATAAAAAACTAGTGCCGGTTCGCTCGGAATGGGTTATTCAAGTCAAAGGCATTGTCCAAAAGCGGCCGGAAGGTATGAAGAATCCGAATTTGTCGACGGGGGAGATTGAGGTTAATGTAACCGAAGTAACTATCCTTAATCCATCCAAAACACCTCCGATTTACATCAACAAACCCGAAGAAGCTGATGAAAACATACGTTTGAAATATCGTTATCTGGATTTGCGGCGGGAAAGAATGAAAAACAATTTGGTGCTTCGGCACAGGGTAATTAAATTCATCAGAGATTACCTTGATGAAAGAGGCTTTCTGGAGATTGAAACACCGATATTATTCAAAACAACGCCGGAAGGCGCACGGGATTATTTAGTGCCTTCGAGACTGCACCCCGGTGAATTTTATGCCTTGCCGCAATCGCCCCAACAGCTTAAACAAATGCTGATGGTTGCCGGTTATGAAAAATATTTCCAGATTGCCAGATGCTTTCGGGATGAAGATCAACGTGGTGACAGGCAGCCGGAGTTTACCCAGCTGGATTTGGAAATGTCCTTTGTGGAACGGGATGATGTAATGGCTTTGGCTGAAGATTTGTTCACGAAACTCATTCGGGAAATTGTACCGGAAAAGAAATTGCTGTCAGTACCTTGGCCAAGATTCCGTTATGATGAAGTGATGAAACGATTTGGCAAAGATAATCCTGATATTCGGTTCGGGCTTGAGTTAGTGGATGTTTCTGATTTGGCAGGAAAGAGTGGATTTAAAGTATTCGAAAGTGTTGTGACCAGTGGCGGAAGTGTAAGGGGAATCAACGCAAAATCATTGGGAAACGCCAGCAGGAAACAAATTGATGAATTATCCGAATACGTAAAGAAATTCGGAGCCAAAGGATTGGCATATTTGGCAATAACCGATGATGGCAAGATAAAATCATCTTTTGCCAAATATTTATCAGAAACAAAGCGGGATGAAATTGTTTCTGCCTTGAACGGTGAGGCAGGCGACTTGCTTTTGTTTGTTGCCGGTGAAGATGAAGTTGTTTTCGAAAGCCTGGGGCGTTTACGTGAACATTTGGGAGATATGTTAAAATTGCGTGACCCTGATGTGCTCGGTTTTTGCTGGGTTATTGATTTCCCGTTCGTTACCTGGAACGAGGATGAACAACGCTGGGATCCAAGTCATCATTTGTTCACTGCGCCTATGCCTGAAGATGTTGAGCTGTTGGATACTGACCCGGGTAAGGCTCATGGCCAGCAATATGATCTTGTGCTCAATGGCTATGAGGTTGGCGGCGGGTCGATCAGGATCCACAAAAGACAATTGCAGGAGAAAGTATTCAAGTTGATTGGGTTGGATCCGCAAGTAGCCGGAGAACGATTTGGACATATGCTTGAAGCTTTCGGTTACGGAACACCCCCGCATGGAGGAATTGCCCCGGGTATTGACAGAATTTGCATGATTTTGGCTGGTGAGCCGAATATTCGTGAGGTGATTGCGTTCCCGAAAAATCAGAATGCGAGAGACGTCATGGCTGATGCGCCTTCACCGGTTGAAAAGCAACAATTGGAAGAATTGCATATCAAGATTGTCGAGTGACTGAGTTGGTAAAACGAAGGAGTTTAAGATGACGCCTATAATCCGGGTTGATGAAATCGGGAAATATGATGGTGAGAATGTTGAGGTTCAAGGCTGGGTTTACCACAAAACCCATAAAGGCAAGCTGGTTTTCCTTTTAGTGAGAGATGGATATGGGTTTGTGCAGTGCGTTGCCTTTAAAAATGACCTGCCAGAAGATGTGTTTAATCAAATTGTTCATATTCCTCAAGAGTCGTCAGTTATTATTACCGGGAAAGTCAGAAAAGACGGCCGTGCTCCGGGAATTCCCGGAGGCTATGAAATCGGGATTACTGAGTTCAAGATTGTTCAGCAATCCAGTGATGAATATCCGTTGGCACTAAAAGAGCATGGCGTCGATTTCGTACTTGATCATCGTCATTTGTGGATACGAATGCCCAGCCAGTGGGCAATACTAAGGGTTAGGGCGGCTGTCATCCGAACCATGCGAAATTGGCTGGATGAACACGGATTTATCAATATGGATACCCCGATCCTGACGCCTGCTGCTTGTGAAGGTACTACGACGCTGTTCGGAACAGCTTATTTTGACGAGGGCATGGCTTATCTGGCGCAAAGTGGCCAGTTATACAACGAAGCAAATATCTTTGCATTCAAGAACGTTTATTGTTTTGGGCCAACATTTCGTGCCGAAAAGTCCAAGACACGCCGGCATCTTACGGAGTTCTGGATGCTGGAACCTGAAATGGCATTTTGCGATCTTGATAAATTGATGGATGTCGAAGAAATATTTGTTACGAATATCGTCAAGACAGTCTTGAAGGAGTGTCAGGCAGAATTAAAAGCGCTGGAAAGAGATACAATCGCTTTGGAAAAAATCGAACCACCATTCCCGAGAATATCCTATGATGAAGCTGCTGATATTTTGCACGAACTATATGAAAACGAAGAAGATCCTGAAAAGAGGGCATTACTGAAATTTGAATGGGGCATGGATTTTGGCGCTCCGCATGAAACGGCGCTAACGGAACGGTTCGAAAAACCGGTCTTTGTCTACGGGTATCCATCGAAAGTGAAAGCGTTTTATATGGAACCTTGGGAAGGAAGACCGGAAGTAAGTAAAAGTGTCGATTTGCTGGCGCCGGAAGGTTATGGAGAAATTATCGGCGGCAGTGAAAGAATATCCGATCCGGATTTGTTGCTGGAGAGAATTCGGGAACATGATTTGCCGGAAGAAGCTTTCCGCTGGTATCTGGATTTACGCAAATATGGCAGTGTTCCGCATAGCGGATTTGGTCTGGGCGTGGAAAGGACCGTGGCATGGCTATGCGGTTTGCACCATATTCGTGAAACAATCCCGTTTCCCAGGACGATTAAACGATTGTATCCGTAATGGCACAGATGAAGTAATCATCTACTCACTAATTATTTTTTATGGTATAAGATATGTGCCCTACTGTGTGCGTGATGTGGCAAATGCGTTTTGAGCCAACACCCACTTATGAGGTACCAATCTTGAGGTGGTGACGCGATAGGCCTCGGCCAAGGCGGAAACCACCCGGGCGGACCTTCCTGCGAAAGCAGGTTCAAAACAAAGCTTCACACGGCATGGTGGGGTGCCTGCATTAATGCAGACAAAAACAAAGGCGACTTAGCGTCGCCTTTGTTTTTGTTTAAGAGTTCAAATCTTTCTCAGTGATGGGGTAAAAACTAATCTTTTGGATTTTCTCGAAAATCTTTTGACGCTCTTTTAAGTCTTTTGTGTTTCTATACTTGTTTTTTAAGCTTCTGAATTTGTTGACTCTTCGTTGACGTCTGCGGATTTCCTTGATCGTACTTCTCATAAAAACCTCCGGAATCGATAGTTGCTGAATTCAAGTTTGGCAATACTTTTATTGACTAAAATCAATACCTGATGATTATAACAGTATCATTCCAGTAATGAAAGATTTGGCAAACTTGTAGCATTCAGTTGAAAAAGTGTAAAAATCCGAAAAGACTTAATTGAATGGTAATTTAGGGAAACAAACGCCGTGCTTTGATGGCTGCAATCGCATCGGGTTTGTAACGGTAAAGACGCGCAGGGCGTCCTCTTCTGTTCGGGCGGTACTTGTCGGGTATTTCTTCGATGATATCCGAAGAAAGGATGCGACGTCTGAAATTGCGTTTATCCAAAGATTCGCCAAGAATGGCTTCATAGGTTTGTTGCAGTTCTGACAATGTGAATTCACTAGGAAGCAGTTCGAATCCGACAGCGGAGTATTCGATTTTGTAGCGAAGGCGTTCGATTGCATATTGAATGATTTTCTGATGATCAAATACAAGATGGGGAAGTTTCATTATAGAAAACCAATTCCCGTTTGCATCGACTGATTTTAATGAAACACCTGGCTTTTTGTGGTCGCCTGAGACTAATCCGAAATAGGATACGGAAACGACACGTTTCCCCGGAATACGAGACGGATCATTATAGGTATATAGTTGTTCGATAAAAATGCTTGAACTATCCGTAATGGAAGAATTAATGTTGTGAATTGTCTCCACGAACGATTCTTGGATAGCTGGTATGGCCCCTGGCAATTGCCAGTGATTGGAGAGAGTAGCATCGTTCGCAGGGAGCAAGAAAACATGTAGTGCATTGTCGAGAAGTGCGAAGAGTACGATGTCGACTGTTATCGTTGGAAATTGATGAGAATTGTGCATGATAAATTATGAACCGATGGTATAAATAGTATTATACATGGAATAAATAGCAGCGTTGCGGAACAAAACTGATACGAAAAACGTTTAACGTTTAATAATCTCTATAAGGGAGTACATTATGAAAATGACTAGGGTTATGATTGTAATGCTATTGATTGGGATTTCCCTTTCTGTTTCGGCATGTAATTACCAGAAAACTGTCAGTAAACCCACTGACTTCGCGTTACCTACGCCAAATTACACGATGACAGCGCTATTCGAGCCGTTGCTGACGCAACAAACCTCACAAACACCAGTAGCCGGTACGCCGGTGGTGACAGCAACGCCCAGCACGGTTGAAGATACTGCGACTACCCAACCAACAGCGACTGAAACTGCTACTGTGGCACCTACAAACACACCGGCAAACACTGCATCTCCTACTGTTTCATTTGCAGGACCCGGCAAACGTAAAGGCACGAGCCTGGTCGCCATCCATGTGAAAAAAGCACCGACAATCGACGGAAATTTCGGAGAATGGAGCAACAAGGCAACAAGATATTCTGTATCCCATGTTGTATATGGAAAGAAAAACAGGAAAAACGACAAAGACTTGTCGGCAAAAGTCATGTTTGGCTGGGATAAAAAATATCTTTATGTTGCTGTTCGTGTGAAGGATGATAAATATACACAAACGCAAAGCGGTGACAATCTCTATCTTGGGGATAGTATCGAGATATTGATGGATACATTTGTTTCAGCAGATTATTACCTGGCCTCGCTTAGCTGGGATGATTATCAGTTGGGAATATCCGGCGGCCAAAAAGGCGCAAAAATATCCCCGGAAGCGTATTTGTGGTATCCGGCTGGTATTCGTGGTTCCCAACCGAGTGTGAAAATTGCACGAGCGAAAACCGACAATGGCTACCGGCTGGAAGCAGCCATTCCATGGAAGGTATTCAATGTGACTCCTTATGCCGGAGCACATTACGGGTTTGCGTTTTCTGTATCTGACAATGACACAAATGGCAAGGCTGTTCAGGAAAGTATGATTTCAACCGCAAACAGGTCATTGCTAAATCCAATGACCTGGGGCGATTTGACGCTTGGCAAGTAAAGCCAAGCGATTTATGAGAATTTAGTATTTGTTCTCAATCGAGGTATGCACGTAAAATGCGCTGAACATTTGGTGTTCGAAGACGGCGTAGTGCTTGTGCTTCAATCTGGCGGACCCTTTCTCTGGTGACACCCATTTTTTGGCCAACTTCATTCAGAGTGAGGGTCTGCCCGTCGATTAGCCCGTAACGAAGTTGCAAAATCCGGGCTTCTCGGGGGGGAAGTTTGCTGAGTAATTCCTCCAGTTGTTCATGGAGAAGATTATTGGATGCCAAAGTGTCAGGCCCGGGGGCGTTGTCATCTTCGATGAAATCACCTAAAACATCATCATCGTCGTCACCGATTGGCGTTTGTAGTGAGATTGGGTGACGTGCCAATTGAATCATGCTTTCGACCTTCTTTTCCGGAATTTCCAGTGCTTCCGCTATTTCCGGAATCGTCGGGTCGCGGCCATACTTCTGTTTGAGTTGATGCTGAATACGGAGCATTCGGCTGACTTGGTCGCCCATATGAACAGGAACACGGATCGTTCGTCCCTGGTCGGCGATTGCCCGGGTGACCGCTTGTCGAATCCACCATGTGGCATACGTGCTGAATTTGTAGCCGCGACGATGATCGAATTTTTTTGCAGCCCGCATCAATCCGATATTCCCTTCCTGAATTAGATCCAGAAAAGGGACACCGCGCCCCATATATTTCTTCGCAACACTGATTACCAGGCGGGCGTTAGCCTTGATCAAATGATCGCGTGCGTTCCATCCGTCTTCGATCTGGTGGAGGAGAACTTTCCGTTCTTCCGGAGGCACATTTTCATTCGCAAGGCGTTCCCTTGCTTTTCTGCCGCGGTCCATGGCTTTTGTGATTTCGATTTCTTCATCTGGTTTCAAAAGGGGAACGCGACCAGCTTCTTTGAGATACAGGCCTACCGTGTCGTTGGTATCGACATTCGCTAAATAATCACCTTCATCACGGACTTCGGTAACAGCGGTGTCATCAGCTTCTTCTGCTGCCAGATCCTCATCACTGGGTTCTTCATATTGCACATCGTCTTCTACATAAGGAATACCGGCACTAATCAGGGCTGCAAACACTTCTTCAAGCTCACTGATGCTCTGTTCGGTTTCGGGAAACAATGTAGCGATATCGTCAAGCGTTACATAACCTTTTTCTCTACCCAATTCAATCAGATGAGAAATTGGAAGTATTTCTTTATTTGCAATTGTTTCTAATACTTTGTTATCTATCTTGCTTACCATATTACCTAACTATTTTCTCACGCGTGAAATTTGTTTTGTCACTTTTGCTATAACACATAATCTAAAAAAGGTTACTGTGGGAATATACTATGTCAGAGTTAACCTGTAATCATTATAGCATACAGAATGACTGAAATCCATTAAAGAAGCCGGGGATTTCTTAATGTTCCCGGCAGGAAAGTTCTAATATTAAGGCACTTGCGCATAGGCATTATATATGAATGGCTTGTCCTTCCGCCGCATGCGCAGCTTCCATGATAACCTCGCTGAGGGTCGGATGTGCATGAATATTTCTGGCGATTTCTTTTGTAGTTAGTTCTGCCATATGTGCAAGCGTTAATTCAGGCAGAAGCTCGGTAACTTCCGGGCCAATCAGGTGGGCGCCGATTATTTCGTTGTACTTTTTGTCGGTTATGATTTTTATCCAACCTGAATACTCACCAAGACCCAATGCCTTACCGTTCGCCATGAATGGGAAACGGGCGACATCAATTATCAACCCATTTTGAATTGCCTGTGATTCTGTCAAGCCAAAGGAAGCGATCTGAGGGTGGCAATAAGTAGCCCGGGGCATCATGGTGTAGTCGAGTGTTACTGTATCGACACCGGCGATATTTTCCGCACAGATAATACCTTGTGCTGAGCCAACATGTGCGAGCATAAGCTTGGCGGTTACGTCGCCAATTGCCCAAATCCCGGGCACATTGGTTGCCATTCTTTCGTCGATTTCAATTGAACCGTGTTCGGTAATACGAACACCGGCTTCTGACAAGCCAATATTGTGAATATTTGGTTTGAAACCAATGGCAATCAATGCCTGTTCTGCGACAATTTTTTTCTCTTGCCCGTTGCTGGAGACTGTAACGATTACTTGATGGTTATCGACAACAATTTTCTCAACACGATGGGATGTCAAAACGTTGATTTTTTGTTTTTTGAAGGACTTCTCCAATTCAGCACTGATTTCTTCATCTTCCAGAGGAACAATGCGGGGGAGCATTTCGACGATCGTCACCTCAGTACCATAAGCATTCCAGATTGTAGAAAATTCAACTCCAATAGCCCCGGAACCGATGACAATTACTGATTTTGGAAGTTTCTCCTGCAAAATAGCTTCGTGATATGTAAGTACATGTTCCCCGTCATAACTCCATCCGGGAGGCACGATAGTGCTGGCACCGGTGGCGATAACAATATTGTCTGCTGTTATCGTTTGATCTTGTCCGCTGTTGTCAGTAACAAGCAGCGAATGAGGAGAGACCAGCTGGGCTTTGCCAATCACGACGTCGATTTTGTTCTTCTTCATCAGGAAACCAACACCACGCGTAAGGCGATCGGATGTTTTCCGTGACCGTTTTACAGCCTGGCTGTAATCCAGATTCAAATTATCGAAAGAAAAACCGAATTCACGACTTTTATTCCGAAGAATGTTCGCTATTTCAGCATTTCTTAATAACGCTTTCGATGGAATGCAGCCGACATTGAGACAAACGCCACCCAGCCATTGTTTGTCGATGATAACGGTTTTCAAGCCTAGCTGTGAAGCACGAATCGCACTGACGTATCCGGCAGGACCGGCTCCGATGATTGCAACCTGATATTTGTTCATAATAATTCCTCGTAACGAAGACTGTGTTCCTGAGCAGAATGCAAAAGAGCAGGCATGATTTTACCATTATTCTTACGCTTGAATGGAACGTGGTATGGAAAAAAGACCGAAAAATTAATCATTGGCAGGAAAGTATCCGGCTATTTCGATTTATGCTTTAAAGCATTTCTGCGACAATTTCTGCGATATCAAGAACCTGCATATTACTTTGGGCATTGTTTGATGCATCCGTGAGCATTGTAAGGCAAAACGGGCAACCGACAGCCAAAATCGATGCTCTGGTCTGTTCTGCTTCCTTGAATCTCGTTTCGTTCACGGCACTTGTTCCTTGTTCCTCTTCTTTCCAAATCTGGGAACCGCCAGCGCCACAGCAGAACGATTTTGAACCATGGTTTTGCATTTCGATTAAATTTGCGCCCGTTTGTTTGATAGCAAGACGGGGTTCTTCGAAGATATTGTTGTGACGTCCCAGATAACACGGATCGTGAAATGTCACGGATTTGCCGGCTGCGTCTTTGTGCAGATGGAGTTTCCCACTGATTAGCAAATATTCGATTAATTCGGTGTGGTGGATGACTTCATACTCTCCACCAAAAGCAGGATATTCGTTTTTTATTGTGTGCAGGCAATGTGGGCAAGTGGTAACGATTTTTGGCGGGGAAATTTCATTGAGCATTTCGACGTTTGCCGCTGCCATTTCGTGAAACAAGTATTCGTTTCCCGCTCTGCGTGCTGAATCACCGGTACATGTTTCGCTTTCGCCGATTATTGCGAAATTAACATTGGCAGCATTGAGAATCTTTGCGAAGGCAATTGCTGTTTTTTGCGCTCTGGCATCTGTCGCCGGTGCACACCCAACCCACCAGAGATAATCGAAATCCGGATTTTCTGAGATAGTGGGAATTGGAACACCGGCACCCTCGGTCCATTTTATCCTTTCAGATGGGGGAATATTCCATGGATTCATTGTGCGTTCCATACCGCGAAATGCCGTTTGCCATTGTTCCGGAAAGTCATTTTCCATAAGCACGAGTCCTCTGCGAATATCGAGAATATCTCTCATTGGCTCGTTGCCAACAGGACAAATATCGATACAGGCGCCGCAAGTTGTACATGCCCAAATGGCTTCTTTTTTGATTGCATAATCCAAAAGGCTCTTCTCGCTCGTGTTTCCGGCAGCTATCGGGTCGCCTTCGTAATTCAGGTAGTATCGCTTATTGATTTCCAATGCGGACGGTGATAAGGCTTTACCGGTTTGGTATGCCGGGCAGACTTCCTGACATCGATTGCACATGATGCAAGAGTAAGGATCGAGTAACTGCTCGAAGCCGAGGTCTTCTATGTTCAACGCTCCGAATTGCTCAACGTCTTCGTCTTCGAAATCCAGCGGGGATAATTCACCGATAGATTTTCTTTCAGGTCGTAACAGATAGTTGAAAGGTGTCACGATGAGATGCAGGTGCTTTGAGTGGGGAAAATATGGGATGAATGCAAGGATTAAACCTAGGGCAATCCAAAAAGAAAGATGCTGGAGAAACAACAAGGATTGAGGGGAAAATCCGTTCCACAAAGATGCTGTTGCTGTTGCAAAGGGCTGCCATTTATCCAAACCGGATTGAGCGATATGAAAAGACTCGCCCAAAAAGCGAAACCCGACATGCAAGAAAATGAAAATACCAACGATTGCCGAGTCGGTAGAAATACCACGTTTGGCTTTCGAATAGACGAGCACATTGCTGTGAGTGGTCAATATCGCCGGTTTGAAAACAAATCTGCGAATCATTAAATATGCCATACCGATGAGCACGCCAATACTTAACAAATCTCCAAGAAAACGATAGATATTGCCGGATATACCGGTGCCTAAAAAGGTGAAGTCTTTGATAAAAGCCTGCAGCACATCGCCAAAATTGATGAAGATATAAAACAGAAATCCCCATGCTACGAGCGCATGAAAAATACTGGTACCAAAACGCAGCGACCAGGTAGGTTTGAGAGTAAGCAGATTCCCGGCTGTCTCCAATAGTCGTTTAAAAGCCAAATGCCAGTCAGGTTTTCCAGTGCCGCGTGAAATGATATTGATAATTCTTAGTGCGCCCTTGTATCCGCCATAGGCGCTGGCTACTACTGCAAACACGAATACTATTTTTTCGATTGTCGATAGCATGGCATTCTCCTGCAGCATGATTAAACAAAAAGACAATAGTGCACCCCAACGGGGAATTGTGAACAATCATTAAGAGTTTACCATATATGGCAATGCAAAAATGAATAATCGAACGGAAGTGAAATATATTAGGTAGACAAGTACTATGAAAAGAGAATAGATTTAGGAGAAGGATTGGGAGGGGAAATCATCACCGGCAAGAAAAAACGTACATAATCAGTGGTAACAGGAGAAAACCGAGCAAGAATCCCGTTTATGCTCCGCCGTTGGTGAATTGATCAGGGTCAGATGGTGTTTTGCCGGACGGATCCCAGACATAAACATAATCACCAACTCTTGCCCAATTGTAAATCCAATGGGCGTCGGCAACTGACATGTTGACGCAACCGTGAGATTGAGGAAAACCGAGATTTGCCCGCCAGTAAGCCCCGTGAAGCGCTCTGGCACCATCGAAATACATTGTCCAGGGGACATCTTCCAGATAATAGGCATCAGAATGGTCTGCTTCGAACGAGCCGGTCATTGGTGTGCTTTCGAGTTTGTTGGAGATTGTGAAGAGACCCGGACGTGTCCAGAATGGTTCCATCCCGGAAGCAATAATGGTAGCAAAGACAAGCTCATAATGATCGTAAACCGCCAGAGTTTGCTCGTATAAATTTACTTCGATCCATCGGCCACCCGAAACACCTGATGGGGGCGTTGTGTTAGGAATGACACGGGCGACGACATTATGGCGCACCCATTCGTTTGGAGCAATCATGTACCAGGCATCATCGTTTACTACCTTCTCTTCGTAAACCCATACAACTTCGTGGTTACGCAGGTAATGGCCGGTATAGTCATCGTTCTGTAAACCGGGGGTTCTTTTTGTTTCAACATAGGGGTTAGGACTAAGATAGGTCAATACCCAACCGAATGTCGTTGGAGGCGTACGCGAAAATTCAAGCCCCTGAAAAATCGGGGTAGAGACACGAATGACATCACTGGCGGTCATCCATTCACCTGGTGCGACTCGATAAAATCTTTTCCCGTCGACGTATTGTTCATTAAGATAGGAAATATAGCTGAAGCTGGAATCAATTCTGCGGATGGCTTTTTTCTTGCGTTCTTTGAGCGCGTCTTCAATCGATCCATAAACAGGAGCGTTCCGTGTCCTTACCAGGCCGTACCCATAGTCCACATAATTTAAAGCATAGTCGGGCGTTTTGGAAGGAACGGGTTTGAGTGGAAAAAAAAGGCCGTCTTTGGCATTCTCCGTCAAAAATGCGGATGGACCTAATGGGGAACAATCTGTGGCATAGTTAGTATAAACACCGGGCGGGCAAAGGGCTTCGGTTTTTGCCGAATCCGGATTGTTTTTGGCAAAAGCAAAGTTGAATTGCCATAGTGAAAATGCCAGTATCAAGAAAAGGAATTGGTTTTTTTTCATCACACAAAAGATTCCCGAGTATTCATTAAATGAATGTATTAATTGAAAATGATTATATCAAGAAAGCAATGAGATTAGTTTAATGGTTTGATAAGCGAATTAAACTGGATTAGAATTGGATGCTGTGACTTTCTAATTAAAAAAAGGATGTATTCATCATGATTTCTGATGTGAATAAAAAGGTCAAAAATTGGTTTTTGGCTATTCGTCCAAAGACATTAACTGCATCGTTGGCACCTGTATTGGCGGGAAGTGCGTTGGCATTTCGGGATGGCAAATTCCATTTCTTACCGGCAATTGCCGCTTTGGCTGGGGCGTTACTATTGCAAATCGGCTCCAATGTTGCCAACGACTTGTTTGATTATTTGAAAGGCATCGATAGTGATGAGAGACAAGGGCCTGTGAGAGCTGCGCAGGCTGGTTTGTTGTCGGTTCGTGAATTGAAGAGTGGCTTATATGTGATCTTTGGCTTTGCTTTGTTGGCAGGAATTTACCTTTCATGTATAGGCGGTTGGCCAATAATGCTTATTGGAATAATGGCGATAATTTCAGCTATTGCTTATACTGCGGGTCCTTATCCGTTGGGGTATCATGGATGGGGGGATTTGTTTGTTTTGGCTTTCTTTGGTTTTGCTGCTACTATGGGCACATACTACGTTCAGACAAATACAATCGGTCTTGTACCCTTTATTGTATCCTTTTCAATTGGTTTATTGATAGTCAATATTCTGGTTGTCAATAATTATCGGGATTTTGATAGTGACTATGCAAAAGGCAAACGAACGTTAGCGGTAATAATTGGCAAAAAATGGACGAAATTCGAATATATTGCCAATTTTGTCATTGCATTCATGCTGGTGGGAATGTTGATTGCTTCCGGAAAATTAACGATAATATGTTTGATTGTTTTCCTGCTGGTTCCAAGAGCAATAAAACTGACAAAAGAATTAAATCAAAATACGGGGCCCTTTCTTAATCAAGTGCTTGCAAAAACCGGGATGTTTGCATTTGTCTTTTCGTTACTATTAAGTATCGGGATACTCTTGTAGCAAGAGTGTGCGAACAACAACGTTATTTTTCGATGAACAACCAGGGGCAAAATAACTTTTCGAGCAAGTCAACGCTGAAATATAAACCGACACCAAGTATGCTCATCATGATGATACCTGCGTACATGGCGGGGAAATTATAGAGCGTGCTGCCATTTAGATAGATGTAGTAACCCAGACCTTTGCGTGTAGCAATCAATTCGGCTACATATAATACTGCCACGGCTGTGCCGATGGACTGACGGAGTGCTGTCAATATTGCTGGAAGACTGGCAGGGAGATAAACAAATCGATATAGTGCCCGTCTTCCCGCACCCAAACTACGTACGCTCTGGATGAGTTCAGGCGTGATGTTTGATGCATGATCCCTGACAAGCACAAGGATTTGGAAGAATAGAATAACGAAAATGATCGCTATTTTCGGCGCATTCCCAATACCGAGCAGGAGTATGAATATAGGCAGAAGAACGATTTTCGGAATTGGATAAAGTGTGTAAATGAATGGAGAGATAAGTCTATCCGCTTTCTTTGATTGGCCCAGGACAAGACCCAATGGAGCCGCAGTAATTACTGCCAGCAATGTGCTTGCTAGCACCCGCCACAGGCTAGCGAGAAAATGGCTGAGTAATCCCCTTGGTAATTCATCGAATAAAGCCGCCAGTACTTCATGGGGGTAGGGCAAAATTACCTGATGGATTGTTGTCGACAAGATATACCAAAACAGGATGATGAAGGATATTGCGATAGCATAATCTTTAATCTTCATGGGATGGCTGTTCCAATATATCACGTAGAGATTCGCACAGTTTGGCAAAGGTTTTCGTCTGACGAAAACCGAGCTGACCGGCTGACGGATTGTGGAGAATTCGTGGTAATTTGTGCGGGGGATTGCCAAAAACGATGATATGTTTTCCGATAAATGCTGCTTCTTCGATTGAGTGTGTGACAAGCAGAATAGTTAAATTTCTTTCCTTTTGTAAATCCAGAATAAGGGTTTGGAGTGATTCGCGAGTCGGGGCGTCCAAAGATGCAAAGGGTTCGTCCATTAATAACAAGTCCGGAGATAAAGATAGTGTTCGGGCAATGGCTGTCCTTTGTCTTTGGCCGCCGGATATTTGCCCCGGATAATGATCTTTGATATCTGAAATACCCAGTTTGCTTAACCAGAAATCAGGATTAAATTCAGTATGATCGGTTATTGGGGAATGTTTTCCGTCGGGGCCATAAAGCTTGCGGATACGGTAACCCAAAGCAATGTTACCGCTTACTGTCTCCCACGGCAACAAGCCGAAATCCTGAATGATCAGCCCTGTTTTTGGTCTGGGGCGAAAGATAAGCGATCCGTCAATGAGTATTCTGCCCGAATCAGGAGTGAGAAGACCTGCAAGAAGGTAAAGCAACGTAGTTTTCCCGCAACCGGAAGTTCCTAAAACAGACCATAACTCGCCCTTGTTGATATTCCAACAGAAATGGTCGAAAAGGGGCTTTTGACCCTTGTAATGAAAGCTTAATTCCTCGATTTGAATCATCGGGGTAGAAGATAACTGCATCATGGGAGCAGATTGCGGTTAACCGAATCCTGATAAACAGGGTTGTTGTCAATGAGACCTTTTGCTTGTGTCCAATCGACGACATCCTGCCATTGTTCCTTTGTGGGAACTCCGGCTTCCGGGAATGGTGGAATGTGAAAACTGGAAAGCAATGGCTTTGGAACAAGCTTGTATTCAGTTAACAAGGGGTTCCATTTGTCAGGATTTTGATTGATTAACTTAACAGCATCTTCAATCGCTGCCAAAAAATCTTTAACAGCAACCGGCGCAGCATCGATCGTTTCTTTGCGGAATGAAATTACACTATAACCAAAGAATGGGTGGCTGCTATCGTCAATGATTACTTTAGCCCCTTGTTGAATGGCTAAGGATGCTAACGGGTCGGGCAGCATTGCTGCTTTCAAATCGCCACTGGTCAGAAGTGCCAATCGATTAGGAATACTTGGAACGGAAACGATTTTGATATCGTTGTCGGTAAACCCTTCATTTTCAAGTAATCTGTCGGTGATATATTCAATCAAGGTGCCTTGCGAAACACCAATTTCAATGCCTTTAAGATCATCCAGAGCCTCGATGTTACTGGCGCTGGAAGCAAGGATGCGGAAAACAGGGGTGGTTTGGGTTGCTGTGCGGGCATAACGAACGACCTGAAGTTTGACTTCATTCCGGTTGAAAAATAGAACGGAAACCAATTCGTTGACAGCTCCGTCGGCTTCACCGGCAGCAAGCAGTTGATCGCGTTCCGGTGCTGAAGTAACGGGAATCAGCTCTACATTCACACCATGTTTCTCGAACAAGCCTTCCTTTTCTGCAACATACATCGGCAAGCTATCCAGAATTGGCAATGCGGCAATGCGTATTCCGGGTGTTTCACTGTTTTTTTTCGAGCAACCTGCGGTTAAAGAAACAACCAGCATCGTTATCAGCAAACCAAGTACGGCAAATTTCGACTTATTTGATAGCATTATCTGTTATTACTCCTTGAAACTATGTGATATATTAAAGGGATAGCATTATAGCCTAAAATATGTACAGCGATGGTGTTTTAAGGTAAAGAATGATGATATGTTTAAGATAAAACCCACTAGCTAGAGTACAATTAATTATACGATAAATTTCTGTTGTTATTGAGAAGGAGATATGCCTTGAAGAAATCGAGATCACAAATGATGGTAGAACGCTTGCGGGATTTGCAGGCTTCTTCTCCTGACATCGAAGCATCTGCTGTTGTAAGTGTCGATGGATTGACGATTGCCTCGGCGTTGCCGGAAGAAGTCGAAGAAGATCGCGTCTCTGCCATGTCAGCAGCAATGCTATCACTTGGGGATAGAATTGCCAATGAATTAAGTCGAGGTACATTGAATCAGGTGTATATCAAAGGCGAAAAAGGTTACGTCATTCTTATGTCTGTCGGAGAAGATGCTGTTCTGACTGCTTTGGCCGCGGAAAAAGCGAAACTGGGCCTGATATTTTTGGATATGCGTAGAACCACTGAAGATTTGATGAAACTGATTTAACTTGAAAACGCCAGATGAAACGGATACGCAATAGCGGTTATCGTATTCAACCAGGCATGAGCCGGTTTTTGTTGAATGCTTTCGAAAGGACCCTTGGCAAACAGAAATTCGATAAACTTTGTGAAAGTGTAAGCAATTCGATAGGTTATCAGGATGCATTTGACAGGCTTCCCTCAGAAGGATTGGACTTTGTTGTTATTGCAGCGCTTGTTGACAAACTGGAAGAAGTTTATGGAAAACGGGGCGGACGTGGTTTGGGATTGCGTATCGGTCAGGAATATTTCGGGATTATTTTGGACCGATTACGCGGGGTGGCCGGAATTGGCAACCTGATTGGGATGGATGAGACAGAAGAAAAAAAGATTGCGATTGGATTGCGGAGCATCTCGACATTATTAACGGATACTGGTGATCACATTTTCATCCTGAACAAAAAAACAAATGCCTGGTACATGGATATATATCGGTCAACCGCGCTTTTTCAAGAGCAAAAAGCAGATATCCCCAGTTGCTATATCATGACAGGCTTTTTTCAAACGGCAGTCAATACATTTTCGGGGACAGATGAGTTTACTGTAAATGAAACGAAATGCGTTAATGCCGGGGATGATTTTTGCGAGTTCCATATCGAAAAAACGCAGCATGTTCATACACTCGTATAGAGGTCTCATACTTGAAAACAATAATCGTATTGCCTACTTATAATGAATCAAAAAATTTGCCAAAATTGTTCGAAACGATTTTTGCATTGAACATCACAGGATTATGTTTGTGTGTAGTGGATGATGCCAGCCCTGACGGGACTGGTGATATTGCAGAAAAACTCAATGCAAAATATACGGGACGCGTTCATGTGATTCACCGAAAAGGCAAGTTCGGTTTAGGCACGGCTTACATCGATGGATTCAAATATGCGTTGAAGAAAAATGCTGATTATGTCGGGCAAATGGATTCGGACTTTTCTCACCCCATCGACAAGATACCGGAAATGATCAATGCTATGGGGCAGGCGGATATTGTCATTGGTTCACGATATATTGAAGGGGGCATGCTGGATGCCAATTGGTCGATTTGGCGAAAATTGTTATCAAGGTTTGGAAATGAATATGCAAAAACAATTTTAAGAATGCCTATCAATGATATTACAGGGGGATTCCGTTTATGGCATCGTTATGTGCTCGAAGAAATGCCGTTGGCGGAAATAAAATCAAACGGTTATGCATTCCAGATTGAAACTGCCTATTTGGCAATGAAACTTGGCTATCGTTTCAAAGAAATACCGATTTATTTTGCCAATCGTTTGTGGGGAAAATCAAAATTGGATTTTCGGATACAAATGGAAGCCGTGTTTCAGGTTTGGGAAATGATTTACAGATATCGAAATATCGAAAAAGTACAACGACCCTTGGGTAAGTGAAACAGAAAGAGTACTGAAACTAATCAGTACTCTTGTTTTTTGAATCGAAATTATCGTCAGTGTTGGTAGGCAATGATTGCAGGGCTTCGTCGAGAGACATGTTTTCGCGTCTCATGCCTGGCGTTGGTGTGCCGCAATATGGGCATAAATTCCATGTAAGTTCCATTAATTTGCCACAGTGATGGCAAGACTTGCGTAATTTTGTGTGGCAATTTGGGCAGACAATCCAGTTTTCTTTGATTTGCCTTCCGCAACCCGGGCAATTGGGGACATCTTCGATTGCCTGAAGAAGAGCCTCTTCTTCGAGCATGTGTTGGAATTCATCCTCGATTGTTTGTTTCGGGCGGAGAATAAGATAGATAACAATACCCGGTAAAAACAAGATGGCAACGACAAGAACAGCAAGTACGCGGGATAGTGGATCTTTGGCTCTTGAACGAATATCATTGAATGTCCAGATGATTAAGCTTAACCAGAGCGCAGCAATGAAAGCTCCCACCCAGGCTGTAAGTATCAATAGAAAATTGTTAATTGACGTTGGGTCGAATGTCATGATATTTCTCCATGAGTAAAATTATAGCATAGCAAAACTGGAAATGAAACAAGAGTAGAATCGCAGTAAAAATAAGGCGATTGACAAGTAGTGACATATCTTCGTGGATAAAGGGAAATCGTAAAATGCTCAAAAATACGGGGTATCGAATTACTGATTTAAATGCTGAAGAGAGACCGAGAGAACGTTTGGCACGTCTGGGAGCTGAGGCTTTGACAAGTGCGGAATTGTTGGCAATCTTGCTACGTGTAGGCATCCATGGTGAAAATGCCGTGCAGGTAGGGCAGAAATTATTGATGGAATTTGATGGGTTGCGA
>CAYWFK010000041.1:0-25016 GCA_964457375.1 uncultured Anaerolineales bacterium
GAGGGGTGTATCCAATTGTCCATGTATCTCCAGACCGGGGGGATGATCCGGTTTTGACTGCCGCAGGACGTCCTGTTTCGAGCAAATTCGGGTGTCCGAGGCTGGGCCAGCGGGCAACGTCATCTGCGAGAACGTTCGTAATCAGATACGCGATTTGTTTGCTGACAAGCGGAATGGTAATTGCATTTTCTCCATTCAGCCAGATCGCTCCGGAATAGTCGATGATGCGTTTGATGCAGACCGGCCTGAAAGTGTTGTCATTGTTATTTCCCTGCTCGTTGGCGGGGTGCCAGCCAACGTATTCACCCTGATTGGCAAGCGTGCCGTAAGCCTGAACCAGGGGCAGCAGCCCTGTCGTTTTTCCCTGAGGGAGGACGGGCGCCTGAATTGTGCGCAAACCCAGTTGGTGTGTCGTAATCAGGGCATTGTCTTCACCGACGCGTTGCAGGATTTTTTCGATTGCGAACAAGTAGTCATTGGCGAAAGCAATTCTAAGCCGTACAGGGCCATGGAATTTGCCATCGGGGTTTTGCAGTGATACGGTTTGCTTGTCTGCTTGCGGAGGAACATCCCAAATCAGGGATGCAGGATTGTATCCACGGGTGAAGGCGGTCAGCATGACAAACGGGGTAAGCATTGTACCGGCTTGCCGTCCTGCGGTAAGCGAAATGGTTTGACCATCATTTCCCCCGTGTTCTGCCAGAGCAAGGATTTCTCCATTGTGAGGGTCGTAAACAACGATGGCTGTCGAAAGGTTTTCCGGATATGAAGTTGTCGAAGCCGGCAGGGATTGAATCAGTCTTCCGGTCTTGCAGGGATGGCCAAAGACTTCTTTCGGTTCTTTTTCATTCCCGGAAAGTCTGCCGGCGAGGATACGCTGGGTGCAAATTGCCTGAATTTGCGTATCGTAGTCGATTGTCGTAATAATTTGCAAACCACCGCGCCGGATTTTTTCAGGAGGAATGAGTGATGACAATTGGTCAATGAGATAATCCGTGAAAACGGGGGCAATGGCGTTTTTGGGTTCGGATGGTTTTTTGAAAACAAGGGGCTGTTTTTTGGCTGCCTGCGCTTCGCTTTCGGTGATGAAACCGAATTCCTGCATTTTATCCAGTAAGGCTTGCTGGTTTTCGATAGCTGCTTTGGGGGTGTCGTGCGGGTTGAGAGCGGGCGCTTCGCTGACAGTTGCCAGTAATGCAGCTTCTGCCAGGGTTAATTTCTGTGCAGGTTTGCCGAAATAGACATTGGCAGCTTGTTCCAACCCGTAGACATGGCGCCCGAAATAAGCATTGTTCAGGTACCATTCGAGAATTTTCTGCTTGCCTGCCTGTTTGGTTAGCTGGAGAGCGAGCAGGCCGGAGCGGAGTTTTCGCTGCAACGAAGGAGGTTCACGCCAGAGTAACAAGTTCTCGCAAAGGCGTTGGGCGAAGGTCGACTTGTGCTTTTTTCCTCTGTAAAGCATAATGCCCGGGTGTGAATAAAAACCGGGGTCGGATGCGGCAAGAAAAGCGTCGACGGTATGTTTGGGTAAGGGATGTGCCTGGTCGAGGAAAAGATATTTTCTGGTGGTAATTGCCGGGTTTTCGAGGACAGCAAGCTGGTGTGTACCGGTTTTATCGAGGAGTACCGTTGGTTTCAGGTAAAGTCCGCCGGGGGGTTCCAGCAATGCCGGGATAACTTCCAGCGATGGCAAGTCTTTGGTAATCAGGCTGTAAAATAAGGTGACGGAAAAAACCATTCCGACGACGATGAAACTCAGGATTGCTGCACAACCAAGCCCAAAGTTGCTGGTGGCAGCTTTCGTTGTCTTTCGCCGTCGAATCCGTTGCCGGATAATTTGGTTGACCAGGTTCATGGGCTTATTTTACCAAGGTTTTGGGAGTAGCCTGATTTTCCCGCTGAATACGATTCGCTTTGGTGAACCTGATAAACCAAAGCAGCTTTAATGTTCCCCGGTTTGGTTCGTGTGATGCGGGAGCGATTGGTCTTGTGTGGTCCCCGATGTCATTTGCCGGACGGTATGAAGAAGCTCCTGGGCTGATTTGAGTGTGCCTTCGCTGGGCTTCCCGAACATTTTTGCCAGTTCGAATAATCGTTTTTCGCCGGTGATGCGGGTGACGGTTGTCGTAGTCCGGTTGTTTTCGAAATGTTTGGAAACGTGTAAATGAATATTCCCGAATGCTGCAAGCTGCGGCAGGTGGGTGATACAAATCACCTGATGTTGGGCTGTCAGCTTCCAGAGTTTGCGTCCCACTGTCGTGCCAATTCTTCCGCCAATGCCCTGATCGATTTCGTCGAAAATCAGGGTGGGGATGTGGTCTGCTTGTGCTAAAACGTTTTTCAATGCGAGCATGATGCGGGCTGTTTCCCCGCCGGAAGCAATTTTTGCCAGCGGTTTGAATCCCTCTCCGGGGTTGGTTTCAATGAGAAACTCGACAGCTTCAAGACCGAAAGCATCATAACCGACAACTTGCCCGTCCGGGAGAGCGACCCCGTCGGGGGACTGGTGGTATTGGAAATCGACTTTGAATTTCGCATGCGCCATTTTCAACTCGCTGAATTCGTTTTCGAGCAATTGCTGCAACTCTCTGGCTGCCTGATGGCGGGCTTTCGATAGGGCGATTCCGTGCTCTAAAATCTGTTCCAGTAAAGTATGTTTTTCTTGTTCGAGTTGGGCGATTTTCTCTTCGGCATGGGTGATGTTTTCCAAATCATCTTGTGCCTGTTGCAGGTATTCCAGGATTAGCCCGATTGAATCACCGTATTTCCGTTTCAGATTGTAGATTGTGTTCAGCCTGTCTTCGATCCAGGCCAGCCGTGCCGGATCGTATGCTGTGGTTTCGAGATAATTTCTGATATCGTGAGCCAGTTCGTTCAAATTCCCGTCGATGAGTGCCGTGAACTCGCTCATTTTTTCTTGTGCGGGGTCGATTTTAGCGATTTTTTGGACGGTGGTGAAAACCTGTCCGAACAAGTCGCTGATCGAGGGCACTTCCGGATTCCCTTCGTCCAGCAGGGTGAGCACTTCCTGACAGGCGGAAGCAAGAGTTTCGGCATTCGAAAGACGGTTTCTTTCTTCGGTGAGTGATTCTTCTTCGCCGATGTGTAAATCGGCAGCGGTAATTTCGTTGATTTGGTAGGAAAGTAAATCCGCTTTTCGGGCGGCTTCTTGTTCATCCTGTTTCAGCGCGTTCAGGTTGCGGTTTATCTCTCTGAGTTTCCGAAACGCCGTTTGGTAACGCTCGAGAAGCGGGGTGGTTTTTGCAAAACGATCCAGCAGTTTGATATGTTGATCCACCTTGAAAAGCGAGAGATGGTCAGACTGACCGTGCATATCCACGAGCAATTCGCCGATTTCTTTGAGCAGCTTGATGTTGACAGCGTGGCCGTTGATCCGGGCAGTGCTTCGCCCGTTCCGTTTGATTTCGCGTGCCAACAAGATATACACCGGATCATCGAGCAAATCATCCTTGCGCAGTAACTCCTGAATGGCTTGATTCGGGGTTTGCGGAATTTCGAAGGCTGCTTCGATGATAGCGCGGTCAGCCCCTCTGCGAATCATGGTGCTGTCGGCGCGGCTGCCAAGAAGTGTGTTTACCGCATCGATGATGATGGATTTCCCGGCGCCTGTCTCGCCGGTTAAAACAATCAACCCCGGAGCGAGCTCCAGATCAAGTATGTCGATGATTGCAAAGTTTTCAATGTGTAAATTCGTTAGCATTGTCGTTTTGTAGCCAGGTTTGCATGACTATCGGATGGATAGATGCGTGAAGTAGTGATAGATTGTTGTCGTTACCAGAATCGCGAAAAGGATGAGCCAAAACAGCGTCAGGAGAGAATCGGCTAATACCGCCGGACCGCTTTTGGCAGCATCGAGCGTAATGGAAAGAGCGGCTATCAGGATGGGGACGGTCCCAAGAAATGCTCCGGCAGCAATGGTTTTGAATAAACCGCCTGAGCGTCTTTTTCGGGTTGTGAAGTGAACAATCCAGCTGATAATCCGGCCGATGACCGGGGCAATGAAGATAACCAAAAAACCGACCCGTTCGACATACAAGCTGATTATCAGGGAAATGATGAATGCAATGATGAACCCCAGCGGGTAATCGAACCACTTTGCTGTGTTGAATTTTTGTTGCTGTGTTTTCAGGCAGTCCCTGCATTTGTATCCGACCGGCGTGGATACAGCACATTTAATGCAAATAGGCTTTCCGCATTTACTGCATCGCAAAAGTGTTTTGACTTTGGGGTGATAGGTGCAATACATAGGGGTCGGTGTTTCGATGCCCTCAGTTGAGTTAGTCATATCAGAGATCCTCTTCGGGAATATGAGATTGGGAACTGGGGTTGTTGTACATGTGGGGGGTCAGGTTGCGATAAAAATAACCCGGGTCCTGAATCCGCAGGAAATCGACGCTGTTTTCATTGACGCAGACTTTAACATTGTCGCCATCGTGAAGTTCGACAGGAACCTGCCCGTCGATGCTCATGATTGCCTGATGGTCTGTGTGCACGGTGATGGAAACAGAAGAACCTTCCGAGAGAACGATTGCACGGTCTACGGAGAGGTGGGGGGCAACAGGAACGATTAGAATATTGCGGATTTCAGGCGGCAGGATAGGACCTCCTGCTGCCAGAGCATACGCTGTCGAGCCGGTGGGGGTTGCGGCAATCAGCCCATCCGCAACATAGGTAGTGAGAAAGCGTTCGTCGATATAGGTCACGAGACGAACAGGACGGACGATTTCACCCCGGCTGACGACGACTTCGTTGAGCACGTCCCATGTGCCAAGCAGTTTGCCGTCACGGCGGTGTTCTGCGGAAAGCATCATTCTGTGTTCAAGCCAGTATTCGCCAACCAACACTTTCCGGATTGCCTCCCGCCACTCACTGCGGTTGATTTCGAGCAGGAAACCGAACCGTCCGAGGTTGATACCCATCAGCGGTAAACCCAAAGGCGCACACAAATGCCCGGCGCGCAGCATCGTTCCGTCTCCCCCGAGTGCAATCAGCAGGTCAAATTCACCGGTTTCGATGCGTTTTCTCAGGGATTGGTCGTATAACATGCCGTAGGCAGTGTGAACACCTTTGGCCTGTAAAAACATGGCAATTTCCTGCGCAATCTGGTATGCCTGTTTGACATTTGGATGCGCAGCAATGGCGATTGCTTTTGGTGGGTGAGTTGTATCAATCATCAATCGTCCCGGTTGGCTTGATTATCCCCGGATAAGAGACCCGCATCCGTGAAACAATGAATGGCTTTCCTTGATGGTTGGCAAATCCATTGTTCAAAGGCACAGGTTATAAAAACGAAAAGTCGTGCCGGCAATTCTCCCGGTGGGGCAAAATTGCACTTGCGATTTTTGCTGATTATTCGGCAGCGATTTTCTTTTCGAATTCTGCGAGGCTCTTTTCCAGTTGTTCCTGTTTCAGGCTGATCGTCAGGTCCCCGCGAGTACGCTCCGTGATGCTGCGGACGATATCAGTCAGCCGGCGCAGTCCGCCGGTGATTGCATCGGGGTAATCCATGGTGACCAGAACTGCATAAATATCATCCATGTATTGCAGGTTTTTCTCGGCTTCTCCGGAGCGGTTGCGGCGGAGCAAATCCAGAGAACGACGGCGTAATTCACCGACGACTTCTGCAAGTCCCTTGAGATATGTGGCATGGGTGAGCTTGAGTTCTTCCGGGCTTGGCAGGCTGCCATCGGTAATCAATGCGTAGGTAATGGATGCTTCGGCAAATTCTTTGAGTGCATCCTGTGTATACCCGGTGTAAAACAAGTCCGGGTGCTGGTTCAGATTATCGTTCAATGCCTGGGCGAGCACCTCGGCTTCTTTTAAAGTTTCTCTGGCTTTGGAAAACTCGTCGCGGTGAATCTCCCGAATGGTGTTGGCACTTTTACGAATGAGTTTTCTTGCCCGGGACAAAGCTTCTTCCCGTGCGATTGTTTTCTTTTCGAATGTTTCATGGATCCGTTCGATTATATCGTCTAGTTTCTGCATTGGTTGTTCTTCTACTCTTTCGGTGGAGGTGATTTTCGGAAAAGATAGTCAGCGAGAGATGAACCGCCGGGGATTTTGATTTGGCCGAAGTTCGCTTCGTATTTTGCCAGGTTTTCCCCAAGTGCCCTGTGAAGCAGTTTGGCTCCCAGAGGGCTCATGATGACGCGCGTTTGTACCCGAGCGTTTCCGGAACCGGGCAGCAAACGTGCAAAATCGAATACCAGCTCCGATGGCGAATGGGTGATACGGACGAGATTGGAGTAAATTACATTGACATCCGGCGGAATGGCCAATGGCAAGATTTTTTTATCGTTCGACGGCTTTTCTTGATGTTCGTTCATTTTCTCTACTTTCGCGTAATAATCGATTGTTCGGGTGACTAGAACGGAATATCTTCTTCACCGGATTCTTCCGGTAAATTGCTTTGGTATTCTTCATCTTCTGAGCGGGACGAAAGGAAAACAACCCGATTGGCTGTGATTTCGAATGATGCCCCGTAAGTTCCGTCTTGTCTTTGATAGATTCGAGGCCCGCCAGTGCTTTGATCCGGTGTTAGTCTTCCTTCGACGAGCACTTTGCTGCCTCTGCGCAGGAATTTGTTGACGTTTTCCGCCTGTTTTCCCCATACGGAGACACGGAACCAGGTGGTTTCTTTGACACGTTCTCCGTTGGAGTTGGTGTATTGCCGGTTGGTGGCAACCGAAAAGTTGGTGACCGCTTGCCCGTTGGGGGTGAAGCGCATTTCAGGGTCTCTGCCAAGATTACCCACGATGAATACTCTTTGGTACATGATCTGCTCCTAGTGTTTGTTAAGGACAGAATCTTGTTGTGTTTTCGTCTGTCCGTGTTTGGAGATGTTAAACTCCCGGTTTGAATAATTGTACTCGAATTTTCCTGCATACGGTGAATATCGAAAATGTATTTATTAAAAAGCATTGGTTCAGTTTTGGGGCTAAGATTTCGATGATTGGTTGTTTTGCCATTGTTTCGTGCGGGTGATCAAATCCGGCAGAGGGGTTCGCAGATTGGCCGGCAAAAGCCAAACGGGTTCTCCGGTTTTGCCAAGATGCGGATGGTAATCTCCTTTCCGGAGGATGCGGGCGTTTCCGGTAAAGTCTCTGTGAAGGCAGTACCCTTGTAAAGCGATGAAGCCCGCTCCAATGCGGGGTGATTCCCAGCTGGCGGGGGATATCCGTATGTTTAAATCAGGGGGGTGAACGTGGCAGGAGAGATCCCCGTCCGGCTTGCGGGGGAGTGCCAGATGTGTGATTGCAAAGAATGGGGTTTTAAGTATTTGCTTCTTGTTCGGGGGAAGGATGTATGTGCGGGTGATGTGCCGGTGATTTTGTGATAACCCGCCGATTTGCAGTGCCAGCGGCTCCCGGGAGCGGTTGGTGGTAGTGAAGATGCGTTGTTCCCAAACAGGGATTGGGTTCCACCTTCTTCCGGGCAGAAAGCAAACCTGAACCTGCCGGTTTGGCTGTTTGGGACTGGGTGTATTCGTGGAAAACAGCAAAGCGAAGATGTCGATGTCGGACGGGAGCGGCTTTTTTTGTTTGGTCTTTCGCACACGAATGACGGCGGGTGCAAGGTCGGCAATTTCCGTCAGCTGCTCCGTGTTCCCGAAAGGATGTTTGATTTGGTAAAGGGTGGTTTGAATGCACCAGCGTCTGCCGCTGACGATGATTTCGTAGTTGCCCGGGTAGGCGAACGGGGATAACTCGATGGTCGAATGGAGGATATCTTTCTCCGTCAAATAACGCAGTAGACTGACTTTGGTGATGAAATCTGCGGTGCTTTGCCGGAGATCCTGCAAGTTCTGAAAACGATCCGTGAAAATGCGTTTGGCACGCAACGCCAGCGCGTAAGCGATTCCTGCCTTTTCTGTTTCTGGTGTGTAGTCAAGCAAGACGGAATTGGACACAGAATTCGTGCTACCGTTTCTTTGTGGTCACTCGGATACACCGCGGCTGGTTCTGCGGATTATCCGTTTCGGAATTGCAGACAATAATGGTGAAAGGTGTTGCTCACCCAGGCGTTCCCGTATCCGTATGGGAATAATTTCTGGTTATCCTGACACCATATTTTTTCGTCTTTCAGTGTATAAACGTGACTGAGACTTTTTGCCAAATCCCAGGCGAGGGGGTAGATGACGCCGCGTTTTTTGATATTCTTGACAATAATGGTAAGGTAGGCACCCGGTTTCAATGCGTCTTTCAATGCTGTGTAAACGGTGACCAAACTCGAAATGAATTCGTCGTAGTCGTTGATGTTTCCCAGGTCGCGGGGGTCATCGGAGTAAATTACATCCAGTTCCTGGCTATCCCGTCTTGATTGCTGGGTCTTTGCGCCTTTGGCGTGAAGCATATTCCAATAGGGGGGAGAAGTAATCACGTAATCAACAGGGGGAATGGATTGTGTTTCGATGAGTTTGCGAATTTGTCTGGCGTCTTCCTGAAAAATCCTGGCGGTGTATGGCTGAAAATCTGTGCCCAGTTCTGTTCTTTCCCGGTCAATCAGCTGGACGGCGATTTGATGATATTTCGGATTGATCTCGATGCCGTAGCTGTGCCGTTTGACGCGCAACGCGGCAATCAACGCGCTTCCTGTGCCGGCCATCGGGTCAAGGATGGTTTCGCCTTCCTTGGTGAAAAATTCGATGAATTCTTGTGCCAGCGTTTCGGGGAATTTCGCCGGGTGTACAAGAACGTCTTTGTTGCGGTGCGGGGGATTGTGGACGAACCATGATTTTTGAAACTTCAACCATCGTTTGGCATCCAGATTATTGAGACGATTATGAAATACCCGTTTGCTCATGATTTCTTTCCTTGCCGGCAGGATGATCAGGCGGTTGCTTCTATTTTTTTAGTGAATAGACTTTCAGGTTCGCAAAATTGACTGTAACTGCGTTTTCGCCCGCAGAACGGATGAACATGCCAATCAGCCCTGTGAATAATTTTTTGTCCGTAATCGAGAATTGATATTGATCGTTGACCCAAAAAGACAGTTCCTTGCCCTGGCTGAGAACACCGATCTTGACATTGTTTGGTGCGCCTAACGGGATGGATGCACTGGAAACCCATGGCTGCGGGGATGTTGCTGTACCGCCATTGATCAAGTCGACCCGGGCTTGCCCGTTGCAGGAGAGTGCAAATCGATAGAAGGTGGAGGATGACGAGCGGCGTATTATCAAGCCGTATTGATCGTCACCCATGCACAAACTTGGTTTCGCTTCGATTTCCAGATAGTAATCGGTGAGGATGGGCTCTTTTCGGTAGGTGGAAATGTACCCTTCCGGGCGGACAATCGTCAGGGAAATTTCTTCTTTGCCCAACGCAACACGACCGGCAGGGGAATCGCCAAGCACCCAGTTTTTTTCGCTGGTGAAAGAATCGTGGAAAAGTAACTTGCCAAGTGGTTTTTTGGTGTCATTGGTGGGTACAGGTGTGAAGGACGGGAAGGGTGTGAAAGTCGGTGTCGGGGGAAACCAGACAATCGTCGGGGTGACTGTGTTCGTGGAAGTTGGTGTGACGGTGGCGGCGGGTGTTGTGGTTGGGGCAGGCGTACAGGAAGAGACCATTGCTGAAAACAGTACCAGAATGGTAATCAGTTTTATCAGGCTTTGGTGTCGCTTCTTGCAAATGGTTAATCGTATGTTCATAAACAGGTCGATTCCGGTTGCCAGCCGGCGTTTTGGGGCAATCGAAGACTTGCGATTATGCAATCGTAATCAGTTGCGAGCGTTCAGACCCGACCGAAATATGCCGGACAGGCACATTGCAAATGTTTTCGATACGCCTGATATAGTCTTTTGCTTGCGGGGGAAGATCATCCCAGCTTCTTGCGCCGGTGATGTCGTCCTCCCAGCCGGGAAGCGTTTCGTAAATCGGAGTAAAAGGAGACAGATCCGTTGGGCCCAGCGGCAGGTCTTCAAAGCGTTTGTCGTGGCTTCGATAAGCCGTGCAAATTCGAATTTGCGGTAATCCGCTGAGAATATCCAGTTTGGTTACAGCAAGTTCCGTCAGCCCGTTGATTCTGCGGGTGTAGCGCAGGAGAACGCCATCCAGCCATCCGATACGGCGGGGTCTTCCCGTTGTCGTGCCGAATTCGTCCCAGGGATTTGCACCGCTGCCGCGAAGTCTTTCAGCTGTTGCATCGAAGACTTCGGTAGGAAACGGACCTTCTCCGACACGGGTTTGAAAAGCCTTGGTTACTCCGATGATTTTGTTGACATAGCGGGGGCTTAACCCCAAGCCGGTGAGCGCACCGGCAGCTGTGGGGTGGGAGCTGGTGACGAATGGGTAGGTTCCGAAATCAAGGTCAAGCAGTGTACCTTGTGCGCCTTCAGCGAGAACGATTTGGCCGTTTTCCAGGGCATCGGTGAGTATTCTCGATGGGTCGTCGATAAAGGGGGCGAGTGTCTGCGCATAGCCTGAATATGCTTTGGCGATCCGGTCCGCATCCATTGGCGGCATCTTGTACAAGAGATCCAGTTGACGGTTGATTTCTTCGATATGCCGGTACACTTGCGTTTGAAAGTTGTCGGGGTCCAGCATGGCTTCCATACGCAATCCGTTTCTGGAAGACTTCATATTGTAGGCAGGACCAATCCCCCGCAAGGTTGTTCCGATCTTTTCACCGCCGCGCATTTGCTCTTTGGCTTTGTCCAGTGCGATGTGGGCGGGCGTGATGATGTGTGCGGCAAAAGAAATTTTCAAGCGTTCCGGTGTGATGCTGATATGGTTGCTGCGGAGCATTTCCATTTCACGAATCAGTACTTCCGGGTTGATGACCAGCCCGTTTCCAATCAGGGCGGTTGTGTTCGGTTGAATGATTCCTGACGGGATCAAATGAAGCTTGAAGGTGCGGTCACCCACGGTAACCGTGTGCCCGGCGTTATCCCCGCCGTTGAAACGAACGACGTAGGCTGCTTTGGCAGCAAAGGAATCGACGATGCGGCCTTTTCCTTCATCTCCCCATTGCGTTCCGACAATTATCTGGAGTGTCATTTGCCTCTCCCTGGTTGTTTTTGATTATGAAAAATAATGCCAGGATATAAAAAAAACCGACGTGTCATTCTAGCATGAATTTGACAAGTCTAGCAAGATTAAGAGAGAATCACGATACAATTAAACGAAGATAATTACGTATGGAATAACAAAATCGATGATAAGGAGTAGCAAATGCGTAAAAAGGTGGTCTTGATCACAGGTGCCGCAGGAGAGATAGGGCGGGCTTTGATTGCGGAGTTGGGAAAAGGGGATACGGCTTTGTTGACGATGGACTTGCAGCCTTTGCCGGATGATGTGGCGGGGTTGTCGACACATATTCAGGGTGATATTCTCGATGAATCCCTGTTGGGGAGGCTGGTCTCTGAATATGAATTCGAAGCAATCTACCATTTGGCTGCATTATTATCCACCAGAGGAGAGTTCACGCCGGAAATGGCACATCATGTCAATGTGGATGGCACAATGGGGCTGCTTAAGCTGGCTGCGGAACAATCTGAATGGCGGAAAAAACCGGTTTTGTTTATCTTTCCCAGTTCGATTGCCGTTTACGGGCTGCCAGATTTGGAAACCAAGAGCCAATACGCAAGGGTTCGGGAATGGGAATGGAACAACCCGCGTACGATGTATGGGAGCAACAAACTCTATTGTGAAATGCTGGGAATTTATTTCAGCAAGTATTACCGGCAGCTCGCAGCAGAACAGCCTGTGATGCTGGATTTTCGCAGTTTGCGTTTTCCGGGGTTGATTAGTGCTTTCACTGTTCCCAGCGGCGGAACCAGTGATTATGGCCCTGAAATGCTTCACGCTGCCGCCAAGGGAGAACCGTATGCCTGTTTCGTGCGGCCTGACGTGAGAATTCCGTTTATGGCGATGCCCGATGCAGTCAAGTCTTTGTTGATGCTGGCGAAAGCTCCTGCTGAAAATCTCAACCGCAATGTCTATAACGTTACCAGTTTCAGCCTTTCTGCCGAGGAGTTTGCAGCGCTTGTTTTGCGTTCGTTCCCGGATGCACAGATTACTTATGAGCCGGATGTCAAACGGCAGCGAATTGTAGACAGTTGGGCGGCAGATTTGGATGACAGCGCAGCAAAGCAAGACTGGGGCTGGTCGCCTGATTATGGCGTCGAAAGAGCATTTGGGGAGTATCTTGTTCCCAATATTCGCCGGCGTTATCAGAAGTCGTAACCGTTGTTTTTTTCTTAACGGGGTAAGGTGAATTTGTTTCTTTTGCAAGATCGCTTCGGCGGTGATAAGTAAGGAGCAATTATGAATACTAACTATACCGTGGGGTATATCGGCTTGGGGATTATGGGCAAACCAATGGCACGCAATATTCTCAAGGCGGGTTTCCCGCTGGTTGTGCACAACCGAAGCCGGCAGGCGGTGGATGAATTGGTGCGGGAAGGAGCCAAACCGGCTTCTTCTCCCGCCGAAGTTGCTGCCCGGGTGGATATCGTGATTACCAATTTACCGGATTCCCCGGATGTGGAACTTGTGGCGCTTGGGAAGCAGGGAATCATCGAGAAAGCGCAGAAAGGACTGATTTTCATCGACCATTCGACGATCAAGCCCGCTTCCGCGAGAAGGATAGCGGACGAATTGGGAAAACTTGGTGTGCTCTGCCTGGATGCGCCTGTCAGTGGCGGTGATATTGGCGCACAAAAAGGGACGTTGGCAATAATGATCGGCGGAGAGAAAGAAGCGGTCGAAAAAGCAATGCCTGTTTTGCGGGCTGAAGGAAAAACGATTACCCATGTGGGCGATGCCGGAGCCGGTCAGATTGCGAAATCTGCCAATCAAATCATGGTTGCTGCCCAAATGGTTGCCATGGCGGAACTGCTCATCTTTGCCAAAAAGTCGGGTGCGGACCCTGAAAAGGTCGTCAAGGCAATTCAGGGTGGGGCAGCTCAATGCTGGACGCTGGATGTAAAACCACAACGTTTGTTTGCCGGCAACCGCAACCCGGGATTCAAAGCCTATATGCAGGAAAAGGACCTGGGGATTGTGATGGATACCGCACGGGAGTATGGTATCCCCGTCCCTTCGACAGCGGTGCATGCACAATTGTTCAATGCCATGCTTCAAATGGGGTTGGCTGATTTGGATAATTCAGCTGTGATAGGGGTAATCGAAACACTTGCTAATACGGGATTACTTGATTGAAGAAAAATATCTGATTCAGTGCAACCCTTTGTTTTGTTTTACGTATATGAAATTGAAAGAAAGGAAAGCAGGAGAATAACGTGAAGAACCGCGAAGCCGCCTGGCTTGAAGCGGCAAAGCATGGCGATGATGACGCTTTTTCGAATTTGGTAGTTTTGTATCAGAAGCCTGTATTTAACTTGTGTTACCGGATGCTCGGCAATGCAGATGATGCGGACGATGCAGCTCAGGAAACATTTTTCAAGGCTTATAAATCCCTTGGCCGGTATGACCAGAGACGGTCGTTTGCGACATGGCTGCTTTCGATAGCTTCTCATCATTGCATTGATTTGCTGCGCAAAAAGCGCTTGCAATCGATTTCGATCGATGACGATGCGTATTCCTGGATGGAACCCAGAGACCCGGAAATTCTTCCGGAAGCTTTGATGATCCGAAAGGAGAAACAGGCGCAGGTGCAGGAATTGTTGGCTTGTCTTTCTCCCCAGGATCGGGCGGCGGTCATTCTGCATTATTGGTATGGATATTCTTACAAGGAAATTGGAGAAACGCTTTCTTTGACCGTGAGTGCCGTAAAGTCGAGGCTCCATCGGGCGCGAGGTGAACTGGCGGGCGTATGGAAGCAAACTCGTTTCGACAAAGTATCTTTGGAAAGGAGGCGAAATGAATCACCAGCCTTTTGAAAGCTGGCTCCTTTCAGGCGAAACTCTTTCGCCGGAAGACGAACTGGCATTAACAAAACATGTGCGGGCGTGTGAAAAATGCCGTGCGTTGGAGAGTGATTTGCAACAAGTCGATCAGTTGTTTGCGGGCGTGGAGATGGTCAACCCGCCCAGCGGGTTCGTGAACCGGTGGCAGGCGCGTTTGGTGCAGGAAAAACAAAACGAAGCCAAAAAGCGTTACCTCTGGCAAACCCGAATCATGCTGGTTTTATTACTCAACGGACTGGCCGCTGCAATGCTCTTGCTTGGCTACCATTTCTCCGGTTTTATTGCACACCCGAACAAAGCCTTGTATCAGCTGGTTACTTCCGTTACTTCCATCTTGTCTGTTTTCGGGGCAATCAATCGGGTGGTGGTAACGATGCTGAGAACTATACCTCCTTTGGTCAATCCCTCTGTTTGGGGTTTGCTTGGGGTTTCGATGATTTTCGGGTGTTTTGCATGGTTCTTTGCTTTACAGAAATATTTCGTTACAAAACAAAAGGTGAGATTATGAAACGGTTGAAAAAAATAGGGGTTATTCTTGGGTTGGTGCTGTTGATATTGAGTTTTCATCCCGCACGTGCTTATGCGGGTGGGGGACACAATGGTGACAATGATAAAGTAGTCATCGGGAGCACGTATACTTTGCATGATGGGGATGTGCTCAATGGTGATTTGGTCATCGTGGGTGGTACGGTTACGCTTGAAGAAGGTTCTGTTGTCAACGGGGATGTGGTTGTCGTTGCCGGAACACTGACTTCAAGCAGTGTCATTCATGGGAACCTGGTTGCTTTGGTCAGCTCGATTAAACTCGATGACAATGCCGTAGTGAAAGGTGATTTCGCGACACTCGCATCGTCTGCCCGGCGTGGTGGCGAGACTGTGATTCAAGGGCAGGTTTTGACGGGGTTTGATTTCCCTGTGGGTATAAGAGGAAGAACCCAGCCCTTTTCGGTTGGCGTCTTTTCTCCGGCATTGTTATCCGACGGGACGTTATTCTTCAAGGTGATTTGGGTTGTCTTTCGGGTGTTGATTTGGGGATTTCTGGCGAGTGTTTTGATGCTTCTGTTTCCTAAACATGTCGAGCGGGTTGCAAATACGGTTGCAGCGAATCCGGGTGGCTCTTTGGCAGCCGGCGGGTTGGTCCTGTTGCTTGCACCAATAGCGATTCTGATATTTCTGGTAACGATTATTTTGATCCCGGTGAGCTTTTTGGGTGTTCTGGCGTTATTCGTTGCCTGGGCTTTTGGCTTGATTGCCATTGGTACGATGCTGGGTGAAAAAATTATGCAATCGCAAAACCAAAAATGGGCGCCTTCGATTATTGCAGGTGTGGGAACGCTGATTCTGATGTCCTTGTTACTTGGTATCGACAGCCTGGTCTGGTGTATCGGGGGCTTGCCCAAACTGCTTGCGGGTATTCTGGGGCTAGGGGCGGTGCTAATGACCTGGCTCGGTTCCCAGAAAAACACCGTAGACTCCATAGCTGAAAAGACAACGGAAGAAGCTCCCGGGGATTAATCCCCGTGCCGGAAACGAATGACGACGAGACGCTGCGGACAAGATGGCGTGAATTAGGGAAGACCGGGCTTTTGCCGGGACGGACGGGAATTCAACGGGCAGTAAAATGGAGAACTGCACCGATAATCAATCCAAACTGTCCGAGATGATAGGTACTTCGGATGAACAGGTAGCGCCATTGAAATGGCGCTACAAATTTATCCCAGGCAATCAGAATATCCGAAACGAAAAACAATACCGCGCCGAACGAAACCATCAGGGCGGGCAAGGGTGCCCATTCTGTGCGCACCAGCGTGAGTAGCGCTGAAACCAGCATGATGGAAAGAATGCCGGTATAGGCGACCAAAGGCTGGCGGTATTTTTGCTGTTTGCGGTCCAGCGAAGCGGTTATTCTCTTGAATACCGCAAAGCCGGTTGTGATAACAAGGCTGGTAATCACCAGGGACGGGAGATTCAAAGGGGGCGGGGTTGTGTTCAAGCCTGCTGTGTATGCTGCATGGCCCAAAAGAAAGGCAATCAAACCTGCGACAAAGTGATTTCCGGGCAGCATCAGGAGAATATCTCCGACAAGGCCGAAGCATAACGCAGCGGCAAACCAGATCAAAGCTCCTTCGAAACGGCTGGTTTGCCAAAGCCACAACAATAGCAAAACAATCGTGGCGGGTTTGGTAATGTATTCGAGCAGCTTGATACGCAGCGAAGAAACAAGCCAGTTGAGCATGGCCAAACCCAGAGCACTCCAGAGCAGAAGATTATGCATTGTCATATGCCTTGAATTAGTTAAACCGAAAGCCGAATTTTTTCAGGGCGTTTTCATCGTTGCGCCAATTCTTCCGGACTTTGACGCGCAATTGCAGGAATACGTTTTTCCCGTTCATTGCTTCGATTTCTTTTCTGGCAGCAGCCCCGATTTTTTTCAACATTTGCCCGCCTTTCCCGATGACGATACCTTTGTGAGATTCTTTTTCAACAAAAATCGTTGCAGCAATGAATATCAGGTTTTTTCCCCTGTCGGTAAATTCATCGATGCGAACAGCGATTGCGTGAGGAATTTCGTCACGCAGGTTGTTCAGCGCGGATTCGCGTATCAAATCTGCGGCGATATCCCGCTCATAGAGATCTGTGATTTGATCTTCCGGATAGAAAGGCTCGCCAGGGGCGATGTGCTCGATGAGGAGAGCAACCAGTTTGTCGAGATTTTCGTGGTTGAGTGCCGAGATTTGAACCGTTTGGGCATCCGGGATCAGGTTGATGTATGCCTGTGCATGCTTTTCGATTTCATCCGGATTGTGCTTTGCCCTGAGAATGTCGATTTTATTCAATGCAATGACGACAGGGGGCGGATTGGTAATTTCTTGCAGGGATTGCTGCAGGATAAGGTCTTCTTCGTGGGGCGGGTATTGGTTAATGTCGACAACGAAGAGAATCACATCGCAACTGCCGAGGGCATCCAGCGCTTCGCGGTTCATGGATTTCCCAAGTTTGTGATGAGGTTTATGCAAGCCGGGCGTGTCGATGAAAACGATTTGGGCTTGCTCATTTGTCAAAATACCAAGCTGCTGGTGCCTGGTGGTTTGCGGGCGGGGAGAGACAGCGGCGATTTTTTGCCCCAAAAGTGCATTGATCAGCGTACTCTTCCCGACGTTCGGCCTGCCCATGACGGCAACAAAGCCGGCGTGGAATTCACCGGTGGGGAGTATTTTATCGTTTGTCGATTGTTTTTCAGTCATATTCTTCGAAACCCTTCTTGATCCTTCTTTGCGTTTTCATGGCCGGTGTGGATAAATAGCCAACGGATAACTTGTCTGTCGCTACCGGTGATGGTTGTTTTTGTCTGCTTCTGAGTGTCCGCTCGAGTTTCTTTATAAAAAGAAATGGTTCGCGGGATAAGGTGTTTATGATTGTTTCTCGAAAGCGGTCAAGTATTTTGGGATGTGAACGCATGCCAAAGCACCATGACGCCGGCCGCTAACCTTGCGGTTTGTCATTGGCGTAGTGTAGCTTTTCTGAAGTTGTGTAGAGAGATTTCGTGTGTTCACTGATTGCCATTTTATTCTTTTTTGGTAGCATATTTTCTTTGGAAGCGTGTTATATGGGGAAAAACACACCTTGACCTTTTTGATTGTTTTGTTATATAATAGAAGTTCTGATTTAGCCGCGTATTGGGGTTGCTGTTTGTTTGAGCATTTATGTACGCTACGGGAACAATTGTTGCCTTGGCGGGACCGGTCAAGGCATTGTAACGCGTTTAGTAAAAATAGCCAAGGAAGCGAATAGTTTAGGAGAGGTTGTATGCAGCAAGTTTTACCTGCCAAAAATTATGCTCGAATCAAGGTCGATTTACCGTTGCCGGCATTAATTGACGTGCAATTGAAATCGTTCCAGCGATTGAAAAAAGAAGGGCTTGCAGATCTCTTCCATGAGATTTCTCCGATTGAATCCTACAACAAGGGTATGAAAATCTACTTCCCCAGCCGAACGAAAGAATCGGAAGAGTGGGGATTGAAGTATTGGTTTGACGCCCCGAAAAATACTGTTGAAGAATGTGTCGAGCGAGATTTGACTTATGCTTCGCCGCTGTATGTAACCGTCCTGCTTGCGGGTCCGGATGTTCCGGAACCATTGAAGCAGGATATTTTCCTGGGTGATTTTCCGGAGATGACCGAAAAGGGTACCTTCATTATTAATGGTACGGAGCGGGTTGTCGTTTCCCAGTTGATTCGCTCTCCGGGTGTTTATTTTGAGGCGCCGGTAGACCGGGCGACAGGCAGAAGGCTGGCGGTTGCCAAGCTTATCCCCGACAGGGGCGCCTGGATGGAATTCGAAACCAGAAAGAGCGATTATATTACGCTGAAATTCAACCGCAAGCGCACAATTCCGATTACGATTTTCCTGCGTGCAATGGCGGCAATCGATGACGGCTATGATGACTCTCCGCTGAAAGAAGGTACGGACGAAGAGCTGATTAATCTATTCCAGGACGTGGATAATAATCCCGACCGGATGTTCATTGCATCCACAATTGCCCAGGAGCCTGAATGGGATACGGGCGGTAAATTGACAATCGCCGAAGCGGCGCTAATTGAGTTCTTCAAACGAATGCGCCCCGGTGATCCGGCAACTTTGGAAAATGCACGCGAGTTTCTGGAAGGGCAACTGTTCGACCAGCGCTTGTATGACCTGGAGCGGGTGGGGCGGTACAAACTCAATCAGAAACTTGAGCTGAACGGGAAAATCCCTTTGGATCATCGCATGATCACAAAGTGGGATGTTGTCAATCTGGTGCGCAGGATGATCGCCATCAATAACAATATGGAATCCCCTGATGATATCGATCATCTGGGGAACCGGCGTGCCAAGACCGTTGGGGAACTCATCCAGAACAAATTGCGTATCGGCCTGCGCAGAATGGAACGCGTTATCAAAGAGCGCATGTCTATTCGTGACCAGGAAAACATTTCGCCGATTACCTTAATTAATATCCGCCCGCTGGTCGCCTCCCTGAGAGAGTTCTTCGGGTCGAGTCAGCTTTCCCAATTCATGGATCAAACCAACCCGCTGGCGGAATTGCGCCATAAACGGACATTATCTGCGTTAGGCCCGGGTGGCTTGCGCAGGGAGCGGGCAGGATTCGATGTGCGTGATGTCCATCAGTCTCACTATGGGCGAATTTGCCCGATTGAAACACCTGAAGGGCCGAATATCGGCTTGATCGGGCGTCTGGCGTCCTTTGCGCATGTAAACGATTATGGTTTCATCGAGACGCCGTACCGTAAGGTTGTGAAAGCTTTGAAACCCAAAGATCCTGATTTGCTCAACCGGAAATTGCGGGAAGATGTTGCCGACAAGAAAACCGGCGATATCCTCGCGAAAGCCGGGGAACGCATCGCGCCTGAACTGGCGGAAAAAATCAAGAAAACCGGTGTCAAGGAAGTATTGATTGAGCCGTTTGTTTCTACAACGGTAGAGTATCTGGCGGCGGATGTCGAAGACAAGTTCGTCATTGCTCAGGCAAACTCGCCGCTTAATGAATTCGGTGAATTCGAACGCGGACGGGCTTCTTCCCGCTATCAGGGCGGTTTTATTCTCGCACCAGCCGGCAATATCGATTATATGGATGTTGCCCCGCATCAAATCGTCGGGATTAGTGCTGCCTTGATTCCTTTCCTGGAGCATGATGACGCCAACCGGGCTTTGATGGGCTCGAACATGCAGGCGCAGGCTGTTCCTTTGCTCGTGCCGGATGTTCCATTGGTATCGACAGGTATGGAATACAATGCGGCAAAGTATTCGGGGCAGGTTGTGGTCGCAGAGGATGACGGGGATGTCGTTGTTGTTTCCGGAAACAAAATAGTCGTTCGTTCTGCGAAAGGGACACGAACGTATAACCTGCGTAAATATCACCGCTCGAATCAGAGCACCTGCATTGACCAGAGACCAACAGTCGAGAAGGGGCAGCGGGTTCATAAAGGTGATGTGATTGCCGATTCGTCTTCGACGGTTGGCGGTGAACTGGCTTTGGGGCAAAATGTTCTGATTGCCTTCCTGTCTTGGGAAGGGGCAAACTTCGAAGACGCAATCGTTATTTCCGAACGTCTTGTTCAGGACGACAAATTCACCTCGATTCATATCGAAAAGCACGAGGTCGAATCCCGTGATACCCGGCTTGGACCCGAAGAAATCACGCGGGATATTCCAAACGTCGGTGAAGATACGGTAAGGGACCTGGACGAAAACGGTATCATCCGCGTCGGGGCTATGGTTGGGCCCAACGATATTCTGGTGGGAAAGATCTCCCCGAAAGGGGAAAAGGAACTCACTCCGGAAGAACGCTTGTTGAGAGCAATTTTCGGAGAGAAGTCCAGAGATGTCAAAGATACATCGCTGCGAATGCCTCACGGTGAACGGGGCAAAGTCGTCGATGTCAAGGTTTTTTCCAGAGAAGATAATGCTGATTTGAACGCCGGTGTCGATACGATGGTACGTGTTTCTGTCGCACAGTTGCGTAAAATTACAGCCGGCGACAAGATGGCTGGCCGCCACGGGAACAAAGGGGTTGTTTCCATGGTCATGCCTGTCGAGGATATGCCTTTCCTTGAAGACGGGACGCCTATCGACATCATCCTCAATCCGACAGGGGTGCCTGGGCGAATGAACCTGGGACAGGTGCTGGAAACCCATTTGGGCTGGGCTGCCAGAGAATTGGGCTTTCGGGCGGTAACCCCGGTGTTTGACGGGGCTCATGAAGATGAAATCGAAGCTGAACTGGCCCGTGCCTGGCTGATCGATCGTGCCTGGCAAGAAATTAGTGAACGAGCCTGGGATTGGCTCCGGCAGTTTGAATATGATCCGGAAATGATCGAAGACGACGATGAAGTTCGCCGGATGTATATGGAACATTGGCTCGGAGATTTGGGGTACGATGTTTATCAGGTCATTTCGGATGATACATTGGCAAAACGCGCTGTTTTGCGTGAATGGCTCAAAGAGCATGGCTATGATCCGGAAGGCATTCTTGCTTTCGAGGATGTCGAAATTCCGGTTTCCAAACGAAACGCACAGGATTTGAGAGCTGTTCGGGCATGCCTGCGGCTTTGGATGGAAACAGTGGATGTAGATCCGAAGGCAATCAGCGACGAAGACTTGCGGGATGAAGCGGTCAGAATTATGGCTGAGAAAAACGTCCCGGTACCGATTTTCGGCAAACAGGTGTTGCGAAACGGGAAAACAGGCGAACTTTATGACAGGCCAGTAACTGTTGGCGTGATGACCATGTTGAAACTGCACCACCTTGTGGAAGACAAAGTGCATGCACGCTCGACAGGACCTTACAGCCTGGTTTCACAGCAGCCACTTGGCGGGAAAGCACAGTTCGGCGGCCAGCGTTTCGGTGAGATGGAAGTTTGGGCGCTGGAAGCTTACGGCGCTGCTTATACCTTGCAGGAAATGCTGACGGTCAAGTCGGACGATGTGCAGGGCAGGGTGAAAACCTATGAGGCAATCGTCAAGGGCGAAAAGATCGAAGACCCGAGTATTCCGGCTTCTTTCCGGGTTTTGGTGAAAGAACTGCAAAGCCTGGGGTTGTCTGTGGAAGCGGTCACGAATACCGGAGAGACCATCCGGTTTGGCAAGGACGATGCGAAGTCGAAACCGCCAAAACTGGAAACAGGTTTGCTCGGATTGGGAAAATTCTAGGGAGATTTCCTTGACGAAGCAAGTGCCTGGTGGTAAAATCGCAAACCGTTGCTTAAACTGCGAAAGGCAGGCAAGACCCCCTGCCTGATTTCAAAATAAATATCACGGATGATTAAACGAGGCCATCTTGTGCGTATTGATGGCCTCAGTTATTGAAAAATTGACAAGTAGAAAGTAATCACGAAAACGGAGGCAAATGTGCCCACAATCAATCAATTAGTGCGTAAGGGCAGAAAAACCAAAAAGACAAAAAGCAAGGCACCTGCCCTGTTGTATACCTTCAACTCAGTGAAGCAGAGAAGGATTCGCCAGCAGAAAGGTGCACCGCAAAAGCGCGGGGTGTGTACGATTGTACGCACGATGACTCCGAAGAAACCGAATTCTGCTTTGCGGAAAATCGCACGTGTTCGCTTGACAAACGGTATCGAAGTTACCGCATATATCCCCGGTGAGGGGCATTCTTTGCAAGAGCACTCCGTGGTGCTGGTGCGCGGCGGACGTGTGAAGGATTTGCCAGGTGTTCGTTACCATATTGTCCGAGGAACATTGGATTCCGGTGGTGTGGAAGAGCGTAAGCAGGGGCGTTCAAAATACGGTTCGAAACGTCCCAAAGCGTAGTGACTGATTGTTTCCGTTTTACGGAATTTGAGAGAACGACCTGAGTAACATCAGGTATTGTCGAAGAGTACGAAAGTACGAATGAAATCTAGGTAGGTTTGGAGAATTCGAATGCGTCGTAATCGACCTGAAAAAAGAGTAATTTTACCCGATGTGAAGTACAACAGTGTTGAAGTACAATCTTTCATCAATCGGGTGATGAAGAATGGCAAGAAAAGCGTTGCAACTCGTCTGATTTACAATGCTTTCGATATCATTCAGGAAAAGACAAAAAAAGCTCCTCTCGAGGTTTTCCTGGCTGCGTTGAAAAACGCGTCTCCGATTATGGAAGTGAAACCACGCCGGGTGGGCGGGGCGACATACCAGGTGCCGATGGAGGTTTCTCCCGAGCGGCAGTTTGCGCTTGCGACACGTTGGCTGATTGCGGCTTCGAGGTCGAGGTCCGGAAGGTCATTTTCTGAAAAACTGGCAGCCGAATTGATGGACGCTGCCAATAATCTGGGTTCTGCGGTACGTAAACGCGAAGAGACCCACAAAATGGCGGAAGCGAACAGAGCTTTCTCTCATTATCGAATGCGTTAGGCACTTTAAAAGTACAAGTACATTGGCGGTTTCATGGCTCGCGAGTATTCTTTACATCAATATCGGAACATCGGGATTATTGCCCATATCGATGCCGGTAAAACGACAACAACGGAACGCATCCTTTTCTATACAGGAAAGACGCACCGGATTGGATCTGTGGACAATGGTACGACGGTTACCGATTGGATGGATCAGGAGCGGGAGCGTGGAATAACGATTGTTTCTGCGGCTGTATCGACGATCTGGAAGGATCACTTGATTAATATCATCGATACACCAGGGCACATCGATTTTACGGCTGAAGTTCAGCGCTCGTTACGTGTTCTGGATGGCGGCATTGTCATCTTCGATGCCGTACAAGGTGTGGAACCTCAAAGTGAAACGGTCTGGCGTCAGGCAGACCGTTATGGTGTTCCGAGGATTTGCTTTGTCAATAAAATGGATCGTGTCGGAGCGTCCTACACCCGTACGATTGAAATGATCAAGAACCGCTTGGGCGCAAACCCGGTTGCGGTTCAGGCGCCAATCGGCCTGGAAAGTGATTTCGAAGGCGTCGTCGACTTGATGACGCAAAAGGCGATTGTCTGGATCGATGATTTGGGCAAGGAACCTGAAGAAAGAGAAATTCCGGAAGCGATGCAGGCGGAGGTTGCCAAAGCCCGCGAACGCATGATTGAGCAAATTGCCGAGACTGATGACGATCTTACGATGAAGTACCTCGAAGGTGAAGAGATTGGCGTCGACGAGATGAAACAGGCTTTGCGCAGAGCGGTTATCCGCGGGGAAATTACCCCTGTGTTTTGCGGAACTTCGTTGAGAAATATCGGGGTGCAGCCCCTGCTGGATGCCATTGTCGAGTATCTGCCGTCTCCGCTGGATATTCCCCCCGTCAAGGGCACGAATCCAGCGAATGACGAAGCGATTGAGCGTCCTGCGGATGACAGCGCACCATTTAGTGCTTTGGTCTTTAAAATTGTTACGGATCCTTATGTCGGACGTCTTGCGTATTTGCGGATTTATTCCGGCAAGACGACAACCGGGGCTTCTGTCTATAACCCTGTAAAGCATAAACGGGAACGGGTTGGACGCCTCATCCGAATGTACGCTGACCGCAGGGAAGATATCAAGGAAGTTGCCGCTGGTGACATTGCAGCCATTCTCGGCTTGAAATCATCCTTCACCGGCGATACGCTTTGCGATGCCGCCAACCAGATCATTTTGGAAACGATCAGTTTCCCGGAGCCGGTCATTTCAGTGTCGATTGAACCGAAGACATTGGCGGATCAGGACAAGATGAGCGAAGCGTTGCGGAAACTCTCGGACGAAGATCCGACCTTCCGTGTGCGCACGGATCACGAAACCGGACAGGTGATTATTTCCGGAATGGGTGAACTGCATTTGGAAGTGCTTGTCGATCGTATGCTGCGTGAATTTCGGGTGCAGGCACGGGTCGGGAGACCGCAGGTTGCCTACCGCGAGTCGATTACCCGACCGGTCGAAAAGGTCGAATACCGCCATGTCAAACAATCCGGTGGACGGGGCCAGTACGGCCATGTTATCATGGCTCTGGAACCCGGCGAAAAAGGATCGGGAATTGTTTTCGAGAATGAGATAACCGGCGGTGCGATCCCGAGAGAGTATATCCCCGCAGTCGAAAAGGGCGTTCGGGAAGCAGCAGAAGCAGGTGTCGTTGCCGGGTATCCGGTTACCGACGTGAAAATCCGCCTGTATGACGGTTCCTACCACGAAGTGGACTCGAACGAAATGTCTTTCAGGCTGGCCGGCTCGATGGCGTTTCGCAGCGGTGTGCAAAAAGCAGCACCGGTGTTGCAGGAACCCATGATGAAAGTGGAAGTCAATGTCCCGGAAGAGTTCCTGGGTGAAGTCATTGGGCAGCTGAATGCCCGCCGCGGAGAAATACTGGGAATTGAAATGAGACCTGGCAATGCCCAGGCGGTCAAGGCGATGGTCCCCTTGGCAGAGATGTTCGGATATGCAACCGAGTTGCGTTCGGCAACCAAAGGCCGGGGCGTCTTTACCATGGAATTCGACCATTACGCCCGGGTTTCTCAGGAAGTTGCACGTAAGATCATTACGGGTAAATGAACTTATCGAAAATAAATTCGTAGAAACGCAGGATACATTGTAGGAGAATCGTATATATGGCTAAGAAAAAATTTGAACGAACGAAACCGCACCTGAACGTGGGCACCAT
>CAYWFK010000042.1:0-23885 GCA_964457375.1 uncultured Anaerolineales bacterium
GCTGGTGATGGATCAAATGGTCAACCAGGCGGCGAAAATCCACTATATGTCCGGATGCGGATATGATCACCGGCCATACGCTGAATGTAGACGGTGGATATGAAATGCATTAGCTTCATTGTTCGACTGGTTTGGAGGTGTGTATGAAAGTCTGGCGTGTGAATGCGAGAACACATGATTTTAAAATGGAAAAAGTACCCCCGGCGTGGGAATTTTTAGGCGGAAGGGGACTGGTGGCCCGCATCTTGCTGGATGAAGTACCGCCGATGTGTGAACCTCTGGGCCCTAATAACAAACTGATTTTCACGCCCGGTTTGCTGGTCGGGCATATGCTTTCGAGCTGTGACCGGGTTTCCGTTGGAGGGAAAAGCCCTCTGACCGGCGGCGTGAAAGAATCCAACGCCGGCGGCAGTACCGGTTATGCGCTGACTATGCTGGGTATCAGGGCATTGATCATCGAAGACCGCCCCAAAACACAGGATTGGTATTTGTTGGTGTTGTCTGCTTCCGGTGTGCGCTTTTTGCCTGCCGATGACTATATCGGTATGGGTGTCTATGAAGCGGCGCCCAAACTGTTAGCCAGGTTCGGGGAAAAGGTTTCGCTTGCCTTGATTGGTCCCGGCGGGGAAATGCAATTGCGTGCAGCCGGCATTCAGAATTTGGACAAAGATAAAACACCCTCACGGATTGCAGCCCGTGGTGGTTTGGGGGCTTTGATGGGCTCGAAACGAATCAAGGCAATTATCATCGATCCCTCCGGCGGCAGGAAACCCCCGATTGCTGACATCGAGGGGTTTCGCAAAGCACAAAAAGTATTTACCACGGCACTGATGAAGCATCCTCAAATACATACCTACAAGGATTACGGCACCGCTGCGATGGTCAATATGTGCCAGCATTTCGGAAGCCTGCCGACGCGCGGTTTTTCGGAGGGACGATTCGAAGGCGCTGAGAAAATCAGCGGCGAATTCATGCGGGATTTGCTTTTGCGGCGGAACAAAGTCAGCAAACCGTCTCATCCCTGCATGCGCGGCTGTACGATTCAATGTTCCAATATTTACGGAGATGATTCCGGAAATGTGATTGTTGCGCCGTTGGAATATGAAACGATCGGTTTGATGGGCTCCAACCTTGGCATCGATGATTTGGATCAAATCGCCCGCCTGAGCTGGGTGGTGAATGACCTCGGGCTGGATTCGATAGACATTGGCGCTGCTCTTGGCGTGGCGGCCCAGGCGGGTTTGATGAACTGGGGGGACGGGAAACGTGCGATGGCATTATTGGAGGAAATCCTGGCAGGGACCCCGTTGGGAAGAACTCTCGGCAACGGTGCGGCAATGGCCGGGCGCGTGCTAGGTGTGGAACGGGTGCCGGTGGTCAAGGGGCAAGCAATGTCTTCCTACGAACCGCGGGTCATCAAAGGTACCGGTGTTACCTTCGCGACGACACCGCAGGGCGCCGACCATACTTGCGGTTTGACGATTCGGGCAAAGATCAATCACACAGACCCCAAAGGGCAGGCGAAAATTTCGCGTGCCGGGCAAATCAGCACTGCGGGGTACGATACGCTGGGCGCTTGTTTGTTTGCCGGATTTGGTTTTGGCACTGTGTTGCACACCATCCCCGACTTGCTGAATGCAAGATACGGGTGGAATCTGGAAAAAGACATTTTGCAGGAATTGGGGAAACAGACCCTGACGATGGAACGCGAGTTCAACAGGCAGGCTGGTTTTACCAAGGCTGACGACCGGCTGCCGGAATGGATGACGTTCGAGCCGGTACCTCCTGTCGGTACGGTTTTCGATGTCCCGGATGAAGAGCTGGATGCTATTTTTGATTTCGACAAAGCATTGTAATTACCGGGGCTTCGGACTGCGATTGCATACGCAGAAGGAAAGCGTGTTTTGTTTTCGCCTGAAATTATCCGGAAGAAGAATGAATTAAACCCGACTCTGTTTTGTTTCGGTTCGGTTCGAAGGAGCCGTTATGGAAGCGTTTTCATATGGTATAAATTGACACATACCAATGAAGAAATGATGATGAGAAGATGACAGAATATCACCCGATTAGAAACAAACGAATCTATGAGCAAATTGTGGCTCAAATCGAACAGCAGATACTTGCCGGTTCTCTGAAAGTCGGTGATCGTCTGCCGACTGAACGAGCCTTGGCAGAGCAGTTTCAGGTCAGCCGTACCGCGGTCAGGGAAGCGATCAAAACCTTGCGCGGCAAGGGATTGCTGGATGTCAGCCCGGGACGCGGAACCTTTGTTACGGACGGGATTTCACGGGCGACCAGTGAATCGATGGGGTTATTAATGAAGATGACCTCGTCTGATACGAATGAAAACCGTTTTGCTGATCTTTTCGAAATTCGCCGTATTCTGGAACCGGAAATGGCAGCACTGGCTGCTGTGAGAATCAGCGATGAACAAATCGAAGAAATGCGTAACGCCGTAGAGCTGATGGCGAGTTCGAATGACGACATGAACACGTATATTGCCGGTGACAATCTCTTTCACCAGTTAATTGCCCGGGCAACCCAAAACGAATTATTGCCTTCGCTGTTGGAACCAATCATGGATTTGTTATCGGAGCAGCGCAAAATGAGTTTTCGCACCGGGTTTAGCCCGAAGAAAGCAATCATCTTCCATCGGAAAATTCTCGATGCAATTACACGCCATGACCCGATTGCAGCAAAGCAGGCGATGCTTGACCATTTGAATCAAATCGTAGAAGATATCAAGGATTAAAAAAGGGCAGGGGAAAATGCGACTTGCAGCAAGTTTGCGGCAGGGGTTGCCTCGTCGCAACGGTTTGTTGCCTGCATGGTTTTGCCTGTTAATCTACTGGTGCGTTTTTTACGGCATATCAGTTTCGTATAGGCAGGTTTGATGAGGCTGCGGCATATCAGCCAGCCCGTACTCACATACTTCCGGTTTGCATAGTCACCACATAGAAGAAGGGGAATTGAGACGGAATGAGGCAAATGGGCTTTCTGTTCCGGTTGTGGACGTATGTCTGCCGGCGGGACGGGAAGGAAACCTGCGTTGGCGGCTGCCTGCACAGGCATGAAGCGGCGTGTTTTTTCCCTGTGCTTGACAGCGATGAAAAAGGTTACTATAATTACAATTGTTAATAAATGTACAATTGTTCAAGTGATCTGTGTTCCTATTCAACCGGAAGGTGAATTCAATCTCTGGTCCCGGACAAAACAATGCGAGAAGTTGATCGTATCATTACGAATGGAAAAATCGTCACCTTCAATGCCGGTGATGAGATTCTCGAAAAGGGGGCAGTGGCAATTAGCGGAACACGTATTGTTGATGTGGGGGAAACCGAAAAGATATTATCCGAATTTCATGCAAAAGACACAATCGATGCATCCCATCATCTGGTGATGCCGGGATTGATCAATGCTCATGCTCACGCACCGATGACTTTGTTTCGCGGGCTGGCGGATGATATTCCCTTGATTCCCTGGCTGGATGAGATGCAGCGGGCGACCCTGATGGTCAACAACCGCGACGATATGAAAACGGGTGCTGTTCTCGGGTATGCAGAGCAGCTCATGGGGGGCATTACTACGACCCTGGATATGTATTTTTTCCCCGAAGTCCTGGCGGAAGCGGCGAAGCAAACCGGTATTCGTTTGATTACCGGGCCTGTTTTTGTCAGTTCCCCGGATGTAGACGGTATTGAAGCGGCGAATCGTTCCCGGTATGGCGAAGAATTCATCCGGAAATATAAGGACGATGGCCAAATCATCCCCTGCGTTTCACCGCACAGCCCGCTGGATATTCCCGTCGAGACCTTGCAAGAGGCAATGGCGCTGGCGGAAAGGCATGACGTCTTGTTGACTATCCATTGCGCAGAAACGCAGGACGAAGTGAGCCGGGTTCAGGCGCAGACAGGCAAGAGACCTCTCGCATTATTGTACGATTTCGGATTGATGAGCAAGCGGACGGTGCTTGCTCATTGTGTTTATTTGACGGAAGATGAGATTCGTATGCTGGCAGAAAGCGGAGCGGTTGTTGCTCATTGTCCGCTTTCCAACCTGAAACTTGCCGACGGGATTGCGCCGGTACCTGCAATGCTGGAAGCGGGTATACCGGTTGTGTTCGGCACCGATGGGGCGGGCAGCAGCAATGATCTGGACTTGTGGAAAGTGATTCGCCTGGCAGCAACTTTACATAAAGCAACGTCCCTTGACCCTACCGTTTTCCCTGCAAAGGCGGTGTTGCAACAGGCAACGATTGGTGCGGCAAAGGCGCTTGGTTTGGAAAGACGGATTGGTTCTCTCGAAAAAGGGAAATTGGCGGATTTGATTCTCATCGATCTTAATCAACCCCACCTTGTACCGGTGTATGACACTTATTCCTTGCTTGCCTATGCAGTGGGGCGGGGAGATGTGGAGACGGTGATTGTCGGCGGACAAGTCGTTTTGCGGGAACATCGTTTTGAAAAACTGCATCTTGCACCGGTAATCAGGAACGCAAGAAAGATAGCCGACCGCATCAAGGCATCCTGATGAAGCTAGCCGAGAAGATGAAATGACCACGAAGTGTTGATATGTTATGGCAAAAGCAAACGGAAAACCGGTTTGAATCCACTGGAAAAGGCGGGACTATGGCTATGAAGGCTTATGAAAAGAACGATTTGCTGCTTTATGCAATTTGGCTTTATTACAATGAAGGTTTGACGCAGGAAAAGATCGCCCAAAAATTGAACATTTCCAGGGTTTCGGTGACGAGAATGCTGACCAAAGCGCGCCAGGATGGCCTTGTGAAGATTTGTATCACCCGTCCTCTTCCAATGCATCTTCAAATGGAAATCGACCTTGAAAAAAAACTAGGGCTAAAAAAAGCGATGGTCGTGAAAACAGGGAAAACGGAGGATGAAACCTTGAATGCGCTGGGGCATGTCGGGGCGATTCACATGATGGAACTCCTTTCCAAGGTGGACCGGCTGGGTATTGGATGGAGCAGCACGGTTAGCCGGATGGCAACTTATTTACCGCAATCCCGGCAGCAATTTCGCTGTATTGTCAATGAGCTTGCCGGCAGTATGCTGGGTACAGAAAACCCGTACAGTATCAGCGGCAGGATTGCCCAGGCGTTGGGGGTGCATGTGGAAACGATTCCCGTACCGGCTATTGTGCAAAATCCGGAAACGAGGGTAGCGCTGATGACAGAGCCGGTGATTCAAAAGGCACTTACCAACGCGGCAAAGTGTGATGCGGCGTTCGTCGGCATTGGGGAAATCGGTTCGGAGAATACGATGGTGCGTACCGGCTCGCTTTCGGTGTCACAGATGGATGCCCTCCGGCAGCAGGGGGCGGTTGGTGAGATTTTGCTGCGATATTTCGACAGGGATGGGAAACACATTCCGACACCAATTGAAACCCATATCATCAGCCTTGAGTGGAAACATATCAGAAAAATTCCTTATTTGTCTGTTATGGCGATTGGCGAGAAAAAAGTAAACGCTTTGCTGGGGGCGATACGCGGAAAATTGATTGATTGCCTGATTACCGATTCGGATACAGCGGATTTGTTGATGAAAAGGTCAACTACGCAAGAGCTTGTTTAATGAACCGGAATGAAAAAAGTGAGGTGAAGTTTATGGCGTAGGATTTGAAACAAAACAAAAAAAACCAGACAAAAAAACAAGAAGTAACCAATTGTCGTTTCTATTTAGGAGGCAGAAAATGTCACACAAGCGCAACAATCGGAGGGGATTGAGCCGCAGGGATTTCCTGAAACTCGCCGGTCTGACAGGGGCAGCAGGGGCGTTGGGTGCAGTAGGCGGGGGCTTGCTGTCAGGGTGTACACCGAAGGAACTGACTACATCCTTGCAGCTTGGATGGATTGCCTGTACGCAGTATGCAGGGGAATTCGCCGCAGATTCCAAAGGATATTACACAGACGAAAAACTGACTGTCGATATTGCACCGGGCGGACCTGGAATTCCGCCTCAGAGTCTGGTCGATTCGAGAGCCAAGGATATTGGCATTGCCAGTTCTTCCGTCGATTCGATCAAAGCCAATATCGAGGGCGCCAGGTTGATTGCTTTTGCATCTGAAATGCAAAGAAGTCCTGCCGGTTTGATGTACATCATCAAAGACCCGGACGGAAAACCCGGAACGATCATCGATACTCCGGAAGCCGCCAAAGGCAAACGTATCGGTCTGCAAGCCCTGATCCTCGCGTGGCGGGTGGTATGTGCAAAAGCCGGTATCGATCCCGAAACCGATATGGAGATCGTAACGGTCGGTTTCGACCCGACGCCATTGATCGACGGAACGGTGGATGCGTATTGGGGTTTCTCGACAAACCAAAAGGTCATTCTCGAAAAAATGGGTTACGAAGTCGGATTTTTGGATGCCTATGAATGGGGATACAAAGTCCCCGGGAATTTCGTAATTTGTCATCAGGATTACTACAAAGAGAACAAAAATTTGCTCGAACGTTTCACCCGGGCGACAATCAAGGGCTGGAAGTATGCTCTGGAAAATCCGGGAGAAATAGCTCATTATACGGTAGACCATTTCGGCGAGAAATACGGGCTGGAGTATGAAAACGAATACCAGCAGGTGATTGCAGAAACCCCGTTTCTCAAGACACCGTTTACCGAAAAACACGGATTGATGGCTGTCAACATGGAAGACTGGGAAAACGCAGCCCGCATTCTGGTGGATATGGGTGAAATCGACAAAGCACCGGATATCAACAAAATTGCCACAACAGAAATCATCGATGCGGTTTACAAAAACGGCAGAATCGATCAATAAACGGTAGTGAATTCGGAATAGTAGATATCCAGAGGAATCGATATGGATAGCATTGTAGTGAAGAATGTAAGCAAAGTTTTCGAACTGGCCGAAGGACCAATAACGGCGCTGGAAAACATCAACTTTCATGTTGGCGAAAAAGAATTTATCTCGTTGATCGGTCCCTCAGGATGCGGAAAATCAACGATCCTGAGATTGATTTCAGGGTTGATTTCTCCGACGAGTGGAGAAATATACATCAAAGGCAAAACCCCGCTGGAAGCGAGAAACGAACGGTTATATGCGTTTGTTTTTCAGGATCCGGTTTTATTCCCCTGGCGTTCTGTTATCAGAAATGTCGAAATCCCGTTGGAGATTATCGGCAGCGCAGCGAAAAAACAGCACAAAGGGCGCGCCCGTGAGCTTCTCAAGCTTGTCGGGTTGGAAGGTTTCGAGAACGCCAAACCGAATCAGCTTTCAGGTGGTATGAAACAACGGGCAGCGATTGCCCGGGCACTATTGCTTAATCCGGGGGTGCTGCTGATGGACGAGCCGTTCGGTGCGCTCGATGAAATCAACCGTGACCGGATGAATCTGGAGCTGCTGCGCATTTGGCGTGAAACCGATGCTGCGGTTTTGTTCGTGACCCATTCGATTGAAGAAGCGGTCTTTCTTTCCGATCGAATCATTATGCTTTCACCGCGGCCTGGTACGGTCGTTGCGGACATTCCGATTGATCTTCCGCGCCCAAGAACGCTGGAAATCAAACAAAGCGACAAGGTGTTTCAATACAGCGCACGGGTGCGCGAGCAGCTCACGGAAACCATGCATGCTTTGCTGATGAAATCGCTTTGATGACTGTCTATTTGCGAAACTTTCTGGATATCTACATTCCGGTGGCTTTATGAAAACAAATCAAAACAGGAAAAAAACAATATCGAATGTGAAAAAGCTGATACAGAATTATGGCGCCAGTATTGTGTTGATGCTGGCTATCTTTGCTTTGTGGGAGTTCGGTACGGGGGAAAGTTTGGCGAAAATTCTGCCGAAACCTTCCGCAATTGCCGGCAGTATCATCGACAATTGGGGAACCTTATGGTTCAACCTGAAGCAAACCATGCTGGAAGCGGGAATCGGGTTTTTCATTGGTACTTTGCTGGGGATGGCGATTGCAGTCGGGTTTCTCTATTCGAAGAATGTTGCCCGCACGGTGTATCCCTTTGCTGTGTTCATCCGCAGTTTACCCTTGCTTGCTTTGCTCCCCTTGCTTGTCAGCTGGTTTGGACCCGGGCTGACTTCCAAAGTTGTGCTGATAACCCTTGCTACGTTTTTCCCGACTTTGGTCAATATGGTGCAGGGGTTGAGTTCTGTCGACAGAAACGCGCTGGAATTCATGAAAACACTCAATGCTTCCCGGTCACAAATCTTTTGGAAGACAAGATTTCCGTCATCACTGCCATATTTGTTCACTTCGATCAAGATTACGTTGACGGCGTCTATTTTGACAGCCATCATCAGTGAATGGTTGTGGGCTTCCAATGGACTTGGTGCGTTTATGGTCAATACGATGTTCAATGCACAGGTAAACAAGACCTGGGCGGCATTGACAGCGGCAACGCTTTTGTCGATTTTGGCTTATGTGCTGGCTGTCGTTCTGGAGATGGTCGTGGTGCCGTGGCATTCGGCGGTTAAAGATTCTGGAGTTGGTGGGTAGTATGGCTGATAAAGGTGGTAAACACAAGATAATCAACAGGAACCAGATTTACAACATCCTGATTGTCGTATCATTTCTCTTGGTATGGGAATTTTTACTTTCCAATCCGGATAATGTCAGCAGGTTGAATGAGTTTATCCATAACCTCATCGGATGGAACCCGCACTTTCGGGCTTTTTCGTTGATGGCCTGGCCAAAACCTTCGTCGATTGCCAAAGCTTTTTTCGTTACCCCTGCCCGAAGGCATGGCGGGCCGCTTTATTTTTGGGATCAGACACAAACAACGCTCTCTGCTGTGCTTCTGGGTTTTCTGGTCGGTAATTTGTTTGCGATGCTCATGGCTGTGGTGTTCGTCTACGTTCATCCTGTGGAGCGTGCGGTGATGCCGCTCAACCTTGCATTGCGGAGTATCCCGCTGGTGGCAATCATCCCGCTTTTGCTGCGGATTCGTTACAGCATTGCGGATTTGCCGGCAGTGCAAAACAGCCCGATCCTCCAGCCAATTTTTGGTACCGAGCAGGCGATGAAAATGCTCATTGTCGTGATCATCGTTTTCTTCCCGACTCTGGTGAATGTTTATGAAGGATTGAGAACCATCGAGCCGGCAGCGCTGGAATTGATGCATACGTTGAGCGCATCCGAGTGGTACATTTTCTGGAATTTGCGCGTCCCTTCCGCACTTCCCCTGACGTTTTCTGCTTTGAAGATTTCTGCCAGTGCATCCGTCGGCGGAGTGATTGCTGCGGAATGGTTGTGTTCGAACAAAGGGCTGGGTTTCATCATGGCTATGGGGAGTTCGTCTGCCAGCCTGACCACTTCCGATTTGTGGGTGGCGATTATCATTACTACCTTGTTAAGCTTTGCCATGTTTTGGTTGGTCAGCGGGTTTGAAAAGGTGCTAATTCCATGGCATGAATCCGTGATTGCTTTGCAAGAGGCGATGAAGGATCATGAGCAGGGGGAGCAGTTTGTCTAGCGAAGGAGAAAGTAAGATGGCAGAGAACAACCGTGCCCGCTGGTTTCGTTCGTTTACTGAAATGGAGGCGGAAACCATCCGGCACTGGCGGCGTGATTTGCATCAACAGCCGGAATTGGGTTTTCAGGAAACCAACACTGCTGCATATCTGGCGAAACGTCTTGATGAAATGGGGATCGTTTACCGGACCGGTGTGGGAAAAACGGGGATCGTTGCGACGATTGGCACAAAATCCTCTCCGGTCGTCGGTATCCGGGCGGACATGGATGCTTTGCCGATTCAGGAGGAAAACGATCCTGCGGAGATCCCGTTTTGCTCGAAAAATGCGGGGGTTATGCACGCTTGCGGACATGATACCCATATGGCAATGTTGTTGGGCGCGGCAAAAGCGCTTTTGAAGATGCAAGAAACACTGCCCGGCCAGATCCGGCTGATTTTTCAGCCGAGTGAAGAGCGCTCGGACGATGAAAATGTTCACGGAGCAGAGCGGATGATTCAGGATGGCGCTCTGGATGGTTTGAGTGGGATTATTGCTTTACATATCAACAGTATGATGCCCGCAGGCAAGGTGTGGATTTTGCCCGGATATGCGTTTGCCAGCGGGGATTATTGGGAAGCGGAAATTGTCGGCAAAGGCGGACATGATTCCACGCCGCATCAGGCGATTGATCCGGTTTTTATCAGTGCGCAGGTGATCAATGCCGTCTATGGCATACGGGCACGCCGCCTGAACCCGACGAAATTCGGTTCGATTTCGATTGGCACTATTCACGGCGGTACATCCGGAAACGTCATTCCGGACGTTGTCGAACTAAGCGGGACGATACGCAGTTTGGAGCCTGAACTGCGGGAGACGATGATTGCTGAACTTGACAAGGCTTTCGATGTTGCCAAAGCGTTGGGCGCGGAAGTGCACTTTGATTTGAAGCATGGCGTGATTGCTTTGTACAACGACCCGCAAGTTTCCTGTACTTTCAAAAAGGCTGCCGTGGATTTGTTTGGCAGCCAGGCGCTGTATGAACAGGGTGCCATGCTGGGCGTAGACGATTTTGCCTATATGGTGCATCAAGTTCCCGGTGCCATGGCTATGCTGGGTGCACAGATTGATGATCAGGTAAGACCGTTGCACAATGCCAGGTTTGCAATCGATGAATCCGTTCTGCCCATGGGCGCAGCGCTCTTGGCGGAAACAGCGTGTCAGTTATTGGAGAAGTACGCTGCCTGAAAAGGGTGTTTGCTTTGGCGGTCTTCCTGGGATTAAACAAAATGCTGAATGATGTCTTTTCGGATGGTGCGGTTCTTCGGTCTGCGAAGCCGGTTTTTCAGCGGGATTAATGATGGAGTGTTGAGTATGGCAAATGACAAACAAACGGATGATGCAGGACGCCCAATTGGTTACCGGGGTCCTGATGTACGCTTCGATGCAGCGCACTTCGGAACGCAATGTATCCATGCCGGCGAACGCTGGGCAGTGCCGGACTATCTGGAACCTGTATTGCCGATTCACAATTCGAATGTGTATTATTACGAAAGATGTCAGGACCTGGATGATATGATTCAGGGAGACAAACCCGGGTACGGCTATGCCCGCTGGGGTACTCCGACTGCCTCTGCGCTCGAACGTTTGCTCTCTACTCTCGAAGGCGCAGAATGCACTTTGACAACCTCTTCCGGCATGGCGGCGATTCATGCGGCTTTGCTGGCAGCCGGGGTCAGGCAAGGCGCGAAATTGATTTGTTCGCGGGATTTGTACGGGTCTTCGTATGCAATGATCCGGGATATCTTTTCGACATTCGGTGCAAAAATCGTCTTTGCGGATTTTACGGATATTTCTGCGCTGGAAACGCTGATCGCAGAAAATAAACCGGAAATCGTCTATTTCGAGGTGATGACGAATCCATTGGTGAAAGTTCTCGATGCACCGGCAATCATTCGTATTGCTCACCGATACGGTGCCAAAGTCGTCATCGACAATACGTTTCTCACGCCATACCTTTACAAGCCGCTGCTAGACGGTGCGGATTATGTCATCCACAGTTTGAGCAAGTACTTGTCCGGGCATGGGGATGTGATTGGCGGTTCGATAAGCACGCGGCAGGAATATTATGACAAGCTGCGGGTGCTTGTTGCAACGATTGGCGGGGTGTTATCGTCGAACTCGGCCTGGCTGACCATCCGCGGCATCAAGACGTTTGCCTTGCGAATGGAAAGGCATTGCACCAATGCTTTGGCACTGGCAACATTTTTGCAAAGCCATCCCCTTGTGAAAAGGGTGTATTACCCCGGTTTGCCGAATCATCTGCAAAATGCTGTTGCAAAACGTATTTTCCGAAAAGACAGTTTCGGCGGGATGATTAGTTTCGAACTGGTTGACGGGAATAAAGAGAAAGTCTACCGGTTCATCGATAGTTTGCAGTTGATCATCCCCGGCGGATCTTTGGGCGAGGTCAATTCCCTGATTCTCAACCCCGCCCGAACGACACACCATAATCTCAACGCAGAGGAATTGGCGCTGGCGGGAATCAGCCCCGGGCTGGTGCGCCTTTCGGCAGGCCTGGAAGATGTGGATGATTTGAAGCACGACCTCGATCAGGCATTGTCGAGAGCCTTTCGATGAAGCCCGGAGCCGGTTTTTATCCGGTTTCGTTGGCATGATGGATTGGTAGAAGAATCTGTTCAGGTGCCATGATTTTCATGGCATGAAAGCAATCAGTGGAGATCATAGCACGGGATGAAGACCAGAATACTTGTCGAGAAAGATGTTGTTGTGCAAATGCGCGACGGTGTGCGGTTGTTTGCGGATATCTACCGCCCTGATACGGACGAGTCGTTGCCGGTGTTGTTGCAGCGCACGCCTTACGGGAAACAATTTGCCAAAACGGCTTTCATGCTCATGGCAGCTGAGAGAGGCTACGGCGTAATTTGTCAGGATACCCGCGGGCGTTGGGCATCGGAAGGGGAAGATTATCCCCTCTTCCATGAAGAGCAGGATGGTTTCGATACATTGGAATGGGCAGCGCACTTGCCATGGGCAAACGGTAAAATCGGGATGTTTGGCGGGTCGTATGGCGGGTTTGTGCAGTGGGCGGCGGCGCGGTCGAAGCACCCTGCGCTGAAAACCATCATCCCGGCAATTGCTTCGACCGGGCTGGGAGCACAGTTGCTGCGGGCGCGTGACGGGGTCAGCCTGGGACGCTGGGTGAGCTGGGCTGTGCTTGCCGGAGTGCAAATGCTGGTATTGAAATGCCGCGAGGAAGAAAGAAGGCAAAAATTGCTCAGGCAGTTCATCGAATTGAGCAATGCGGTTTCGGACCGCTCGATTTTCTATCACTTGCCGGTGGAGGAAATACCGGTCGTCGGGAAAGGGGGCAGTTTGCCGTTCTTTGCAGATGCTTTGGAGCACCTCGATGACGAAGCGTTTTGGGCGCCGGTGTCGTTTTCTCCGGACGATATTGATATTCCGGTGATGCAAATTGCGGGCTGGTATGATTTTTCGGCGGCTGATTCCTTGCGGGATTTTTCTGCGCTTGCAACGAAACAGGCGATAACCGCAGATCCTTGTTTTCATAAAATCATCGTCGGTCCATGGCTTCATGGGCAGCCATCCAGTTTTGTAGGAGAAGTGGATTTCGGGATGGAATCATCTCCGATGATTGTGCTTCCGGAATTGAAAATGCTGGACTGGTTCGATTACTGGCTGAAAAATAAATCGGGACGTATTGCTGAGAAGTCATCCGTCGATATTTTCGTGATGGGAAAGAACGAATGGCGGGAAGAAAACGTTTGGCCGCCTGAACACAGTGCCCCCAAGCGTTATTACCTGCATAGCGGCGGGAAAGCGAACACGCGCTTTGGGGATGGTGTATTGAGCCTTGCTCAACCGGAGCAGGAAACAGCGGATACATTTGTTTATGACCCCGCTGATCCGGTGCCGGTGAAAGGCGGCGCATTGTGCTGCTGGTTCAATTTCCCGGCGGGAGCCTATGACCAAAGAGCAATCGAAGAGCGCCCTGATGTGCTGGTTTATTCGACATCACCGCTGAAAGAAAATATCGAGATAACCGGAGAAGTGAGCGTTGTGCTCTCGGTGGCATCGAGCGCTGTGAGCACTGACTTTACCGCCAAGCTCGTCGATGTCGCTCCGGACGGGTTTGCCCGTAATCTGCTGGACGGAATTGTTCGTCTACGATGGGAACGTGAGGGAAATCGGGATGACAAAAACCAAGTGAAGCAATGCCGAATCGGCCTGGGGGCGACCAGCAATGTATTCATGGCGGGGCATTGTATTCGTTTGGAGATATCAAGCAGCAGTTTCCCGCAATATGACCGCAACCCGAATACCGGCGAAAATCCGGTTAAAGCAATCCGGTTTGTCAAGGCGGAGCAACGACTATTTCATGATGCGGAACACCCGAGTTATGTGGTGTTACCCGTTATCTCTGAGGATATTTCCGGGAGGCGGACACAATGAAGATAGACACGGCATTTATTACCGGAACCGGCTTTTACACTTTGCCCGGTCTGGAAACATTGGGCTTACAGAAGGTTCGCACCCCATACGGGGAGGTCGAGCTGGAAGTTGCCAGTTTGGCCGGACGCGAGATCGTTTTTCTCCCCCGGCACGGAAAACAGCATGGCATTGCGCCAAGGCAAATAAACTATCGGGCGAATATCTGTGCATTGAAAGAACTTGGCGTCAGACGGATTCTTTCAACCAGTGTATGCGGCTCGCTCAGAAAAGACCTGGCGCCAAATGCTCTGGTTTTGATTGATCAATTCATCAATTTTACCCATGGCAGGGAAGATACGTTTTACCCGCTGGACGGGAAGCTTGTACATATCGATGTAACCGATCCTTATTGCGGTACTTTGCATGCCCAGCTGCTGGCGGGGGCAAAAAGAAGCGGCATCGAGTTGAAAAAAGGGGCGACCTATGCTTGCTGGGATGGCCCGCGTTTCGAAACCCGCGCAGAAATCCGGATGACGCGCGTCCTCGGCGGGGATCTTGTCGGGCAGACGAATTATCCCGAGTGCGTTTTGGCGCGTGAAATGGCGATTTGTTATGCAACGGTTGGGGTTGTCAGTAATTATGCTGCGGGCATGTCCGCAAGTATCAGCGTGGCAGATATCATGGAAAATTTGAAGAAAACGGGGGGGAAGATTGCCGCGCTTTTCTCGCAATTCCTGATGTTGTATCCGGAACCGGTAGATTGCACCTGTCAGCATGCGCTTGATGGAGCGGCTTTGTAAGTCCGTTGCCTGTCTTTGTAGGCAAGGTGTATAAAATGAAAAACAAAAGGAACCCGGATAACCGGATGGAAGAAAACCGGGATTTTCGCTTATAATTTTTATGTGAAAGCAGTTTTCGTAAGGCTTTTTGGGAAGATGTCGATTCAACGGGGGAAAATTGACCTTGCCATCCCGTCATCGCTGATTGCCCGTGCATTGCTGGGATATTTGTTTTACTTTCGGGGAAAACAACACGATCGATTGAAACTGATTGGTATTTTAATGCCGGACCTTCCCGAAAACAAAGCCAGAAGAAGACTTTCTCAGGCTTTATGGCAAATCCGGAAAACCTTGCCGGGGATGGTGACGGCAGAGAAGCAATCAATCGGAATTTCCGAAGCGTTTGATTTCGGGACGGACGTAGAGCGCTTCAAATCTCTGAGTGTCGAGCCGGGTAAATTGCAGGATGCATGCGATTTGTATCAGGGGGATTTCATGGAGGGGCTGTTTGATGAATGGGTACTTCCCCTTCGCGAAACGTTCAGGATTGTTTATATCAAAAATCTGGAAATGCTTGTTCGCAAGCACAAAACCGCAGGAAGATACCAGCTGGCTTTGGATGCAGCCTATCGCTTGTGTGAAACAAGCCCGCAGGAAGAGCACGTTTTTCGGGAAATCATGCGCCTGAAAACCATGTTGGGGTTTCCGCATGAAGCATTGCGTTATTATCGCTCGTTGCCTGATGTTTGCGAAGAGGAAACTATCGCTTTGGCGGAAGAAATATCCGGGCAGGTGGGGCAGAAATCCGGATGGGAGACTCGTGAAGACGACCGGAATCGGTCAATTAGTCTGGAGCGGGTTCCCTTGATTGGACGGCAGGACGAACGTACCCGGATGCTGGCATGGATTGGGACGATTTTTGACGATGCGGATAAATCCGGCGGCATGATCATTCTGGAAGGGGAAGCAGGAGTAGGAAAAACACGCCTGGTCCAGGAAATTTCACGGGATGTTGTTTGGCGGGGGGGACAGGTTTTGTGGGGAACGGCGCATGAAATGGCTTATACCAAACCTTATGCCCCTTTGATCGAGGCACTTTCCGGCGGGTTGACACCTTTACGCTACAACCAGATTATGCGGGTTCTGGATCCTCTTTGGGTGCGGGTGTTATTCCCCTTGTTCCCGGAGATTATCGAGGGTGTCCCGGATTTACCCCCAGCGCCTGCGCTTACTCCGGAGTTGGAAAGAAAACGTCTGGACCTGGCTTTTTCCCGTTTTGTTACAGCCTGGACGCAATTTACACCGTTGCTCATTGTTCTTGAAAATTTACAATGGATGGACACGGAAACGCTGGAATTACTTGCCGGTCTGGCGGATTCTTTGCGTGAAACGGGTTGTGTGATCATCGGCACGCATCGGGATGAGGAAAGCCGCAGTTTCCCGGATCTGTGGGAAAAACTCAGGAACATCGACCAGGCGGGTTTGATTGGAAGACTGTCGATGCGGCGCCTGTCGAACGCCGAAACGAGTGAACTCATCCGGAAGATATTGGGCATAGAGAAACCCGCCCCGCTTTTCGAAATGCGTTTGTATCAGGAAACGCAGGGGAATCCGTTGTTCATTTTGGAAACATTGCGTGTACTTTATGATGAAGCGCTGCTCCAGAGAGACAAGCGCGGTTTTTGGCGGACCCCTTGGGATGAGAGCACAACAGATTACAAAGAATTGCCGCTTCCGCCTGTTGTCGAGCAGGTTATTCAACGCCGTCTCAAACGCCTTCAACCGGACTTTGCGCAGACACTGGCGATTGCCGCTACTCTGGGGGCAGAATTCGATTTTGCTTTGTTGCAGTCAGTGAGCAATCTGGAACCTGCTGTATTGATTCATGCCGTGCGGGAACTGGTGCGCAGGCATTTCTTCGATGAAATGCCGAAAACGTACCGGTTTAGTCACGATAAAATTCGTCAGGCGGTTTATGAGAGTATCGACCCGGATGCCTGCATGCAAAACCATGCAAGGATTGGTAAGGTGCTGGAAATTGAACACCCTGACGATGCAGCTGCTTTGGCGTATCATTTCACCAAAGCAGCCGTGTGGGATAAGGCAATTTTGTACCATCAAAAAGCCGGTGAACGTGCTGCACGGGTTTATGATAACCAGAATGCGATATTTCATTATTCGCACGCAATCAGGTTGTTGGCAGAAAAGAGTGCGGCTGTTGACCCGGAAAAAATGTATACATTAACTCTGGCGCGCGAAGCATTGTTTGGTGTTCTTGGCAAGCGCGAAGCTCAGGGGAATGATATCGGTCAGCTGGAAGTATTGGCGGAGCGGATGGACGACGACCGGAAAAGAGCACGTGCCGCTTTATGCCGGGCAAAGTTTGCTGACTTTTCCGGGGATTATGCGGTGGCAATCCGGGCTGCGCGTCAGGTTGTTGATATATCGGTCAAGCTCGATGACGAACGAATCCGGGCGGATGGATTGTGGCGCTGGGGAAGTATTCTTGCCAGTCAGGGTAAGTACCGGTTGGCGGAGAAAAAGCTGGAGAAAGCATTATCCTGTGCCGAACGAACGAAGGCGCAAAACCTCGAAGCCGGTATTCACCGGAATTTGGGGGTTACTGCCTATCTGACCAGCCGGTATGCAGTTGCCAGCGAGCATTTCCATCGGGCTTTGACGATCTTCCGCCAGATACATGACCAGCGTTATGAAGGCTTGGTGCTGAATAATATTGGCCTTGTTTACCGAACCGAGGGGGATTACGAAAAGGCAAAGGAGTATTTCATCCGCTCTCTGGAAGTAATCCGTGAAACCGGCGATAGACAATTTGAAGGCGTTGCTCTGGGAAATTTAGGCGTGCTTTACGGAGAACAAGGGCTTTATTATCAGGCAATGGAATATTGCGAGCAGGTATTGGTGATTTGCAGGGAGAACGGAGACAAGCCGGGGCAGTCCCTGCAGCTGGTCAACCTGGCTTTGGTTTTGATGCACATGGGGGATTATGGGAATGCAGAGACGTTTCTGCGTGACGGACTGGAATTATCGCATAAGATTGGTGAACTGCGGATTGCTATTTTTTCTCAGGTATATCTTGCTTTGGTGTTGGTGTATCGGGACAAACTGGCTGAAGCGGAAGAGTTTGCCAAACAGGCGCTTGCTCTCTCCGGGGAATATGAGGATTTGCATGTGCAGGGTCTGGCATTGACCTTTTTAGGCTTCATTCATGAAGCTTGTGCGAAGAAAGCACTGGCTGATGCGGAGAAGCAGGCTTGTTTGCTTGATGCCGAATCCTGTTATCGGCAGGCACTTGAAATCCGGCGGGAACTTGGTTGGGAACATATGGCTGTCGAGCCGCTGGCGGGGTTGGCACGGGTTGCTGTCGAAAGCGGAAATGCCGAACAAGCCGAAACATATGCGGAAGAAATTTTGGCATTCATGGCACACGGGAGGATGCGCAGGGTGGAGGAGCCGTTCCGTATCAGGCTGACATGTTACCAAATCCTGAAAGCGGGCAATGCTCAGCCTGAACAAAAGAACCGTATCGATCATTTCTTGCGCGAGACTTGCCAGCAGCTGCAAACTCAGGCTTCAAAAATCGAAGATCAGCGTTTGCGGGAACTTTTCTTGTCCGGGGTGCGCTGGCACCGGCAAATTCTCGAAGTTTGCAGCCACCTTGAGCCGGAGAAGATAACCATCCGAATGCCAAAGGCGGGTGTTCCAACAGGGCGGTCGTTGAAAGATGATGAGTGGGTTGATGTAACCTTTTCGTCATTCCCCGCTGAAGCGGCTGCCGGTGTCAGCAAGGCAACGAAACGGAGAAACAAATTGCTTTCCCTGTTGGAAGAGGCGAAAGCACAGGGCGGTATGCCTACGGTACGGATTCTGGCGCGTGTACTGGGTGTGAGCAGCCGAACGGTCAAAAGAGATTTGGCTGTTCTGCGCAATGCCGGGTATTGCATCATTACACGGGGCAGCAGGGATAATCCAAAGTGATGATGCTGTAAGCGGGTGCACAAACGCTGCCCCGGTAATTTACCTGCGGAAAATGTCCCCAAGGTTTGTTTTGTCCCCAGGATTAGCGAGATAAAAAAAAGAGAGCGTTTTGCTAAACTGGTACCAGCACGGTGCCAGTTTTTTTTGTGGAGCAGATAGCTATGAATGATTATCACAAATTTGAAGATAGTGAGTTGTTCCTGTTGTATTTTCAACGGGTGAAGCCGGTCAGTTCGATGCTTCGCCTGGAAAACGATCTTTCGGACTGGCAGGGCAAATTGCATCATCTTGCCAGCGGTGAAATTGTGGAGTTGAAAAGTATGGATGATTTGATGAAAGTACTCAGGCACTATATGAGCGAGCATGTGGATGCAGAGAAAACCAGCAGCGGTCTGAAATAAGCGCCGGTGCAGGATGCAAATCCCTTGCGGCGTGAGCGCCGGACTTGCATGGAGATGCCCGTCCGTGCGCATCCGGTTTCGATGTCGGAGCGGACGGAATAGGCGAATTCCCGTTGTACCTGCCTGCCATTCTCTGCGGTTTTTCCCCATACAAACAAGCAAAGAAGCAAACAGATAATCCTAATATCAGCGGAAGGAGTATTGAAAATGAATAAAGTAAAAATCTATTTGATGATACCTGTATTGATTGGGGCTATGTTACTGTTGATGTTGACTGTTTTGGTGGGGTATCCCAAAGCAAGTGTTGCACAGGATGTATCGGCAGCAACAAGTTCGACTTCGTTCACTGCCACCCGCTTGACAACGAATGCAATCACCGAGACAATGCCGGTGATTGCATTGGACGGGCAGAATGCAGCGCATGTTGTCTATGAAAGGGGGGGGGATATTTATTACAAGACGAACGCAAGTGGGGTATGGCTTACGACAACGATCGCCAGCAGTACGCTCCCTGAGTTCAGTCCGTCGATTGCTGTGGATAGTGCCAACCATGTCCACTTGACGTATTATGCCGGAACAGGACCGTCTTACTCGCTGTATTATGCGACGAATGCAAATAACTGGGTGTGGCAGTATACAGTGATTTATTCGGTTTCGGCGGGGAATGCATATCAATTGGATGGCGGTATTGTTGTCGATAGTGCCGGGAATCCCTATATTGTTTTTAATGATAAAAACGGAGCGGATGATGATATTTATTTACGCTACAATGACGGTACGAAGCTCAATAGCCCTAGTGGGGGCTGGCAAACCGTAATTATTGCCAATTCCGGTAACCAGGAGAGAAGGCCGTCTATCGCGATAGACAAGAATGACAAAGTGCATATTGCTTTTTCGTTGCATGATTCGGTATCCGATTTGGACGATATACGTTATTCGACGAACAAAAGCGGCTCATGGCATACATATTGGGTTGTGGATGAGAAATACGATGTAACGGAACCTTCGATTGCTGTCGACAGCAGCGGCAAAGTCTATATTGCGGTTCAAAGTAGTAAAAGTAGCGGGGATGGCATTGAATTCTTCAATGTAACCGACAAGCTTACTTCAACAATAACAACAGGAAAGGCGGAAACCGTTTATCCGTCGCTGGTCATGGACAAAAACAGCGCTGCACATGTTGTCTATTCTTCCTTCGATGGGGTAACCAACCGTTATGAAATTGTTTACGCGACGAATATCAGCGGAAACTGGGTTACGGAGACTCTGAATATTCCACCCTCGGAAAAATGGACCAGCACGATGGACCGTTATTTGGCAGTCGACCCTGCCGGAAAACTTTACCTGGTTTACAACAGTATCAACAATCATTTGGCGGATCATACTGCTGAAATCTATTATGCGGAAGAGTCAGGCAGTGGATCCGATATCATTTTCATTCCCATGGTTGTTTCTTCGAAGTAGGAAAACCCGGCAGTCCCGGATGGGCAGCGGATGGTTTGTCTGTGGTGCTGCTTCCGGTTTGTCATCCGGGGGAGGCGGGTGCATCATGGGCGCAAACAAAACCGGAAAGTACCTGATTGGCAGGAAATCTGGATGAACAAAGCAGCTTTGTTTTCATCAGGTGCTTTCCGGGCAGAATGTAACATAACAGGGACTACCGGCGTTGACTAACTTCGTCAGCACAGTCAACAGCCGGTTGGCATGCCTATTTGGCGGGTGGCTGGAAAACGGGTGGTTTCGTGCCTGCCGGAATGGGGGAGATGTAAGGCTTGCCATGAGTGCGCTGTTCGAATTCTTCGCGAACCGTCTGTAAATGCTCCGGGACGGTCAACAGGTCGACTGCGGTGATTGCCATGGCTTTGGCTGCGAGCATCATACCTTTGTGCCCGATGGACATACCGGCTGTGGCAACATCGCCCCAGTTATGTCCGGGCACGCCGGTGGAAAAACATGTCGTGAGAAGCATACTGACCGGGGCAACCTGGCTCAAATCGCCGACATCCGTTGAACCGGTTTCGATAATACCTTCGTCGAGTGCGGGGAAAATCTCTTCGAGCAGGGGTTTGTCCCGGCAGGATTCAAGTGTCGCGACGATTTCCCGGGACGGTTTGAAGTGTTCGATGGTTTCTTCGATGTAATCCGCGTTTGTGCCGGGGAAGGCATCGTTGATTTGCTGGGCATATTGGATTTCTTCTTTTGAAAATTTGACCGGTCCCGCCAGTTTCAGCGCCTGGTATTGCAAATCTGACAGCGTGTGGTTGTTGACAAGCGGCGAACAACCTTCGTCGAAAACGATCTCGACGGAGGTTTCCGTCATCATGGCTGCCCCTCGGGCAACTTTGTTCACACGTTCGACGACTTCGGCAAGGTAATCCGGTTTGGCGGCGCGAATGAAATAATATACTTCGGCTTTTTCCGGGACGATATTGGGGGCTTTCCCGCCGTTGGTGATGATATAGTGCATGCGTACATCGTCCTTGACATGCTCGCGAAGATAATTGACCCCGACATTCATCAACTCGACAGCATCGAGTGCCGAGCGCCCTTTGTGGGGGCTGCCGCCTGCGTGGGCAGAACGGCCGGTGAAGCGGTAATAAATTGCGTTGATCCCTACCGTTTGGCCCTTGCAAGCCATGGTAAACGAAGCAGGGTGGAAGTTCAGGGCTGCATCCAGGTCATCGAATGCCCCTGCCAGCGCCATGAAGACTTTGCCGCTGCCTTTTTCTTCGGCAGGGCATCCGTAATAACGGATTGTGCCCGGGGTGTTGTGTTCCTGCATCCACGTTTTTACCGCTGCTGCCGAAGCAACTGCGGCGGTTCCCAATAGGTTGTGCCCGCATCCCTGCCCGGGAGCGCCTTCCTCGATGGCTTCTTTACGCGGTTGTTTTTTTTGAGAAAGCCCTGGCAGTGCATCATACTCACCAATGAAACCTAAAACAGGCTTTCCTTTTCCCCATTCTGCAATAAAGGCAGTGTTCATCCCCGCGACGTTCCAGGTGATGGAAAAGCCCTGGTTTTCGAGATACTTTGCCTGCAAGTGTGAAGCGAAGAATTCGTGCCAGGCTAATTCCGGCTTTTCCCAGATTTTGTCTGACATATCCGTAAAATCGGCTTGATTTTGTTCAAGCCAGCCGATGACTTCTGTTGCAGTCGGGTTGATCTTCATAATATCGTCTCCTGATTGTCGTTGGTAGCGGTAAAGAAATCATACTATAAAAATGGCTGGGTGAGCAAACGATACGGCATTCGCTGCATCCGGTATTGGGTAAATCAGCAATCAGGACCCGCTTCTTGTGCACAGGAACACGTATTTCAGGCTGCCGGAGAATGCCAAATAACTTGACCGGTTGTCTGCTCTCATCTACAATAGACCGTGCAACAGGGGCGTTGGTTTTCAACGGCTCTTCTTGTTTCCCTGTCTAATAATTGTATCTCGTTCATTTGGAAGTCGAAAACAGCAGGTATTCCCCATGAAAAAAGTCCCATCAGGTTTCGAATCGGAACTTCGGGTTTCGCTTCAACCGGTACTTGTTTCGTTGATCCTTGCCAGCGTCGGGGTGTTTTTGTTCAGCATTACCCCGGATGACCTGGTCAGGAAGACGATGATGATGGTTTATGCTGTGCTCATGGGGGTTGTCGCCTGGATAGCCTGGACGCTGGAAAGCAGGAAACCGATTCTGGCACGCTGGGTAGCGGTTGGGGGTATCGTCAGTATGATTTTACTGGCGGATTACTGGTTCCGTTTGCCGGAGATCCTTGTGTTGCTGGCTATTCCGGTTGGCACTGCGGCAATTCTGATTGGTTTCCCTGCCGGCACGTTGGTCGCCGGCGTGTGCTCTGTCTACTTGGCATTCTTTCAGGTAAAGGCCGTAATCATCAGCAAGCCGTTGCTTGTGATCATGGAATTGAGTATGCTGTGGGTTATTCTGGGCATGGCTTATATGCTTTACCGATCGGCCTACCGTTTGTTGCAGTGGTCATGGAGTTATTACCAAAGAGCAAATGTGTTGATTAAGGAAACCCGTGACCGGACGGCTGAGCGTGAGCAAATGGTCAGCGATTTGGCAAAAGCCAACATGCAGTTGACACGCCTGAATAACCTTGCCCAGAATTTGCGCTTGATTGCGGAGGATGCACGGGCATCCAAGGAGCGTTTTGTTGCAAATATCAGCCATGAACTGCGAACCCCGTTGCATATGATTATGGGTTTCAGCGAGATGATTTTGCAATCTCCGATGCTGTATGGGAGTAAAGTGCCGTCAGGATTGCTGGCTGATTTGGACGTGATTTACCGGAATGCGGAACATTTATCCGATTTGATTGACGATGTGCTGGATTTGAGTCAAATCGAAGCGGATGAATTGGCGCTTTCCAAAGAGTATACGCATTTCAGTGAAATTGTTGCTGAAGCGGTTATTGCGCTGCAGCCCTTGTATCAGTCGAAAGGGATTTACCTCAAAGTGGATATTCCGGATGACCTCCCGGATATTTACTGCGATCATGTGCGAATTCGTGAGGTGTTGATTAACTTGTTGAGCAACGCCGGACGTTTTACGGAAAAAGGGGGCGTCTGGGTTCGGTGCAAGGTGGAGAAAAGCGACTTGCTGGTTTCCGTGACAGATACGGGCCCGGGCATTCGCCCGGATGCGATGAACAAACTCTTCCAGCCGTTTCAGCAGCTGGATGGTTCGGTACGGCAGCGTTACGGCGGCACCGGGCTGGGATTGAGTATCAGCAAGCATTTCATCGAACTGCATCGGGGAAAAATCGAGGTCGAAAGTCAGCTTGGTGTCGG
>CAYWFK010000043.1:0-23829 GCA_964457375.1 uncultured Anaerolineales bacterium
GATTTTACCGCCGTGCATGACGGCGATGCGGTCGCCGAGTGAAATGGCTTCTTCGAAATCATGGGTGACATGAATGATCGTTGTACCGACCGCCAGATGGATGCGCATGAGTTCGCGCTGTAATTCTTCCCGCCGTTCCGGGTCGAGAGCGCTGAGCGGTTCATCCAGAAGCATGACGCGGGGATGCACGACCAATGCACGCGCCAAAGCGACACGTTGTTTTTCTCCCCCGCTCAGGGATTGTGGACGGCGCTGCAACAAATGTTCGATGCGCAGCAAACCGGCAATTTCATCCAGCTGATCACGGTAAGCATCCCGGATACGCCGGCTTTTGGTGATGCCAAACATCGGAAAGATACGCTGGGCGCGGGAGCGGTTTTTTGCCGCCAGCCCGAAGGTGATATTCCGGGCAACGGTCAGATGCGGAAAGAGTGCATAATCCTGATATACGAAGCCGATACCGCGGTTCTCCGGGGCGGTACGGGTGATGTCTTCTCCATCGATGCGGATATGTCCGCTTTCGGGCGGGTGCAAGCCTGCAATTGTTTCCAGAAACACGGTCTTCCCTGAGCCGGTGGGTCCGAGCAGGACGAAATATTCACCGGCGGAGATATCCAGGTTGACATTTTTCAGTGAAAATGTCTTGAAGGAAAGGCATAAATTTTCGATGACAACGTGTCCGTGAAGTTTATTTGTGCTCATTTTGCCCTACCAGACGAAGTACCAGGAAAACGACAAGCGAAATTAAAATGACCAGGGTGGCGACCGGGCGGGCATAGTTGAGCCCGAAGGATTCAAAGCGTTCGTATATCAAAACCGGTGCAATCATCGGGTGGTAAGCCAGAATGACCACAGCCCCGAATTCACTCAGCCCGCGTGCCCACATCATGATCAGCCCGGAGATGATGCTCCTTTTGGCAAGCGGCAGGGAAACCAGCCAGAAGGTTTCCCACGGTGTCAGCCCAAGTGTGCGGGCTATGTGTTCCAGCCGCGGATTGACGGTTTTGAACCCGTCACGGGCGGAGTTGACCAGAAAAGACATGCTGACGAAGAGCATGGCGATGATGATACCGGGAACGGCGGAGACAAAATGGACCCCCGCCAAACCGAAGAATTTGCCGAGGAGAGAACGTCTGCCAAAGACCATCAACAAGGCAATCCCTGCGGCGGAGTGCGGAACGACGATGGGAATGTCGATGATAGCATCGATCAACCCTTTTCCCCGAAACTCGGTGTGTGCAAGGAGATAGGCGAGAGGTAAACCGAGTATCAGCGCCAGGAGAGTTGAAAGCGCAGAACTGAGGAATGTCAGCGATATCGCATTCCGCACTTCGACATCCAGCAGGGTTTGCCAAAGCGTCGATGGGCTTGATGCTGTTACCGTTCGTAACAGCGGCAGGGCAACGAAAAGCACGAGCAGCGTGCCCAGAAACATGAAGAGCAAATTCATCTTGTTGGCGGGGTGTCTTTTCATCATAATGAACGTTTTGTGCCGTTTTTCCGGCTATTGGTGTTGTTCGTGAAAGGTTATTTCCCGTCGAAGAACGTTTGCAGGGATGCCGGGAGCAGCGATACGTCATTGACCAGCGGCGGGACAATCGGGGGCTGTCCCTGTGAATCGAGAATGGATTGCCCTTCGGGTCCAAGCAGGAATTCGAGGAAGGCAACCGCCAAATCAGGCGATGGCGCGTTTTTCGGCATGGTCAAACCGTAGACAATCGGCGAACCGGTTTTGGTAACGGTTTTGCCGGGTTCGCTGCCGCTGATTTCGACGGTGGCGGTTTTGTAAACGTCAGCGTATTCGATCGAGCCAAGGTTGATTTGCTCCGGCAGTTCGACATATTTCAAACCGTGCTGCACAGCCACAGAGCGGTACTCGAAAGCATAATCCATATCGCCTGATTCGAGCATGGCAATCAACTCGACAGCCTTGGGACGGACATTTTTAGCCGGGCAATGGTCAGCCAGTTTTTGATTGAGCCCGTCGATTTTGTAATGGGCTTCTGCAAGCTGCCAGACCATCAGCGTGCGGTATCCGCAGGGGTCTGCATCCGGTTCGGAATGCCCGTAAACGACGCCGTCGCGGGTCAGGATATCATACCAGTTGTCACTGTTGATTTCATCGGCGTATTTCGATTTGTCGGTATAGGCAATCACCATGGTGTTGCGTGCAAAGCGGACGTTCCAGCTGGCAAAATCGGGAATGAGCAGGGAATCGATTACCGAATAATCTGCCGACATGACGATATCCGCCTGCTTGCCCAGTTCGCTGACTTTCCTGGCAATCGTCCGGCTGCCTCCCGATTCGGTTTCGAAGCTAACGCCGGGATGTTTTTCCTGAAAGGCTTTGGTGAGCTTGTCAACCGGTACGGTGAGACTGCCGGCGTGGAAAATGATGATTTTCCCTGACAGGTCGTTTGCTGTTTCCTGAACGGCTGTTTTTTGATTGCAGGCTGCCAGCAGCACTGCACTAACAGCAAGAACAAGGATGAGTAGATACCATTTTTTTCTCATGAGATCCTCCGATAGGTTGATGTGATTTCTTCGCCGCTATGGGCGACGTTGTAACCTCCCAATGCCTGCACTGTTTTACGAAAGGTTGCGGTCTGAATTTCATTGAGGAGGGGGGTGAGGGCAGCGACTTCCTGATTTGGAATAATCAGGTCGAACCGTTCTTCGAAGAGGGGAATGAAAAACAAGCCGAATTTTCTTGCTGCGGCTTGCAAGCCAATGGCAGCAGATGCTTTTCCGCTGGCAACCTGTTCGGCGGCTGCGGTATGAGTGGATACTGTGTTTTCGTATCCACGGATGGATTCTTCGCTAATTCCTGATTGTCTCAGCCAGTTGTCGAACCAGACGCGTGTTCCCGACCCTGCATTTCTGTTGACGAACCGTAAATCCGGACGCGTCAAATCTTCGATGGTGCGGATGCCTTGCGGGTTGTTGCTTGCGGTCATCAAACCCTGAACCCTGTTTGCCAGCGTTACCACCCGGACGTTGTGCCGGGGAAACAGGCGGTTCACATAGGGGAGGTTGTATTCACCGCTTTCGTCGAGTAAATGTGCGCCGCTCAGCTGGCAAAGCCCCTGGTGGAGCGTAATCAGCCCGTCCAGGCTGCCGACAGGGTGCATGATGATTTCCATATACGGCGATACACGCTCGGCGAGATATTCGATAGCCAGATCATGACTGCCGGCAAACAACAGGGCGGGCTTTTTGCTTTCGGGCAGGATCGTTTTTTGCAGCAGGAAAGCACTGCCTGCGGCGCGGTAGTATTTTTCGGTGATCGTGCCATGTTTGCGGATTTCTGCCGGTTTCACCAAACCGGCTTTGAGCAATTTTTGAAGGTGGTGCCGGACGCGGGCGGGGGTTTGCCCAAGCGTATCTGCCAGCTGGGTCAATGTTGCCGGTGATGCCATCAGCAGGCGCAGGATTCGCATCCGCCGCGAATCCGCCAGCAATTTGGTTTGTTGCAATGATTGGATGACGTATGCTTTTTTCATGGCTTTTATACCGTTAGCGATTAAGGAAAAACTTAATCGTGATGGGTAGTTTACCATATTTCGGAAAGAGCAGCGTTGTGAGATTCGTCTTAATAACAGGTTTGAATGCGGTCATTCGTCATACTTGTGACGCATCGGGAAGGGGGGTTCCCCTGCCGGAGAAACGATGACGATTGGCTTCTTCCGAAAAGTGTTTGATGGGCAGTCAGGTTGTGATATCCGGAAAACACTGCCGGGAGGAGCCTGTGCCGCCCGAAAGAAAATCCCCCCTGAGAGGAGGCACAGGGAGGATTTTTCGGGATACCGGTTTTGTGTCAATCGGGGAAAGCTGATGTCAGGTGTTACCCTTTTACTGAGCCGGCGGTCAACCCGCTGACGATGTAGCGCTGGAAGATCAGGGCGATGACAACGGGCGGAATTGCAGCCAGCACTCCGCCGGTGGCCATGGCGGTGTAATCGACTGCATAGCGTCCGGTGAATTCGGCAATGGCAACCGGCACGGTTTTGGATGCCTCTGTGGTGGTGAAAATCAGGGCGAAGAAGAATTCGTCCCAAGCCATGAGGAAGGAAAAGATCGCCGTCGAGACAAGCCCTGGTCCTGAAATCGGGATGATGACGCGTAGCAGCGTGCCGATTCGGGAACAACCGTCGATGCGGGCGGCGTCTTCCAGCTCGCGGGGCAATGATTCGAGAAAGGCGGTCATGATCCAGGTAACGAAAGGCAGGGTAAATGTCAGGTAGAGCAAAATCAGGGCGAGCGGGGTATCCGTCAGTCCGGTTTTCGAAGCAATGATATACAGGGGGATGATCAAAGAGATTGCCGGAAGCATGCGTACACCGAGAATGACCAGTTTGGTGGCGTTCCTGCCGCGGAAGTCGATGCGGGCGAAGGCATAGGCAGCCAATGTGCCGAACACCAGGCTAACGATGGTTACCGTGGATGAAATGAAGATGCTGTTTTTCAATGCGCTGCGGAACAAGCGGGCTGCATCCGGTGCGCCCGGGCCGCCCATGAGAATATGGATGTAGTTGACGAATGACGGTTTGGAGGGGAACCAGTGCGGGGGTTTTGTCAACAAATCTGCCCGTGTGGAGATGCTGGAAATCAACAGCCAGGCGATTGGCGTGTAAATACAAAGCAGCATTATGGCTGTGATTGCCCCTTTGATGATTCTCCTGATGGTTTGTTTGGTTTGGGATCGCTTCATGGGGTTAAACATCCTCGGTATGCAAGACACGGATATATACCAGCGCAGCTGCCAGGATGAACAGGGAAACCAGGAAGGAAAGCGCTGCTCCTCTGCCGAATTCCAGGCTTCGGAAGGTTTCCAGATAAGTGAGATAGGAAATGGTTACCGTCCCGAATGCAGGACCGCCGCGGGTGATGATATAGATGATATCGAATACACGGAACGCTTCGACCGTGCGGATGACAAGCAGCACAAGAATGACCGGGCGCAGCAACGGAATGGTGATGAACCAGAAGCGCTGCCAGGAATTTGCCCCGTCAATCGAGGCGGCTTCAATCAGTTCGGTCGGGTGGGTTGCCAAAGCTGCCTGGAAGATGAGTGCAGCGAAGGGCACCATGTGCCAGATATCCGCAATGATGACCAGGTCCATGGCTCGCCCCGGGGAAATCAACCAGGGAATGTATTTGTCGATCAGGCCGAATTGGTAGAGAATGCCGTTGAGCGCACCGTAATCGGCGTTGTAGATCCAGCGCCAGATGGCTCCGTTGACGATTGTGGGGACAGCCCAGGGGATAATCAGGCTGATTTGCAGGAAACGCCATCCGGGCGGTTTGGAATTGATCCAGACTGCAGCCAATAATCCCAGCGAGAGCACGAGAACTACTGACAGGACAGTGAAATAGGTGGTGCGCCGGATGGTTTCCCAAAACAGCGGGTCGGAGAGATAGTGCAGATAATTCGACAGGAAAACAAAGTTCCTGACAGCGCCATGTTTTGGTGATGCGTCTGTCATGCTCAGAAGAAACGTTTGTACCAGTGGATAGAGAATGACCAGAAGCAGGATGATGCCAGTCGGAAGGATGAGCATCCAGGCGACCATGACGTCGCTTTGTTTATTGGTCATTCTTTCCCTGAAACGGTTGATGAGATGTTGAACGTTGGTAGCAGCCATTTTGTTATCCGGTAAGTGGTAGATGTCAGTTTTCTCCGGGGAATGAGGCTTGGTTTTGTGCTCATTCCCCGGGTGCGAACACCAGCGCTGCAGTCGAACGGGGGTCGGTATTTCTGAGCGCTTGTATCAGGTGTCTTATTTCTTCAAGTCGTTGATGGCTGCCACCGCATCGTCGAGAGCCTGTTGCGGGGTTTTCTGCCCGGTGAGTGCTTCCTGAAGTGCCAGCTGAATTTTGGTCGATGCGTCGGTGTAGTAAGGAATTCTCGGGCGCATAACGGCGTGGGGGTATTGTTGGGCGAAAACAGGCACCAGGTCTGCGCTGGCTTCACTGGCGCTCTTGAGTTTTTCCAGAGCTTCTGCCTGATAAGCGGTTTTCCATACCGGAGGCAGGTGAGCGGCGTATTCAATCTGGATGTCTTTGCTGCTCAGGAATTCAAGATATTTCCATGCTTCGTCTGCGTGTTTGCTGTTGGCTGCAAGCGAAAAGCCCATCGAGCCGTTGGTTGTTACCGTGGTCAACCCTGCTTTTTTGCCTTTTTCGAATACCGGAATGAGCGCCAGGCCGACTTTTCCGGTTATCAGCGATTCTTCCTTGTTGAACTGGCTGAGTTCGTACATGTAGGGCCAGTTGACGGCAAAGGCCGCGTTGCCTTGTGAAAAGACACTGCGAACATCTTCTTCGACCGAAGTGATGGATGCGGGATTGCTCAATCCGCTGTTGATGCTGTCGACCATCCAGGTCAGGGCTTCTACGCCGGCTTCGTTGTTGAAGACGGGGTTGCCGTCCTTGTCGAAGAATGTCCCGTTGTTTCCGGCAACGAGGAGTACAAAATCACAGACCGATGCTTCTGCCTGCGCCCATGACCAGACAATCGGGTATTCCACCAAACCCTTTTCCTTGATGGTTTTGCCCATTTCGGCGAGTTCTTCCCAGGTTGTCGGCGGGGCGTCGTAGCCTGCCTTTTTCAGGATTTCCTTGTTGTAGAAGAACATCTTGGCATCGATCATCCAGGGCATTCCGTAAATTTTGTCGTTGACGGTGGTAATGTTCCAGGCGGAACCCATGATGCCGTTTTTGTATTCGGGGGAGACGCGGTCGGTAATATCCAGAAGCCAGCCGGCTTCGGCAAATTGGGTATACCAGGGGTCGTCAACCAGGAAGATATCGAAAGCGGTTTCGGATGACGAGAAAGAAGTAACCAGTTTGTCGTAGATTTCGTCGTAGGAGAGATAGGTTACTTCGATTTTGATGTTGGGGTTTTCTTTGGAAAAACGATTGGCGATTTCATCCATTTCATCTGCGGTGTACCCGGCTTGCTGCATTGCCAGCACCTTGATGACTACTGGTTCCTTGGATTCGGCCGGTGCATTTTGTTCGGTCTGGGAGCTTTTTTCGCCGGCGGGTTGTTGCGCCGGTTGGCTGGTGTTGCAGCCGGTCAGTACCAGCAGCAAAACCATGAAAAGGGCAAAGGCCAATCCTTTATGGATTTTCATCAATTATCTCCTTCTGCTTCTTGTTTTGACCAGATTTCGGATATACCAGCGGGAAGAAACGGCTGGTATAATCAAAGGAACCCTGTGGTACTCGAAACGCAGGTAGATGCCCCTCGGAAATCCCGCAGATTGCCGTGGGGCGTTCTTGACAGGGTTCAGGTAATACCTTCATCTATATTCTTCTTTGATTAGTGATTTTCGGTTTCGTTTGCACCTCCTTACCTGTTTTGATTGTGTGATTCGTGATAAGGCTAATTTGAGAACGAAATGGTGTCGATGGATAATGGTTGATGATGAATCGTGCACACCGGAATTGCCGCTTGGTAAGCGGGGTGTGTGAAGATGCAGCCCGGTTTGTCGGCCGGGTTTTCGAATATAATGGTAATGGATTTTCAAGAGCTGTTCTGCCAATTCTGTGCCAGGATTACGCCAAAAAATGAGTGATTCAAGTCGGGAACAATTTCGGAAAAATATCCGTGATGCGCTGGTGCATCTTTATGATACAGCCTATCTTGAATGCAGCCCGCTGGTGAATGATTTGCTTTCTGCGGAAAGTGTCAGCCAGTTGACACGCGCCCAGACATTGCGCCAGCTGCTCAAAGAAGCCATCGAGTCGCTGCGCCCCAGAGAGGGAACACCGACGCGGACGCCGGCTTGGCGAAGTTACCTCGCTTATCACCAGCGCTATGTGATGGAGCTGAGCCTGACGGAAATCGAGCTGAATCTTGGAATTAGCCGCCGGCAGCTTCAACGCGAACTGCGAAAAGGATTGGACGCACTGACTTTGATGCTCTGGGAACGCAGAATTCCCCCCGGCGAAAAACTTCAGAATGACGAGATGGACCAGTTGCTTGACATCCATCAGGAAATCGGGCAGTGGTCGATCAACCGCCAGATTTGCCAAATTCGTTCCTTGTTCGATGATATTCGCTGGATGCTCAACCCCCTGCTGGAAAAAAGCAATGCATCGCTTTCGTTGCATATTCCTGAGCGTCTTGATCCCATCTTCGTTGACCCCACGTTGACAAGGCAGGCGTTTTTTCGCTTGCTGCGGTTGATTTTATCTGCATCCGGAAACGCTGAAATCGAAATCTTTGCCGGGGTCGACTCCGGCAGGGTGGATTTGCATTTGCGCAAAGCCGGCTTGGCGGTTGATACGGAAACCGATGATTGGGGGATTGCCGGGCTGCTGATAACCCGGCAGGGGGGAACGATTGGGCAAACCATCGGGGAGGTTACGGTTTCCATCCCCGTGACCAGGAATACTTCCGTGCTGGTTATCGACGATGCCCCCGCTATTCACCGTCTTTTCGAACGCTATTTGTCTCCGCATCATTTCGATGTTACGGGAATCAGTGATCCCGCACAGGCGCGGGAAATGATCGAGGAACGCTCCCCGGATATGATCATTCTTGATATCATGATGCCGACAATCGATGGCTGGCAGTTGCTGCGTGAATTGCAAAGCACCCCCGGGACTGCGGCCATTCCGGTGGTGATTTGTTCGGTGCTGGATGAACCGGAACTGGCGCTCTCTTTGGGGGCGCGGGCTTTCATCAAGAAACCGGTCAGTCGGCTGGACCTGATTGAAGCCTTGACGAAGATTCGGGACGAACAGGAATCCGCAGCGGGAGAGAATCCAGCAGCGACTGCAACATTCCCAACATCTCGGTCGGGGTGAAATTTTTCCGCCGGACGAGCGAGAGCAAACCGCTCCCTTTGGCTTCATCGAGGTCCATATATTCATAAGCGCTCATCACCATTACCGGAATATGCTGTAATGCCGGTTCCTGGCGTATGGTTTGCAGCACGTTCATTCCGTTCATGTCGGGCAAGGTGAGGTCGAGGAGCATCAGGTCGGGGGTGCCGGTACGCAATTGTTCGAGTGCTTCTGCCCCGTCGTAAGCCTTGATGATGCGGTAGTCTTTGCCTGCCGATTGGAGCATACGTTCCAGCAAGTCAACCAGGCGGATGTCGTCATCGACGATGAGCAGCGTTTCGATTTCGGGGTTTATCAGCGTGAGGGCGGTCAGCAGGCGTTTGCGCGCAATTGGTTTGAGCAAATAGTCGAGCACACCCAGCGCGCGTACACGGCTCATGATATCTTGTAAAGGAAACGTAATCAGCGGCAAATCTTCCGGAATTGCCGCTGATTTGTCTTCTGAATCCGTGCGTATTTCCGGGTTTTGATTGCTCGTCAGCAGGGCAACCGGCTGGTAGGCTTCGACCAGTTCGGGCAGGCTGGCATTGTCATCGATTTCGATGATGTCATAGGAGTCGATATGGCGGCGCAGTGTACGCAGCACCAGCGGGCTGGTTTCAGAAACCAGCAGACGCCTGCGGTATTCTTCCTGTCCCTGGTGGTGACGGATGCCTGTTTGAATGCCGGCGGGTTTCATCGTTTGCCGGTTGCTGCCAATGGGCAGGGTAAAGTGGAAGGTCGTACCTGTGCCTACCTTGCTTTCCAGCCACATTTTTCCCCCGTGTAATTCGACCAGCCTCTTGCTCAGCGGCACACCAAGGCCGGTGCCGTCGTGCGGGCGGCTTCTCGAACCGTCGACTTGCCGGAATTCTTCGAAGACTTTGGGAATATCCTGAGGGGCGATTCCTACTCCCGTATCCTGAATGCTGACGGTGACAAATCCGCCATTCAGGCGGGTGCGGATTGTTACCCCGCCTTCGCGAGTGAAACGACTGGCGTTGTTGAGCAGGTTGATCAGCACCTGCCGGATGCGGGTCGGGTCGATGCGCATTTTTGGGATGCCATCCGCAAGGTCGGTTTTCAGGGTCAACCCTTTTGCCTTGAAAAGCGGCTGCATTACGCCGGTAACTTCCCGGATGACTTCCCCGATGTTCGTGTCGGTCATCGTGAGCACGAAGCGTTTGCTTTCCAGCGCCGAAAGATCGAGAATATCGTCGATCAATGCAGAAAGGTGGCGGCTGCTTTTATAGATTTGCTCGATGTCGCCGCGCAGGCTGGGCGTCCAGTTTATTTTGCCATAGGTTTCCGGGGCGTTTGCCATTGTTTCGCTAAAACCGATGATCAGGTTCAGCGGCGTGCGCAGTTCGTGGCTGATGTTGGCAGCGAATTCCGCCTTGATGCGGCGGGATTCTTCGGCGGCGCGGTTTGCTTCGATCAGGGTGGCGTTCATCCGCTCGATGCGTTTGTAAGCGTCTTCAAGGGCTGCTACGGTTTGTGCCAGGGTAACGCGCTGTTCCCGCAGCTGTTTCAGGGTATTGCGTGCCTGGTCGTAACTGTTTCTCATCCAGCCCAGAGCACTGTGCAGCTGCCAGGATGTAAGCCAGGAGGCGAAAGCTGTCAGGTAAATCAGCACCAATGCGGACAGCATTTGTTCACTATCCAGCCAGCCAATCCCGTTGTTTCGTGCCACGAAGGCATAGGCAAGGGCGCAGACGGTTGCCAGAGCGAAGATGTTGACTGTGGAGACCAACAGGCTGGACATGATGATTGCCAGCGGATAGTAATAACGTGCCGGGCTGTCGGGAAAGAACCCGGCTTCCAGGGTGGTTGCCAAAACGACGGATGCGCTCATCCAGTATTTTGCCAGACGAAAGTGACGGCTTTTCAGGCTGATTGCCCCGACACCCCCCAGGATGAGCATGCCGGCAACAGGAAGCGCGGCTATCGGCCCGCCGGTACGCAGGCAGCGCAGCCCCAATAACACGCCGAGGGCAATGACCACAGGGATGAAGGCATCGAGGGTTGCCTGACGGATTTCCTGAATATCTGCCTCTTTGGGTTTGATGAAGGGTTTGTGTAACACCGGATTGTTTGGGGTAAGCAAGGGTGCGCCTCCGTTGCTTTTTGGAATTATTAACGATTATGGAAATAAGATGATTGCAGCATCAGGCTGCATTCAGGGTGGGTGGTTGATTTCGGATGATTGCCGGAGAGTTCTCGTGAGGATTCTCTGTGGTTCGTTGTTGCTCTATTTTAACAGGAATGCCGGTTTTTCGGAAAAGTGTACTTGTTTTGGCGGCGGGGGATTGCGGGGTTTTTCGGGAAAGATGTGTGGCAGCGGTAAACGGATTTGTCTAAGGAAGACCGCTGGCGAAAAGCGATTGACTCAGGCGGAAAAAAACGCTATAATTAGTTAGCGCTAACGTTAGCGCTAACTAATTTCTCAAACTTGCCATGGATAGAAAAATTACGATTGCTGATGTTGCCCGTGAAGCGGATGTTTCGATGATGACGGTTTCGCGCGTCATCAATCACAAAGACGGGGTCAGCGAAGGAACCGCCCGACGTGTTTGGGTAATCATCAATCGTTTGGGCTATCGCCCCTCCGGGCTGGCACGCGGCCTTGCCAGCAACAAAACCCGTACGCTGGGGCTGGTTGTCCCCGATATTGGCAATCCCTTCTTTTCCGATATTGTCAGAGGTATAGAATATAGTGCTTATTCTCACGGTTACAGCGTTTTCTTGTGTAATTCCGATGAAGACCCACAGCGCGAACAGGCTGTCTTGCATTCTCTGGAAGAGAAGCGCATCGATGGTTTGATTCTGTGTAGTTCGCGTCTGGATGATGAACTTTTGGGGGAAAATCTGAAAAGGTTTCCAAGCGTTGTGTTAATCAACCGGGAACTTGCCGGGCAGTCGAGCCGGTTTGTTGCTGTCGATGATGAAACCGGTGCGCTTCAGGCAATGGACCACCTCCTTGGTGCCGGTCACCGGGCAATTGGTTTCCTGGCCGGTCCGCCGGTTTCTGCCAGTAGCGTCAAGCGGATGGCTGGCTACCGGGCTGCTTTTCAGCAAGCCGGGCTGGAAATTGTGCCTGGCTGGATTCGGCATTGTTTCCCGAATGCGGAATATGCCCGAGATGCTGCTGTGCGGCTGCTCACGGAGCATCCTGAATTGACCGCCTTGTTTTGTTACAACGATTTGGTTGCTGTCGGCGCATTGAAAGCAGCGATGTCTTTGGGCAGGCGTGTTCCGGATGATCTGGCGTTGGTCGGTTTCGATGATATTCCTTTGGCGGAATTGATTACCCCCGCCCTGACAACTTGCCGTGTACCGCGTTTCCAGCTGGGTGAATCTGCATTTGGTTTGTTGCTGCATCAAATTACCGGTTGCGAGAATGATTGTGTCAATGTTATTTTGACCCCGGAACTGGTCATCCGGCAGAGTACAAAAGCATAGCGAAAACCCGTTTTTATTTGGTCGTGCAGGATTTGTTTGGTTTTTTTCCTTTTTATTGGTAACAGAACTGTTTGATTGTTTCGTTTGGTTGCGTCACTATTACCCGGGCAGAGTCTTATCCGGCGGAATCTACCGCTGTTTGAAGGATTTTGATGGGAAAAAATATGAGCCGGCTTCCTTCGATGTGTGTGGTTGCTGAAACGCAAACCGGTCTTTTGCGTATGGGCGCTTTCTTCGGTGCCCTGCTCCCGTCATGAAATGATAGCTATACGGACGCTTGATTCCAGCGTATGCACAGGTTAGCAGGTTTCGACCTGAACGGAATAAAAGCATGCAGAAATCATCAATGATGAACAGGTTATGGGAGGTGATGCCGTTTCGAAAAATCAACAAAAATCCCGGTCTTCGTATCGATGGGCAGTGCCGGCTTGCACGGCGGAAAGCAGCATTGCCCGAAAGGCAGCGATGGCAGGCTTTTGACGTCGTTTGCCGCAAGTCATTTCCACAAAAGCGTTTTGGGAGGAATTTCGGTGGCGGTAAAAAAAAGAGAGGTTGGTGCGTAGGTATCGAACCCAGAGTAGATTCCGGTTGTTGACCAACGCGCCAAGTTTCAGCTTTCATAATGATTAAATGACCGGTTTGCGCTCGTCTCTGTTCCCGGACTCATCATCAGGATGTGTGCTCTTGCGGATATGCCGTGCGAATCTCAGGGGCACAAATATCCTGGCCGACCGTCTCTTGTTTCTTGCCGTAATCAGGATTTCTCTCACAAGTAGATATGGAGTGTAGATATGAAAAAGATTTTCGCCCTGCTGTTTGTTCTTTTGTTAGGTGTGATGCTTGTATCGTGTACCACACCCAAGGCAACCAAGGCACCGGAAAAGGCTGCCGATACTTCTGCCCAGGCAACCCAGGCGCCTGCGAATGAAGCTGGCGCTGCCGACAAGCTGGAAGGCACGCTGCGCATCAGTGCTCCACCGTGGATTTTCAAGAAATTCAATCTCGAAGAAGCCGGCAAACGCTTCATGGCTGACCACCCCAACGTGAAGGTCGAGTTCACCCGTGTGGATAAGTGGAACGTGACAACCTATATCACCGAATGGAAAGGCGGAGAAACCTCGGTGGACCTTTATATTGGCGGCAGCGGATCGATGCTTGCTCCTGTGATTTCCGGAAACTGGTCCGAGCCGTTGGGTGATATGCTCACCGGCAACATGTCCCCTGACAAGTGGGTAAGCGGTTTCCTGAATGCCGGTCATTACAAGACCCAGGACGGTTCGGGAACGTATTACCCCGTGCTGCCCTTCATGGGTGAAGTTGCCATCATCGGGGTGAATACCGCAATTGCTGAAAAAGCAGGCTTGATGGACGGCCCGAACGTAAAGCCAATCCCAAGCTTCGAAGAGGATGAATTCATGGGATGGTTCCAGGCCCTGGCGGATAACTCGGAAGCGGGCGGTCACATCCAGATTTGGGATCGTGAATTCATGCAGTATAACTACTGCGCGCCAATCATCGCCATGACGGGGAAATGCTTCACTGACAAGGGTTTCGATGTAACCAGTGAGGGTGCCAAAAAATGGATGACCCTGGTGCAAAAGATGAACAAAGCCGGCGTGGCTGCTTACACCGTTACCGACGACGAAGGCTACGATAAATGGAAAACCAACAAAGCAGGATCATTCTTCGCCGCTCAGGGGCACATCATGGAACTGGTCAATGCGGTTACCAAGGACGAATCCAGCATTGCCTATACCAGCTGGCCGGGTAATGGCAGTGTGATTTGGACTCACTCGGTATGGATTCCGAAGGTTGCCACCGATGAAGCCAAAGAACTTGCCAAAGCGTTCATTCGTGAACAGGTTTATTCGGCGACATTCCAGCAATGGAGTTTCAACCATTACGGCAAACTGCCAGTGATCAAGGAATTCTATGGTGAGGGGATCGAACGTTTTCAGGATCAAATGCCTATCATCCTGAAAGTTGCGGATGCTTCCAGCCCGATTCCTCTGTATGCAGATATGGAAGAGTATCTCGATATTCTGAGTAAATACCTGCCGGAAGCTGCGTTCGGGCGCATGAGTGTGGATGATGCCTTCGCGGCAATTACAAAAGAAACCGCAAACCTGGACTTCACAGATTTGCGGGCACCGACCCCGTAATGTTTCATCCGGATGACTTGCAGGGAGGACATTCGTCCTCCCTGCCTGTTGGCGAACACATTGGTTCGGAACAGTTCGTTACCAGGATTTATTAAAGGAAGTGCAAGTGATTTTTCAGGGTGTGTTGGACCTGTGTGCCAATGTTGCCCGCCGGTTCATCCGTGTATCTTTGAGAACTGAAACAATGAGGATATTGTGTACTTCTTGTACCGATATTGTGTAAGGAACAAACAAAATGGAAAAAAAATATCGTATATGGTATGAGAAAATCAGTCTGTTCGTTTTCTTGCTGCCTACGTTTTTGTTTTTGTTCGTATTTATCCTTTATCCAATTTTGTATTCCGGTTATTTGAGTTTTACAAAATTCAACTATGCCAAGGACGATGTACCCACATTCATTGGGCTTAGCGGGTATGCCGATACAATAATGAATGATTCGCTCTTTCATACTGCATTTATCAATCAGGTTAAATTCGCAATACCCTATATCCTGATTACATTCGTTGTCTCTTTGGCTTTGGCGATTATCGTTGGCGAGCTGACCAAGGGAGTAACCATCTTTCAGATTATTTTTTACTTGCCAATGGTGGTTGCCCTCTCGATGGCCGGGATTGCTTTTAGCTGGATCCTTCATCAGGATGTGGGGATTTTCAACCAGTTTTTGCGGGATATCGGGCTTGGGGTGCTCGTCCGCAACTGGTTCGGGGATCCGAATACGGCGCTGTATGGGCTTGTGTTGATCCGTTCGTGGAAGATGATCGGGTTCACGTTCATCATTTTCCTCTCCGGTATTCACGGCATCCCCAGGAGCTTCCGGGAGGCTGCCCAGGTGGACGGGGCGAGCTTTTGGCAGGAGGTTTATTTCATCATCATTCCGTTGTTGAAACCCTACTTGCTGGCAAGCGGCATCTGGATCATCATCAATTCGCTCAAGGTGTTCGATCTGCCGCAAGTGGTAACGCAAGGCGGACCGGGGGTTGCTACGCTTACCCTTTATCTGTATGCCTGGAAAGCGGCTTTTCAGCGTTTCGACATGGGGCTGGCATCTCAGGTTTCCTATATCACTGCCGGTATCATCCTGTTGTTGGCGTGGTTGTTGAACAAATTGTTGAATCCAGGCAAAGTTGAACGCTTCTGATGATGACCCCGTGAATCGTTCCAGAAAGGCCGGCCGGTTTCCTCCTGACAGCATTTCGACGGAATAACAGGCTGGCGTAAATACCGGAGAAATAAAACAATGACTACGATAAATCCAAGCGTAAATAAAATTAAAAACCTGATTACCCGTGCGAAAGAATATGTCATCGAATTGTTTTCTACGCCAGCCCGTCGGCGGATTGCGATTTTTTATGCGCTGGCTATCCTCTGTGCGCTGATTTTCCTCTTTCCGCCCTTCTGGATGCTGGTAACATCCCTGCGCACGACGAAGGATATTTACCAGATTCCGCCGACATTCTGGCCGTCTTCGATTACGCTCGAAAACTACCGATATGTGCTTACCGAAATGGATGGCGGGCTGCGTTATTTCATCAACAGTATCGTCATTACACTTTCGACTGTATTTTTGGTAACGTTGTTTAGTGCAATGGGCGGTTATGCCTTCGGGATGCGTAAGTTCCGGGGGAAAGAGCTGATGTTCATGGGCGTCATTTTCGTTTTGACGATTCCCTATATCATGTATCTGGTTCCCATTTACCTGATTGAGATTAATTTACATATCCGCAATACATGGTTGGGGCTCATCCTGCCTTATATTGCACTCAATCTTCCGTGGGGGCTGCTGATCATGCGCAGTGCCTTTTCCACGATTTCTTTGGAAATCCGCGATGCGGCAACGATTGATGGCTGCAATGAATATCAGTTATGGTATAAAGTAATGCTGCCAATCACCAAACCGGCACTTGCAGCGACGATTGTGATCACTTTTGTGTTCGTCTGGCAGGAATTTCTCTTTGCCTCTACCCTGATGACGAAGAATACATGGCAAACAATTCCGGTTGGAATTGTCTGGCTTCGGGATGAACTGCAAACAATGGCTTATGGCCGGGTTGGTGCGATGTTCATTTTGGCTTTGTTGCCTATTTTCATTCCCTTCATCTTGCTGCGTAATTTCTTCGTCAAAGGATTGCGAGAGGGAATGCTCAAAGGTTAAGTCGATGACTGGATTTGCCATTCTCGGACCCGGGGTTGTGGCGGATTTCCATCGAAAGGCGATCGAAGCGAACGCTGACCGCGGGGCGCGTTTGGTCGCTGTCGGGTACTACAACCCGGAGAGATTCGACCAAATCGAGGAAGTATTCGGCGTGCCATGCCAAACTCCGGAAGATGTGTTTCGGAATCCGGAGGTCGATGCTGTCTGCATTTGTACCCCCAGCGGTCAGCATGCTGCGCAGGCAATCGCGGCTGCCCGGGCAGGAAAACATGTGCTTGTCGAAAAGCCGATGGCGCTGACCCTGGCAGATGCTGATGCCATGCTCGATGCCTGCCGCCGGGCTGACGTCAAACTGGGCGTGGTTTTTCAGCGGCGTGCTGAACCGCTGTTCCGGCGGGTTAAGGCAGCCGTGCAAGCCGGAGAAATTGGCAAACCGACCATGGGTATCGTTTCGGTGCCTTACTACCGTCCCCAAGGTTATTATGACCAGGCTGCATGGCGCGGTACCTGGGCGGAGGATGGCGGCGGCGTGCTGATGAATCAGGGTATTCATCTTGTCGACCTGCTTCTTTGGTATCTGGGCAATCCGGTAGAGACTGTGGCACACGCGGTTACCCTGCATCATGCCATCGAAGTTGAAGATACCCTGACCGCCGCATTGCGTTTCGAAAACGGCGCACTGGCGACCATCAGCGCAACCACCACGGCAGCGCCGGGCTTTCCTCACCGGCTGGAAATTTACGGCACCGCAGGCGGTATTCAAATCGAAGGAGAAGACCCGGTAAGATGGCGTTCTGCGGGCGGGGAACCCGCACGTGCAGGCTCCGGTGCGGTACCGGCAACCATGGCTGCTGCCGGTGGTGACCCGAAAGCCATTCCGCTGAGCGGGCATATCGGCATCATTGCCGATTTCATCGACTCTATTCGTCAAAACAAATCTCCACTGGTAAATGGCAGCGAAGGACGACGCAGTTTGGCTGCGGTGCTGGCAATCTACCAGGCAGCAAAGCGAGGCTAACCATGAAACGACATCCTGACCGTTATTTTTCTCCGGACCCCGGCCAGCGCGCTGCAGCCCGTGAACTTTATGATTCTGTCAAGAACCTGCCCCTGATTTGTCCGCACGGACATGTCGATCCGCGGTTGTTTGCTGACCCTGATTTTCGCTTCGGCTCTCCCGCGGAGTTGTTTTTGATCCCCGATCATTACATTTTTCGTATGTTGTATTCGCAGGGATATTCCCTGGAACAGCTTGGTATTCCGCGCTGCGACGGGGGAAAGACGGAGCAAGACCACCGTAAAATCTGGCAGATTTTTGCGGATAATTTTCACCTTTTTCGCGGAACACCTACCGGAATCTGGCTGTTGGATGAACTGGCGAATGTGTTTGATATTACCGAAAGATTGTGCGGTGCGAATGCGCAGGCGGTTTACGACAAGATTGACGCAAAACTAAAATCAGGGGATTTCAATCCGCGGATGCTTTACCATCAGTTCAATATCGAAGTTTTGTGCACCACCGACGCGGCAGCGGACAGCCTGGAATATCATCGGCAAATCCGTTCTTCCGGCTGGGACGGGTGTATTCGCCCCACTTTTCGCCCCGATGCGGTGATCAACATCGATGCGCCCGGATGGCGTACCGAAATCGACAAACTCAGCGAAGCAGCGGGTATCGAGGTCATTGACCTCCGCTCGCTGATTGCCGCACTGGAAAACCGCCGCACCTTTTTCAAAAGCATGGGTGCCAGAGCCACAGACCACGCCGCCCCCACGGCTTATACCGGGACGCTTTCCTATGCGGAAGCCGATGCGATTTTTCAGCGGGCGCTCAATGGCGAAGTGAACTATGGTGATGACATACGTTTCATGGGGCATATGCTTATCGAGCTGGCCCGCATGTCTACCGAGGACGGGTTGGTGATGCAATTGCATGTCGGTGCTTACCGTGACCATAACCCTGATATTGTTGCGAAATTTGGGCCCAATATGGGGGCGGATATTCCTATTGCCAGCGAATTTACCCGTAATCTCAAACCTCTACTCGACCGTTTCGGGGCAGACCCGCGTCTGACATTGATTCTCTTCACCCTGGATGAGACGACGTATGCCCGTGAGCTGGCGCCGCTTGCCGGGCATTACCCCGCGCTCAAACTTGGTCCGCCCTGGTGGTTCTTCGATTCGCTCAACGGGATGAAGCGCTTTTTCGAAAGCGTTATCGAGACTGCGGGGGTGTATAACACCGTCGGATTCAACGACGATACACGCGCTTTCCCGTCTATTCCCGCACGCCATGATTTGTGGCGCAGGGCGGTTTGCAATTGGGTTGCCGGTTTGCTTGTGAGCCATGTCATCGATGAAACCGATGCGCACGAAATGGTGCGTGTTATGACTTATGATCTTGCCAAAAATGCTTATAGACTCTGATTCTCGTTATATAACGGTCGTCGGTTCCCATAACCGGCAAGGCTGAAAGGATATCATGAATCCTGTCGAATACGAACATACTACTTATACGCTTGAACGGGAAGGAAACACGTCACGAAAAGTCCTGCGTGTCGACGGCGATACAACCGGCTTCGAAGGGAAAGAGCGGGACGGGGTTTATGTTTGCCCGCTGACAGCCCAAAATGCGGCCGTTTTGAGAAAGCGTCTTCCCTGGCTGAATCCTCAACCGCTTGGGCTGGCAACTTCCTTTGGTTTCGGTGACCGGCTGGGAATGGCAACCCCCGGGCATATTTCCGCTGTTTCCGGAACGGGGATTGCCCCCGTCTTTGCCCAGCAGTCTGTGCGTGAAAATGCCCGCACCGGACGCACGCCCCAAATTGTGCTCGATGATGCCATGTGGGCTGTTTTCGAAGCTGACTGGCGGGAACCCTGGGGAGCCGATGCAGACCACGTCAAGGAAATCGCTGACTTGCCGCCTTTCATCGAAGCAGGATACAGCTTTTATACGATTGATCCCAATGATTATGTGGATAACGATGCTTATACGGATTCTCCGGAAACGCTGCGGGAGAAAGTCCGCAAGCTGCCATGGGATGCGCTGAAGATTACCTGGCAGGAATGGATGAAACTTTACGGGGAGGCTCCCTTTTTGACGAGTGATTTTGCCGTGCAGTTCGACGAGGAGATATTGCTCAGGGCTGCGGCAAAATACGGGCGGGCGATTGCTCACATCAAGGAAATCTCCGATTATCTGGTTGGCAAGGTAACGCGTTTCGACCTGGAAGCATCTGTGGATGAAACCGATACGCCTACCAGCCCGGCAGAGCATTGTTTCATTGCCAACGAACTGAGGCGGCTTGATGTGCCTTTTGTTTCGCTGGCGCCGCGTTTCATCGGCAGCTTTGAAAAGGGCGTGGACTATATCGGGGACCTCGATGAGTTCGACCGTGAACTGGAACGACATGTTGCCGTGATGCATGCGATTGGCGGTTATAAACTAAGCATTCATACCGGTTCCGACAAGTTCAGCATCTATGCCAGCATTGCACACCAAACGCACAATCTTGTGCATGTCAAAACTGCCGGAACGAGTTACCTGGAAGCGCTGCGTGTGATTGCTGCCACGGACCCCGTTTTCTTTCGCGAAATACTGGATTTTGCCCGTTCCCGTTACGAGCACGACAAGGTTACCTACCATGTTTCGGCACATCTCGAAAATGTTCCTCATGCTGACGGTTTGAGCGATGAGCAGCTATCTGAAATGTTTACCCGGTTCGATGCCCGGCAGGTGTTGCATGTTACGTTTGGTTCGGTGCTCGATGTTTACGGGGCAAAGCTGAAAGAAACGCTGGCGGAGCACCTCGATCTTTACGATACGTATTTGCAGGCGCATTTCAGGCGGCACCTTGCGCCGTTTGTCGAAAGCATGGAGGCTGCTTCGTGAGCTTGTGAAGCAATGTTGTGTTGTGTGCGCCGGAAAACGGGTGCCGCCCGGTTTGCGTGAAGGCGTTTCCCTGCCGGCTTGATTTTGTCGAGTATTTATCAGGAAATGGAATTCAATATGAAACCAATCGATTCACTATCTGTAGCCCAATTGTTCGATTTGCAAGGCAGTGTGGCAGTAGTCACCGGCGGCGGCGGGGTGCTCTGCTCGGTGATGGGTAAGGCGCTGGCGAAAGCCGGTGTGAAAGTCGCTGTTTTGGATATCTCGCTGGATGCTGCCGGAAAGGTGGTTGATGAAATCCGGCATGACGGCGGCGAGGCTACGGCAATTTATTGCGATGTGCTGGATGCGGCAAGTATCGAAACGGCAGCCGGTGTCGTCCGGCGGGAATTCGGCCGGGTGGATATTCTGGTGAATGGTGCGGGCGGCAACAGGAAAGAAGCGACGACTTCGGCGGATTTGTCCTTTTTCGATTTGCCGGCGGATGCTCTCCGCTGGGTTTTCAACCTGAATTTTCTGGGTACATTGCTGCCCAGCCAGATATTCGGGCGCATCATGGCGGAGCAGGGCAGCGGGGTTATTCTCAATATTTCTTCGATGGCTGCTTTTCGTCCTCTGACGCGTATCCCTGCGTATTCCGGTGCCAAAGCTGCCGTGAGCAATTTTACGCAGTGGCTGGCGGTTCATCTGGCACAGGAGTACACCCCCGGCATTCGCGTTAATGCACTGGCGCCCGGCTTTTTTTTGACGAAACAGAACCGGTTTTTGCTGATGGATGCGGAAAGTGATGAACTTACCCCGCGCGGGAAAACAATCATCGATCATACACCGATGGGACGCTTCGGCGACCCTGATGATTTGCTGGGGGCGATGTTTTGGCTGCTTTCTCCGGCTTCGCAATTCGTCACCGGTATCGTCGTTCCGGTAGACGGGGGTTTCTCTGCATTCAGCGGGGTTTGATCTATTGGGAAGCACGGGGCGTTGTGCACAGGCGTTCCGGATGTGCTTTGGAGCGGGGAAAACAAAAACACACGCTTGATGCCGGGCGTGTGTGATAGAACGGAAGTGCCCCCAGGGGGACTCGAACCCCCGTTTTAGCCTTGAGAGGGCTACGTCCTGGGCCACTAGACGATGGGGGCGGGGGTGGTGGAATTCTACCATACCCGTAAAACTCCGGTCAATGATTAATCGGTGCGTATCCTTTTCCATGTTGTTATTCCATCTGATCCTTGCTTGCTGCCTGCCATATCGGGATGAATGGCTGGCGGTGTATGCCGACGGGGGTGTGAAAATGATTGCTTTTTTTCGGTGGTTTATGATATTAATAATATAATTGTCTGGCCAAACGGAAATGCCGGTAGTAGTGCCGGATTACGGGCAGGTTTGCAACTGGCGGCAGACGGAGAGATTGGTTCAGCCGGAAGGGATTATAGGGCGTAGTGTTATCCGGAAAGGAGCAGCGATGATTGCAAGAATATGGCATGGTCGGACGAAGATTGAAGATTTCGAAACGTATACGGAGTTTATGAGAAAACGGGCAATCCCGGATTATCGCAAGACGAAAGGGTTTGTCAAACTTGTTTTTTTGAGGGCTATTCGGGGGAGCGAAGCACATTTTACGCTGATTACGTTTTGGGATGATTTGGAAGTCATCCGGAATTTTGCCGGAGAGGATTATGAAAAGGCAAAGTATTATCCGGAAGACAAGCAGTTTTTGCTGGAGTTCGAAGAGAAAGTGGCGCATTACGAAGTGTTTGCCGAGTAGGAGTGAGTGCAGCGGCAGGGGAGAAGCGCAATTGTCCACGGGTGTTGGCCCTCGACAGCCTGCCGGCAGGCTGAAAAGCGGTTACCGGCGTTGGCTTGCCTGCCGGCACGATGTGGGGCGGTGAATTTAATCTGGCGCACTCGTGTTCTCTTGCCTAAACAGGACATTTCTATTTTGCTACGGTAACCAGCAAGATGAGCGACTCTTTGATGGCAAGTGGTGTTGGGAGCGTGGAACAATCAGGGTGCGATGGCCGGGAATGGGTGAGGGTATGTTTTTGGTTTGGGATGCCGCGGAAAATATAATCGGCAGATTTTACACAATAGAAGAAAATGAAATCAAGGAGAAAATTCGATGCCGCAAATGAACAAGGGGGGTAAATTTATTTTCGGAATATCAATCATTAATCGTGATTTATCCGTCAATATACCGCCTATGGCTGTGAAGGAATACGATATTGCTTCTGAGAAAAAGGTTTATTTGATTTCCGGGAGTAAAACAACAGGGGGATTCATCGTTACCAGAAGGGGATTATTGTATGATTCCAAAATCGGGAATATCTTGAAGGATACAGTAGAACTGGCTGAGTATAAAATTCCACCCGGGGAGTTTGTAAAATATAAAGGGCGTTATTATTGTTGGGCAGAAATTACAAAGACCGGAACTGTTTTTTTAACCAGCGATATGATGAAACAATTCGACCTGGAAACCGGAATGAAATTGCTGTCTATCAGAAGTAGCGATATCGCTTTCACAATGGGTGCAAAAGGGCCGCTGATGAAAAAAGCCCGGAATTATGAGGGGGAAATCAAAGAGTATTGAAGGTTGACGAACGTATATCGAAAGGGATAGTTTGTGTTTTCGTTAAATCAATTCAATTCAAAAGTGGCCCGAAAAGCCTGTCCACGAGACTTGTGGAAAATAGCGGCCAGGAAACTTGACCAGATTGACTCCGCCGAAGCATTGGATGACCTGCGAATTCCACCGGGTAATCATCTGGAATCCTTGAAAGGGGATCAGCGAGGTCAGCATAGCATCCGCATCAACGACCAGTATCGAATATGCTTTATCTGGACGGAAGCCGGGCCGGAAGAAGTGGAAATCACAGATTACCACTGAGTAAAAGGTATAGAGACATGATAAGAATACCAACGAACCGAGAACCAACACATCCCGGAGTGATACTGCGGGATGAGTTCTTGCAGCCAATGGGAATAACGCAGAGAGAACTGGCTGCGGGGATTCACGTCCCGTATCAACGCATCAATGAGTTGATTAACGGGAAGCGAGGTATCACCCCCAGTACTGCATTACGGCTATCCAATTACTTTGAAACAACAGCAGGATTTTGGATGAACTTACAGATGCGTTGTGACTTGTACCGGGCGCGGCAAAGAGAAGCACAACAGTTAGAAGAGATTAAACCGCACAAGATTTCTGTGCAGGGTAGATGAGAAGATAGAACGTAACCAGCAATGCATATAGCGGACAGAGGCTTGTGTTACGACGACAATGTTAATCTCCGGGGCTATTTCATCGTAGGCAGCACTGGATACAA
>CAYWFK010000044.1:0-22697 GCA_964457375.1 uncultured Anaerolineales bacterium
CTGAAATCAATGGGGCTGGCAAACCGCTGATCGGATTCAAATAATTGTGTTAAAAACCGATGGGTCTCTGTCAAGGCCCCCCATCCGGTCCCAAAAAAAACCGACCTGGGACAATGGGGATCGACCTGACGGCGAATGGTACGGGCAGGTTCATTTTGCGGGGAAACGGACATTATCATACGGGAACAGATGCGGGTGATTGGAGTTCGGAAATTCAGGTGATGCGTTTCCCGTAGTTGAGGCTGCTGGCGTTTGCAGATTGCGGTAACGAAACAAGAGCGCAGAAAACGCTGCGCTCTTAGTTGATTGTTGTTTCCCGGATGATTTCTTCAGCCATTTTCCTGAGATGCTGTAATCTTGTTTCGTCATCGAGATGGACTGCCTTCCAGTACAGGTCGAGCAATTCAAGCGGCGAAAGATTGCTGATGCTTTTTCCGCCTGGTATGCGCGCGCGGGATGCTGTTTCCACCGGGTGTTTAATCAGATGAAATTCGAAGGCTTCCGAAGCGGCTTTATAGAGGGCTGAATCATCGATTTTGGGTTCCAGTTCACGCGGATATTCGATGGTCAGGCGGACGATGGCTTCCCTGATTTCCCCGGCATCAGACAGCACTTTAAGCAGCTGCCCGGTGATATTTTCCGTGTCTTTCAGGGTGATGTTCAGGTCGATGAATGGGCGAATGTCTTTCAGTTCTCTCCATTCGTAAGTTGTTTTTCCCTTATCGACATTGGCGATTACAAAAAATTTGTCGTCTTCGGCTTCTCCGAAATCGACCCGCTCAATCGAGCCGGGGTAAATAACCGGATGATGCCCGTTTTCGTTCAGGTCCTGGGCTTTGTGAATGTGGCCAAGGGCTACATAATCCAGTTTTGGGCTTCGCAGCAGGGAGAGGGGAAGAGTCATTTCTCTGCCAAGCATCACCAGACGTTCGCCGCCATACACTGCTCCTTGTACCGAGGCATGTGCGGCAAGGATGGTCGGGATGGACGGGTTTGTTTGTTCGAGCCAGTGGCTGACAAGTTTGGAAATCTTTTCTTCCATCTGGCCGTAAATTTCCTCAACATTCTTTTCCTGAATGTTCATCTTTGCCATGATCCCGGAGCGTGACAGCCACGGGATAGCAATGATTTGAACGGGCAATCCTTCGAGGTCGTCCTGGGTGAGAAATACAGGCTCGTCGATGACGTATACATGGGGAACTTCCAGTGTGTAAAAGGCATCCAGCGCGTGGGCACGTCCGTGCGAAGGGGAAAGGTCGTGGTTTCCGACCAAAAGCAGCGTGGGGATACCGGCGCGGGAAAGGCGCATGATGCGTTTGCCCCACTCCCGTTGAAAGGACGGGGTCGGGTTGCGGTCTTTATAGGCGTCGCCGGCGAAAATCACCAGGTCGACTTTTTCATCCAGGGCAGCAGCGATAATCGTATCGAGAGATTTGAGAAAATCGAGTACACGGACGGGCATCCCCGTTTCAGGGTCACGCCTGCCGTAACGTGCCATGTCGATGTGCGCATCAGCGAAATGCAGGATTTTCACCATCATTTTTTCAATCAGTTTGGTCGTTTTTATTGTATCGGTTATCCGCCGCGAAGGCGGTCTAGCGCGCGTTGGGCGCTTCCGAAGTGGCTGTTCAGTTCTACGGCTTTTTCCAAATCGGCAATCGCGCCTTGTTTGTCGCCCAGCGCTTCCTTTGCCATTGCCCGCCAGTACCAGGTTTCTTCGATGGCGGGTTCGCTGACGGCGGCAATCGTCGTCGTTGCCAGATTGATGACATCGTAATAGCGGCCTGTATAGAAATATGCCCAGTAGGGACCGGTCTGGTACCACACGTTACGCCAGGGAAGGTTGACTTTCTTGCTGTCCAGCGTGGCGTAGATTTTGAAATAGTTATCGTAGGCTTGTGCGGCACCGGCATAGTCATCGAGATAGACGAGATTCGTGCCCCGGTTGTACCATGCGAACGCTTTTCTTCTGCCTTCACTGGAAAAGATTTCTTCCGAGGCTTTCTGCGCAGCGAGCTGGTAGCTGGATGTTTCATCTGCGAGGGGGCCGAGAAGATCAAGCACTTCGTTTTCCCGTTCGGGCGGGTAAACGAGAACGAAAGTGTAGTTGAAGTGCTGCCAGTATTTTTCCACGTCTTCGTAAGGGACGGGGAGGTTGGGCATGATGTAAGAATCCTGGGCGAGAAAGCGGGCTTTTTTGTCATCGTAACTGCTGAGCAGTTCATAATGTCCCATCCAGCCGTCGAACCCGGGTCCTTCGAACCCTTTTTCGATGATGACGGGAAATCCCGCTGCAATCAGGCGCTTAAGTAAATCCAAATCGCCGCCGGGACGCCAAAGAGCCTTGAAGTCGGTTTCTTTGTTGACAAAGGCTGTCAATTCGTAGGGCATCACGTTTTTGTCGCGCTGATTGGGTTTCAGAAAAGCCGCGGTGTCTCGCTGGTCTCCTTTCCATTTCCAGTAGGAAAGTGCCATGGCGAGGTTAGCCGGACCGCAGTTATTCCATTTCTGGAACTCGTGGACAACGCCTTTGAGCACGACCTTTGTGGGCAGCGGGGTCGGGGTGATGGTCGGTGTATCGGTCGGGAATGGCGTTTGCGTGGGCCCGGGTTTGGTCGCTGTGGGTGTTGCCGGGTAAGGTGAAGGTGTGGGGGTTGTCGCCGGAGCCAGGGCGGTCAGTGTTTCCTGTACGATTTCGCTGACACTTGTCCCCTGATTTTGAGGGGTGAAAACCGCTTCTTCCGGCGGGTTGAGTGCGTATTTGATTTTTGCCCGGATGCTGTCGATCCGCCATGCCAGTTTGTTTTGGACCGGGGGAAGCTGGTAAAGAAGCACTGCAAGGATGATCAGTGCATCCAGAATCAAAAAGGGAATCATTAGTTTTTTGTAACGCATAGTGGTATCGATTATATCAGGAAACGTTCATGATTTTTATGATTCAGCCGGTGGCATGCGGGCAGGGCAGCAGGGTCTGCCTGCTTGCGGGATGGGGTTTTGTTTTCGGAAAAGGGTTTGTCTGGTGCGCCGGATGCTTTACCCGCCGTCAGCCGGGGGTGCGGCTTCCCCGTAATCCAGAATTTCACGGTGCTGGGAACCGGCCAGCGGTTCGCTGACGATGCCTTTTTCTTCCATGGTTTCAATCAGGCGGGCGGCGCGGGTGTAGCCGATGCGCAGCCGGCGCTGGAGCATGGAGATGGAAGCGCGCCCCCGTCTGCGGACGAGGTCAATTGCTTCGTCGAGCAGGGGGTCTTTCTTTTCTTCTTCCTGCATGTCTTCCCAGAGCGGCATTTGTTTGAGCGGTACTTTGCCGGGGATGGCATCGGGTATTCCGGATGGGGAGCTGAAAGCGGATGTCGGCGATGCGTAGCCTGCCTGATTTCGCCAGAACTGGACGATTCGCTGTAATTCCTGGTCGGAAACGAAAACGCCTTGCAGGCGGATGGGCGCTGCTGCGTCCGGTGCCTGGAAAAGCATATCGCCGCTGCCAAGCAGGCGTTCGGCGCCGGGCTGGTCCAGGATGACCCGGCTGTCGACGCTGGAAGCAACGGCAAAAGCGATGCGAGCCGGAAAATTGGCTTTGATTAGCCCCGTGACGATATCCACCGAGGGGCGCTGGGTAGATATGACCATGTGAATGCCAGTGGCGCGTGCCATTTGCGCCAAACGTGTGATTGTTTTTTCGGTTTCGTCCGGTGCAAGCATCATCAAATCTGCCAGCTCATCGATGACGACAAGCAGATAGGGCAGTTTGCGTTTGCCTTCATCCAGCATGCGCTTGTTGTAGTCTTCCAGATTTCGGGTGCCGCTTTCTGCGAACCGCTGGTAACGCTGATCCATTTCACGGGTAACCCATTGTAGTGCGCCGACCACGCGTTTGAGATCGACAACAACGGGGGAAAGCAGGTGCGGAATGCCGTCGTAGCCTGTCAGCTCGACGCGTTTCGGATCGACCATGATCATGCGCAGGTCGTCGGGTGTGTTGTGCATGAGCAGGCAGGCGATCAGGGCGTTGACGCAAACCGATTTCCCGGAGCCGGTTGTGCCGGCGATGAGCAAATGGGGCATGGCTGCCAAATCGGCAGCAACAGCATTCCCGGAGACATCCTGCCCGATGGAAAAGCGTAGTGGTCTGCCTTCCAGCCGCCGGAAAGCTTTACTTTCGATGCTGTCGCGCAGCGTTACAATGGCGACATCGTCGTTGGGGACTTCGATACCAACGAAACCTTTGCCGGGTACCGGCGCCTGAATCCGGATGCGGGTGGCAGCCAGGGCAAGCGCCAGGTCATCGGCAAGTGCGGATATTTTTCCGATGCGGACGCGTACCCGCCTGCCGCGGGTTTCGATGAACAACGGTTCGACGCCAAATTGGGTAATTGTCGGACCTCGGTTGATTTCCACGACGCGCGCGGGTGCACCGAAGGATGCCAGCGTTTCTTCGATTAATTCTGCACGTTGTTTGTCGAAGTCATCCCCAATCAGCGATGTATCTCCTTTTTGCAGCAATTCTTCCAATGGCGGCAGCACCCAGGTGCGGGGTACTTCTTCTTCATCTGTCGTTTCCGGTGTTGCTTCTGCCCGGGTGTGGTTTTGAACTGCAGATTTGGTTGCTTGTTCCGGGGTGCGGGGCTGTTTTTCGGCCGGTGTAGTTTGGAAGGTAGCGGATACGCCGGCTTTTTGCCTTGCCTGATAATCGTTCCATGCTTCCTGTATTTTCGTGGTCAGGGGGCGAATCCAGCGGAAAAGGCTGGCCATGGGAACATCGAGGAAAATGGTCAGGCCAATCAGAAACCAGGCAATCAGGGTAATCGCTGTGCCTCCAATACCCAGCCATGTATTGAGCATTGAATTGAGTATGCCGCCGAGATAGCCGCCGCCTTTACCCGCTTGGGCGATTTCGAACGCGGTATCCTGGCTGTCAGGGAAGAGGATGAAGTGCATGGCTGTCAGAATGAACAGAAACAGGAGCAAACCGCCTACACCGCGTTCGACGGATAGATTGGGCAGTTTTTCGAAATTCCGCAGTACCAGCCAGAACCCGAAGAGTATCAGCGCAGCGGGAAGCAAATACACTCCCCAGCCAACGGTTTGTGCAAGGATGGAAACCCATTTTCCAAGGAGCTGGCCGCGGTCGGTGGTCAACAAACCGATGAGTGTGATTCCGCCGACAAAGATCATCAAGGCACCGGTGATGTCCAGCTTCCGGTCGAGGCTGATTTCACCATCGAATAAACGAAAGTTCTTCAAGGGAGCGAGCAGCTTGTCTTTCCATGAAGTATTGCCGCGCGACCTCGATGAGCGTTTCTTGTTCCTGAATAGTGAAAAGCCCTTTTTGCGCGATTTTGAGCGGGACTGGTTTTTTCTTGCCATAGGATTTGTTTTTTAATATCTGAAAAGTATCCCTTTTCGGAAAAATATGGGTGTATTAGTAATATGCAAAAGTTGCGTTATTCGGATTATAGCATGATTGATTTGTTGTCATGATGAACTTTCTTTTCCGGCGGTAATGTCAATCCCTTTCCAAGTTGAGGTAGAATTAGCCCACGATAATCCATCCGAAAACAATGAAAGGTTGATCTTGTTCGAATTAATTTTTTTGGGAACATCAGCATCGGCACCATCCGTACACAGGGGATTGTCTGCTCAGGTGATCAAACATGATGAACACCGGTTTTTGATTGATTGCGGAGAAGGCACTCAGCGCCAAATTCTCAAATCCGGGATGGGGTTCAAACATCTCAACCGGATTTTAATCACCCACAGCCATCTTGATCATATCCTTGGGCTGGGAGGGCTGTTGTCGACTTTGATGCGCTGGGAAACCATCGGAGATTTGGAAATCGCTGCCGGAGAATATGCCCTCGATCGCATTCGTGATTTGCTGTTGGGAGTGGTGCTGCGCGGGCTGCGCCCGCCGATTGATTTGCGCTTCCGCAAGGTCGAACCGGGGATGCTTTACGATGAACCCGGTTTTACTGTCGAGGCATTTCCCGTTCGGCATCGCGGACCGGATTGCTTCGGGTATGTTTTTCAAGAGCGTTCTCACAGACCTTTTCTGGTCGAAAAAGCTGAAGCGCTGGGGATTCCTCCCGGACCATGGAGGCGTGATTTGGTGAATGGCCTGGAAGCGAGATTGCCGGACGGACGGACGATTTATCCGGAGCAGGTGCTTGGCGATGTTCGCCGCGGTACCCGCCTTGTTTACATCGGGGATACCGGCCATACCAGTGATTTACTCCCCTTTGCGATGGGTGCCGATACCCTGGTAATCGAAGCGACGTATCTCAAAACCGAAGAAGATATGGCACAAAAGTTTGCTCATCTTACAGCGGAAAAAGCGGCTGAACTCGCCAGAGATGCCCATGTAGGCAGTTTGATCCTGACCCATCTTTCCCGCCGTTACCGTGAGCGGGACGTTCTGGATGAAGCCAGGGCGGTTTTTCCGAATACCAGGATTGCGAGAGATTTCGATACCTATCAAATCAAGCGCGGTTCAGCCACCATCGTGGAGCGGTAATGCGGAAGAGGGCAGGCGATTTTTATGATCATTTCCGCAGCCTTGTCTTGCGGGGAAAACCGGCTGTTTACGCTTTTTGGGGGCTGCTTTTTACGCTGGCTTATTCGCAGGCGCCTCTTTTTACATCGAATCAAAACCAGTATTTTTTGCACGGCTATGCCAGGGCAAATTACGGCTTTTTGGCTGGCGACTGGCTTGCCAACACCGTCGACCCTGCCCCGGTATTCAGTGCAATTGTGTTCGTTTTGTTCACACTCTTGCGCCACAGTGAGGTTTTTTATGCGGTTTTTGGCTTGTTGGCTGCGGGGGTTTTATTCAGCCTGGCAGCGATCAGCCGTCAGGTTTGGCATATTCCGCGGACACGGCAAGCTGATTTCTTGCTGTATACGCTGCTGATTACAATCAATTCTTCTGCTGTGAGATATTTGTTTTTGCGGGCAGGCGGGCCGGATTGGAATTTTCTGCCGGATGGCGGTGTGGCGAACCAGCGTTTGCTGGGCGCAGTATTGCAGCCGAGCGCCTTTGGTGTTTTGCTGCTGATTTCGATCAGCTGCTTTCTGGGCAAGCGCATCCGTCGGGCTGTTGTCCTTTTGGTGCTTGCTGCGGTCATCCATCCGACATACCTTTTGACAGCCGGCGTGCTGACGCTGATTTATGCGGGGCTGATGTTTGCCGAAACGCGTTCGATTAAAGGCGCTTTGCTGATTGGGGCAGGGGCATTGGCGGGGGTGCTGCCGGTTTTGGTGAATACGCTGCGGATTTTCGTTTCTTCCGACCGGTTGGCAAATGCCCAGGCTCACAAAATCCTGGTGTTGAAACGCATTCCTCACCATGCATTGATTTCTCACTGGATGAATGCCACTGTGCCGGTGAAGCTGGCCATCGTTTTGGCTGCTGTCTTGTTGCTGGTGGTAAATAGCCGGAAGCACGGATTTTCTTTCAAAGAACCGGCAGGAAAATTGCTGGTAATCCTGACCGGATTGTTGCTCAGCGCAGTATGCCTGACCGCTGTGGTGTATTTTACGGAGAGCATCTCGCTGTCGTTGATTTTTCCCTGGCGGATTTCCACGGTGTTGGTGCCGGTTTCGATGACAGTCATCGCCGGTGCAGGACTTGTCAAAGCGCTCGACAAAGCTTCGGATTGGCTGGCAGCGCATCGCCGGCTGGTTTTTCGTGCGGGTTTGCTGTGTGTTGCCCTTCTGGCTGGCGCGGGGCTTGCCAAATCGGTGATGAATGCCCGGCAAAAGTACCAGGCTCCCGAATACCGGGTTTATGCTTATTTGCGTGCGGCAGAGTTGCCGGCGCAGCAGGTTCTCACGCCGCTAAAAATGCAGGACTTTCGTTTGGCAACGGGACTTCCGCAATATGTCGATTTCAAATCCATCCCGTACAAGGATGATGAAGTCATCGAGTGGTACCGGCGTTACCGGTTTGCGCAGGCGTTTTATCAAACCCCGAAGAAAAACAAGGCTTGTCCGATGCTGGACGATTTCGCAAGAGAGGGAATCACGATGGCGATATTGCCAAAAGGCAGCCCTGCGGCGGGCTGCCCGCAGCTGAATTTGATTTATCAGGATGAGGATTACGCCATCGGTGCTTTACGGGGGAAATGAATCCGGCGGTGTGGGTGAAAAACGCCAGGGCAGGGGCTTGCCTGTGCCGGCTGGCTGTCACCGCCGGTTAATCAACGACGGACTCCGACTTCATGCCCGGCGTTGTTCCCGCCAAACATCCGCTTCGTTGTGATAACCTGCCTGTTCCCAGAAACCGGGATGGTCTTTCGCGGCGAATTCCAGACTACGCAGCCATTTGGCGCCTTTCCAGAAATAGGGGGTCTTGTGCGGTTTCTTCCCCGGCATGAACCCCACGACCGCACGCAGGGGAAACCCGTGGTCCGGGGTCAGCGGGCTGCCGTTGTAATGAGTGGCGAGCAGAAAATTTTCCTGCAACACGGTTTTCAGGGGAAGATTGGTCGTGTATCCGTATTCTGCATGCTGGATGACGAAGGCGGCTTCCGGTTTGAGCGTGAGGATACCGGAATTTATCAGCTGCCGGATGGAAACGCCTTCCCATAGCGTATCGAGTTTGCTCCAGCGGGTAACACAATGAACATCCAGGATGACTTTGGTGCGGGGAAGCTGCATGAATTCATCCCAGTTCCAGGTCAGTTCGTTTTCCACTTCGCCCCAAATCCGAAAGTGCCAGGTTGCCGGATCGAAACCGGGAATTTCTCCGTAGTGGAGAATAGGGAATTTGACGGTGAGCGATTGACCGGGGGGCAGGCGGCCCTCCCGGCGGGCTTGCTGTTCTTCGAGTTGTCTTCGACGGAGATTCATGATGATCGTTTTCTGCTTTCTCAAAGGCTGAAACTGTCGCCGGGGTTTAATACATGTGCGTGTGTGCCGGTTTCATTGGAAACGCGTGCAGCCCAGGCAATCGGGTCTTGTCGGATGATATCCCACGTGCTGTAATGTGCGGGGATGACGTGTTTCGGGCGCAGCAGCTTGACGGCACGCAAGGCATCATCGGGGCCCATGGTGAAGTTATCCCCGATTGGCAGTACCGCCAGCTCGATGCCTTCGTCGCCGATTAGTTGCATATCGCCGAAAAGCCCGGTATCGCAGGCGAAATAAATTTTCTCGTTGTCGTTGGTCGTGATCAAAATGCCGGCAGGGCTGCCGCCATATGAGCCATCCGGCAGGCTGGAACCGTGCAGCGCCTGGGTGAGTTTCAGATAGCCGAATGGATAATGGAAGCCACCACCGATATGCTGGGGATGGACGTTCAGGTTTTGGCTGCCAAGCCAGTTGGCGATTTCGAAGTTGGTAATGATCAAAGCGCCGGTTCTTCGGGCAATCGGCACAGCATCGGAAATGTGGTCGCCATGCCCGTGGCTGACAACGATAAAGTCTGCTTCGACTTTATCGGCAGAGGTGCTGGCTGCCGGGTTTCCTGTGAAGTAGGGGTCGATGAGAATATGAAAACCGTCTGTTTCCAAACCAAAAGTTCCATGCCCGAACCATGTAAAAACGAAGCCCATACTTTGCCTCCTGACAAGTTCTGGATGAAAAAACGTGACGGATGGTTCTGATATAAATAGTATAGTCTCAAATTGTTCGGGAGGTCAATAGGTGCGGGGAGGAACCGATGCGGTTCGTATGACAGTGACAGCGGATGACGACCATTGCGGTTCAATCGAACAGGAAATACCGGGTGCAGAGGGGAAGATAAAAAAACTGCCCGGTGTATTTTCTCCGGGCAGGATGTTGTTGACGTTGGTTCAATCGAATTGATTGAGTTCGGCTTTGAAGCCCTCGATTGCGGGTATGGGGGTGGGGTCGACCTGATAGGCGATTGCCAGGTAATAGGAAACATAATCACCGAAGTGAATCGCCGTCCACATCTGAGCCAGACGCGAGCTGCCCTGTGCTTCGTACAGGTCTGTGTTCAGTGCTTCGAGCATGAAGGCTTTTTTGGTCAGCTTTGTACGCAGGATGTTCCGCGGGTGGCATGCCGGGGCAGTCAGGAAAACGACCATGGTATGGAGGACGGCATTGGCAGCGTTGGAAACACCAGCCAGGGTATTGTGATCCACTTCCGGGAGGGTGTCGAATTGTGCCCATGTTTTGGCAACTTCGTTGACCTGGCCTTTCCAGCGGCGGGCAACAGGTGCCAGAAAATCGGCGCCAATTACGGCAATCCAGCGCCCCAGCCATTGCCCGGCTGCCCGTTTTGCCGGATTTTTGGAGACAGGCACATCAGGTAGCAAGGTTTTTTCCTGCATGCGCATTTGGTTCACAGCATCCAGTAAATCTTTCTCCGGATTGGGGAGCAGGTTCAGGCGGGTGAGCATGGCGAGAATCATCCCGAAAGAATACCCGACAGCTGCCCGCGGCTGCCCGTCATGCCGGAATTTCCAGCATGGGAAATTGTGCTCGCTGGCAAGTTCGCTCAGCTTGCCGCCGGTGGTTATGGCTGCAAGCCGGCACTGGTTTTCGATTGCCTGCCGGCATGCCGAGAGGGTTTCTTCGGTGTTTCCGGAATGGGAAGAAAGAATGACCAGGGTTTTTTGCCCTTTCGCCCATGCGGGTAGCCCGTAATTTCTGTGTACGACGATGGGGATTTCGCAAACGGGGGAGAGATATGCCGAGATTAAATCCGCTCCGATGGCAGACCCGCCCATGCCGGCAATCAGGATGCGCTCGATGCCGGTGTAGGATGGCAGAGGCTTTTGCATACCCGCTTCCCATGCACGCTGAAGCTGGGCAGGAAGGTCACGAATTTCATTGATCATTTTCTCTTTGTCAATTGTCGAATAGCTGTTGGAATCATCCAGGTTCATTCTGATTTCTCCGTGATGGAATGGTTTTGAATTTCAGTAAGCAAATCGTAAATTTCCCTTCGTTCCCAGCCGGATTTCCGGGCAAGCTGCCGGGCAATATCTGCCGGTTTGCTGCCGGCTGCCAGCGCTTCGGATAAAGCATGGAGCAATGCCGGCTGTTCCCATTTTTGCCGGGTGAGATGGGCGGAAGCCCCGCTGACGACCAGGGTGATTTCTCCCCGAACCGTTTGGGATGAAAAATGAGCCATTGCCTGACTGATTGTACCCCGGTAAATTTCTTCGTGAAGTTTGGTCAGTTCACGGGCAACAGCAATGCGGCGGTCTCCCAGGATGGCAAGCATACTTTTGAGGGTTGTGAGCAGTCTTTGCGGGGTCTCGAGGAAGATCATGGTAAAAGGGTAGGGGCTGATTTCTTCGAGTTTGCGTTTTCTTGCTGCCGCCTTGCGGGGAATGTACCCCAGATACAAGAAGGAATCGGGGGGCAAGCCGGAAGTGATCAGTGCCGAAATCGGGGCGCTCGCACCGGGAATTGGCACGATGCGATGCCCGGCGTTGATTGCTGCCAATACCAGCTCATACCCCGGATCGTTGATGACCGGTGTGCCGGCATCGGAAACGAGAGCGAGGTCGCCTGCGGTCAGTTTGGCAAGCAGTACCGGAATCTTTTCGGTTTTGTTATGCTCGTGGAAGCTGATCAATGTGGGGTGAATCTCGTAATGCGTCAGCAGTTGGCGTGTTCTGCGTGTGTCTTCCGCTGCAATACACGGAACTTCTTTCAGAATACGAAGTGCCCTGATGGTGATATCTTCGAGATTGCCAATCGGTGTGGCGATTAAATACAAAGTAGCCATTGGATAGTATCAGCATGCGATAAGGGTGATTGCTTATGGAACAACCCAGGTGGTAAATTCGATGGCAATCGATTTGTTGTCGGGGTCGAATGTGTCCACGCGTAACCAGCCGGGGAGAGACAAGCCGGTATGATAACAAAGGTAAGTTCCCTGTGCAATCTGATCCAGGTCGATTGGCATCGTGCTGGTTGCGGCTGACTGGCAGGATGCGAAGTCCGGCTGACTGGCGCCGAACAGCATGATGGAAGCGTTGCCCTGCGGCATCAGCTGGTGTGCGGGCGGGTCGTCGTTGCTGATTCGATAGGTAATATCGACATCTCCGCTGTTGAGATTGCCTGTATCCAGATCGATGCTCGTATCACTTGAAATTGTGAGTGCGTTGTGTACCAAGGTTTCAGCTGTCGATGCCGGGGTTACAGACGGCAAAACAGGTGTCGGAGTGTGGTTTTCTTTGACGATAATTCGAACCCAGAAAGGGGAACTGCCATGCGGTCCGATGCCAAACAAATTCCCCTTGGTGTTTTTGATTTTCCAGTTACCCTGGTGCGACCCTGCTTGTGCCGGAGCAATCATATCGATACTGATATCGATGCTCTGATTAGGCGGCACGGTTGACCCGAGCGGAACACTGGCGGGAGCGCCCATTTGCTCGCCGGAAAAGAAGACGACTTGATAGTCCGGTGTCCATGTGCATGAGCCGACGTTGACGATGCGCCAGACTTTGGTAAATGCCTGGCCGGGTTTCATCCTGGTATCATCGTCGATGGTGATATCGATTTTCGGGTAGGCGGCGGCTGCCTGGTCACACACTGCGGAGGCTTCCGGCGGGGGAGATGCTGTGTGCGTAGCCGTAAGGCTGACGGCTTGGGTATTGGTTACCGGGGTCGTTGGCAGCGCTGTTGCACTTGGAACACTTTGCGGTGTTTCCGGGGTAGGCGCCGGTGTGTTTGTGCTTCGGTTGGAAATTTCCTGAGTGAGCCGGGCTTCGACCGTTTGGTAAGCCTGGGTAACATTCAATGTTTTTCCGGATTTGTTTTCGGGCATATTGCAGCCTGTTAGGATGAACAGGCAAATCAATAGAACGGGTATGGGTTTACGTATCATTTGAAGTTTTCCTGTTTCCCTGGCTAGTTTTCGATACCCACGGTATTGGCGATGATTTTGGCGATGCGCCGTGCGGCATCAGGGCGGGCTGCTTTATGGCAGGCTTTCACCCTTTGCTGGTATTGCTCGGGAAACTCGATCCATTTTCTCAAAGTATGGATGATTTGGTCGGTTTGCGGAGCCCACACTCCTGCACCCTGTGAGATAACATAGGATACATTACCCGTTTCCTGTCCGGGCAGGTAACTGTACATGATGATTGGCAGGCCTGCGTTCAAGGCTTCACTAATCGTACCGGGTCCCGCTTTGGTAATCAGGACGCCAGCTGCCTGCATGAATTTTGGCATTTCATGGACAAAACCGTACACGAAAACCGGAATAGGCCACTGGCCGACCTGTTTTTCAAGGCTTTCTTTGAGCCTGCGGTTTCTTCCGGCGATGATGATCAGGGTGATCGGTAAACGGGCTTCCGCAATTGCCTGGGCTGTTTTCCCAAGTGGGCCCATTCCTTCTCCGCCACCGACAAGGATGACGGCAATTCTGTCTTTGGGCCATCCGAGTTCTTCCCGGAGCTTTTCCGGAGAATCCTGAATGGGCTGACAGAATCGATCTGCAACGGGGAGACCGACCACGATGATTTTATCGGGGTCGATTTTGGATTTAATCGCGCGTTCCCGCGCGGATTCTGTGGGGACCAGACACAGGTCTGCGCGTTTGTCGTACCATGCAGCATGTGTGCTGACCAAATCCGTAACCACTGTGATAAACGGGGTGCGCTTTTTTTTCAGGGCGTTGAGCATCGGGGCATTCGCCAGCGGATGCACGGAAACAATCAGGTCACTGGGGTGATCGGATGCAATCCTTCTGAAAGAGCTGCGTACATAGGGCCAGGCAGCCTTTGCAATTGCGTTCACGGTAAAACGCCGGTCGCTGACGTTGAATCCCATTCCCCAAACCTGCGGAATTCTAACCAGTTTGGGGTAAAGTTCAGGCATTTTTTGCAGCGGAGGCGGCGCGTAATCCTTGAAGATATCAACCATTTTGCAATGCAGGCTGTTTCCGAATTCAATTTGAATTGCTTCGATGATTGCTTCAGCCGCACTTCTATGACCACCACCGGTGTCGGAGAATAAAAACAGTATCTTTTTGGAATTAGTTTGTTGTTTCATGGGTATTATCTGTCCCAACCACTTTTTTTAATCTTTGGGCTAATTTCCGCCTGGAAATCATGATCCTGTGGTGGCAAGTTGTGCACTCCAGCCCAATATCGGCGCCCATTCGTACGATTTTCCATTGATAACCGCCGCACGGGTGTGGCTTGCGAAGTTGGAGAATATCATCCAGTTTGAGTTCATGGTTCACAGCGGCATTATATCATGGTGTTTACGGATGGTATAATTGCTTAATACCTTGTTCAAGGAGTGTGCCGACAATGTTTCAAGGGATGGACCTCCCTACGATTATTGCCCGGGGAATTGTTTTGTTGATTGCCTTTCCTATACATGAATTTGCCCATGCCTGGGTTGCCGACTATTTTGGGGATACGACCCCCAGAATGCACGGGCGTTTGACTTTGAATCCTTTGGCGCATCTTGATGTGTTCGGGTCTTTGTTATTGTTGGTTGCCGGATTTGGCTGGGCGAAACCTGTACCTGTCAACCCGACTGTGCTCAGACAAAAATCACCGGCTGCGTTGATGTGGGTTTCGTTGGCAGGGCCGTTATCGAATTTTCTGATGGCTGTTCTCGCAGTCATTCCTTTTCGTCTGCATTGGGTCGATATTCAGGGCGTCTCGGGGACTATCAATGGGGTCTTGCCTTCACCCGCAAATTTCCTGTTTGAGTTTGTGGTAATCAATTTGATATTAATGGTTTTCAATTTGATCCCATTGTCACCGCTGGACGGCGAAAAGGTGCTTGTGTATTTGCTGCCGGGAGAGTGGGAAGGGGTTTTCGATCGTATTCGCCCTTACGGATCGATGATTTTGCTTTTAATGTTCATCTCCGAACCGGTTTTGCATGTCGATTTGTTCAATGCTCTTCTGGAAACACCGATGACTTTCCTGCTCCGATTGCTGATTAAGGGGCTGGTGTAATCGGGCTGCCCGCGGGATGAGGATTTTGTTATTGTTTTCAACGGGAATACAGCGTGTTTGTTGAAATGTTCTACCGGGTCAATCAATTCGCGAAGGCGTTGTTTGCCTGGCCTTTGACACCTGATGAAATATCCCTTGTACGGGATGTGCTTTCACAGCCGGAGATGGATTTGTTCATGCGTCTGAGTGTGAGCGAACGCAAACACAGTTTGGGGGTTTATCAAAACCTGGTTGCCGAGGGTGAGCGGAATCCGGCTTTGTTGAAAGCAGCACTGTTGCATGATGTCGGGAAGAGCCTTTTCCCGCTTGGTTTGCCTGAGCGGGTTGGTATCGTTTTGGGAAAACGGTTGTTCCCGGAACGGAGCAAGCGCTGGGGCAAGAAAGACGGAAGAGGGCTGACGAAGATGTTCGTCGTGGCGGAAAGGCATCCTGTATGGGGTGCAAAAATGGCTGAGAATGCAGGAGCATCCCCGCTTGTTGTTCAATTGATTCGCAAACATCATCAGCGGCTGCCGGTGGGCGTTGATGCTTCGGATGAAGTGCGTTTGTTGCAGAAGCTTCAACGGGCTGATCAAAGGAATTGAGATTCTTATGACGGAACAGGTTGCAATACTTGGGCTGGGGAGAATCGGTGCTTCGATAGGGCTGGCTTTGTCAACCCATGCGGGGAGGTATTATCGTGTGGGGTATGACCGCAAGCAGGAAGCAGGCAGGCATGCCCTGAAAGCCGGGTGTATCGATGAGCTGGCTGCCGGGCCGCGGGATGCAGTCGGCAATGCGGATGTGATTGTGCTTGCGCTGCCGCTGGATGAGATTCAGGAAACGATGGAAGCAATTGCCCCGGCGTTGAAAGATGATGTGCTGGTGATGGATACGGCACCCGGCAAGAAGACTGTCGCAGCGTGGGCAGGGGAGCATCTCCCCGGTTCTGTTTCCTATGCCGGACTGGTACCCGTACTGAACCCGGATTATCTTCGCGGCGATGTGAACGGTGATCATTTTGCAAAGGGAGACTTGTTCGAAAACAGTATGATTGGTCTGGTAACCCCGCCGGGCACCCAATCCGAAGCGATACAGACAGCAGCTGAATTTATCGAGATGCTTGGCTCTGCACCTTTGTTTGCTGATTTGTATGAAGCGGATGGTTTGATGTCGGCGGTTCATATTGCTCCCCAGCTGGTAAGTGCGGCATTTTGGGATGCAACTGTAAACCAGCCGGGCTGGCGCGAATCGCGGAAGCTGGCTGGCAGCGCTTATGCGGATTTGACAGCTGCAATTGCGCATCCGGATGCGCCGGGTACGCTGGCTCAGCTTGCACTCTCGAACAAAACGGATATTTTGCGTGCGCTGGATCAGGTGATTGCCTCTTTGCAGGGCATCCGGGATGAGATTGAGGCTGAAGACCTCGCAGCGCTGCGCGGAAAACTGGCAGATACCAGTGACGGGAAAAAACGCTGGTGGAAGGAACGACAGGCAGCAGACTGGCTGCATGGTGATTCTCCACGGACGGAGCGCGCTTCAGGGCGCGGTGTTTTCCGGACGTTGTTTGGGCTGGGCAGGCGCAGTAACGAAGATTGATGGCTGCCGCATGATGACGGGATTTTATTGCTATATTGTCGAGTGTGATGACGGTACACTGTATACCGGATGGACTACTGATCCGGAACGCAGGCTGCGGGAGCATAATGCCGGCAAGGGGGCGCGTTATACCCGAAGCAGGCGCCCGGTACGCCTGGTGTATTGGGAGCAGTATTCCGATCGTTCTGGTGCTATGAGACGGGAGGCTGTGGTTAAAAAACTGACCCGTTTTGAAAAACAAACCCTGATTCAAAAGTTTTCAGATATTCCATAAAAAAGAGGATAAAAATGACTGACAAACTAAACTGGATTAAAGAAGAACTTCAAGGGCTTCATGACGCAGGGCTGTATAACCATATCCGCATGTTGGGTTCACCTCAGGGCGCATGGCTTGTTGTGGACGGGGAGCGGGTTTTGAATTTTAGCTCGAATAACTACCTGGGGTTGGCAAATAATCCGAGGATGGCAAAGGCAGCCAAAGAAGCTATCGACAAGTTCGGAATTGGCCCGGCGGCTGTACGTACGATTGCGGGGACGACATCGCTGCATGTGGAACTCGACAGGCGGCTGGCTGCATTCAAGGGCGTATCCGCAGCAATTTCTTTCCAATCCGGGTTCGTTGCCAATCTGGGTACGATACCTGCGCTGGTAGGAAAAGGAGACGCGATTTTTTCGGATGAACTCAACCATGCCAGTATCATCGATGGTTGCCGGTTATCGGGTGCAAAAATCATCCGGTATGCCCACATTGATCCGGATGATTTGAACGATCAGCTCAAGGCACATCGGGCGGAATACCGGCGGGCTTTGGTGGTTACCGACGGGGTTTTCAGTATGGATGGTGATATTGCTCCTTTGGATAAAATTTACGCGGTCACCAAAAACTACGATGCCATCTTGATGGTGGATGATGCTCACGGAGAAGGTGTGCTCGGAAAAGGGGGCCGGGGAATCGTCGATCACTTCAATTTGCATGGAAAAGTCGATGTGGAGATTGGCACGTTGTCGAAGGCTTTTGGCGTCGTCGGCGGTGTCGTTGCCGGTGATCCTTTGGTGGTCGAGTGGCTGCATCAGCGCGGGCGGCCTTTCCTTTTCTCTTCGGCAATGACCATTCCGGATGCAGCGGCTTGCATCGAGGCGTTGAACATTCTCGAAGAATCCACTGAGTTGGTGGATAAATTGTGGAGCAATGCCGATTATTTCAAAGCGGAAATGCAAAAACTCGGTTTCGATACGGGCAAGAGTGTTACCCCGATTACGCCGGTGATGCTTGGTGAAGCGACTTTGGCGCAGGAATTCAGCCGAAAACTGTTCGACCGCGGCGTTTTTGCTATGTCTATCGGATATCCTACGGTTCCCAGAGGAAAAGCGCGCATCCGCGTGATGATTTCCGCTTCGCATGAAATTGCGGATTTGGACAAAGGTTTGGAAGCTTTTGCCAATGTAGGACGTGAACTGGGTGTGATTGCCTGATTCAAAAAAAAAGCAATCGTTGTTGTGTCTGGAAACAACAAACAGCCCCGCTAATGCAGCGGGGCTGGCAACGCTCTTTCGAAGAAACCGGTCTGTTGTTGCGTGCCGGATGCCGGACGGGATAATCCGGGCAATGGAATGACAGAGAAAAGCGAAATTCGGGCAGGAATTGCCGTTATCGGGAAATTCGTTTTGTGAAAGTACCGTGCAATCCTTTATAATAGAAGGCAGAGGCAGCCCTTTCAGCGCACAATACGGCGTCTGACAAGTTGCTGCCCCCGTTCTCTGTGTGAACACAGAAAAAAAGACAGAAATCAAGTACAATAGTGGATAATCAAGAAGTTGGCAGTACTTGTGATTTTAACCTGGAGGAATCATGAGCGCATGGCCGGGTAAATATGTTATCGGTCTGACCGGAAACATCGCAACGGGGAAAAGCGTTGTCAGAAAAATGCTGGAGCATCTGGGTGCATATGGCATCGATGCAGATGCTTTAAGTCATCGCGCAATCGATAAAGGGGCTCCGGGTTATCAGGAGATCATTGATACTTTCGGGTTGTGGGTGTTGAGTGATGACGGGCAAATTGACCGTCAAAAGCTTGGACAGCTGGTTTTCGAAAACCCCGGGGCGATGGAAAAACTGGAACAGATTGTCCATCCGATTGTGCGGATGGCAATCGATGTGCTTGCCCGCCGTGCCGAGCAGCAGGTGATTGTAATCGAGGCTATCAAGCTTCTGGAAGGGAAACTGGCTGAAGCTTGCGATACGATTTGGGTCACCAATGCGCCGCAAAAGACACAGCTCGAAAGGTTGATGACCAAGCGCGGGCTAAATGCTGCGGATGCCAGGAAACGTATTTCGTTTCAGGGTTCACAAGAAGCGAAGATGAACCAGGCTCACGTGGTGATTGAAAACAGCGGGTCTTACGAAAATACGTGGCGGCAGGTTGTGGCAGCATGGCGTACGCTGGTACCGGTGATGGAAACACCGGCGCCGCGCCCCCGCAGAGGAAGAGCGGGTGAGATTACCGTTCATCGTGCGCGCCCTCAGGAAGCAGAGGAAATTGCCCGCTTCATCCGCAAAATCACCAACGGGAAACGGAAACCGACGCGTGCTGATGTGATGGCTGCGTTTGGCGAACAAGCTTATATGATTTTGACCCGTGACCAAAAAATGGTCGGTTTGTTGGGCTGGCAGGTAGAAAATCTGGTAACACGTGTCAAGGATATTATTTTGGCTCCGAAAATTCCTTTAGGACAGGCGATGGACTTGTTCATGCGGGAAATCGAGAAGGCATCCAAGCAATTGCAATCCGAGGCTTGTTTACTCTTCCTCCCGCCGGAGTTAGCCAGAAGAGTGAAGATTTGGCAGTCTCTTGGGTATGTTCGCCGTTCGGTCAAGGATTTGGGCGTGCGTGCCTGGCAGGATGCGGCTATCGAGTCGATGACTCCCGGCTCTATCCTGATGTTCAAACAACTGCGCAAAGACCGTGTTCTTCGCCCGGTGTAAGGATGGTTTGTATTGACAGACGTAATCAGCAATTCTTTTGATTATTTATTCTTTATATTTGCGCGGCTAAATTGGCTTAGTGTTGTAGATATTCTGCTGGTAACAGCCGTTTTTTTTATTATCTTTTTGCTGCTGCGGGATACACAGGCAATGGTCTTGCTGCGCGGCGCATTGTTGTTGATTGCTTTGGTGGGACTGTTGACCAGCCTGGAGGTGTTGCCTGCGTTTTCCTGGCTGATGCGTAATACCCTGCCGGGTATCATCTTCTCGATACCGGTTATATTTGCTCCGGAAATACGAAGGGCGCTGGAAAGACTGGGGCGGGCAGGAAGATTTTTACCAACCGAGAAGTCGGAAACCCATATGATGAAAAATATCGATGTGCTGGTTTCAGCCACATCCCGGCTGGCGCAGCGCAAACATGGGGCATTGATCGTCTTGCAGCGCCTGGATAATTTGCAGGAGTATATCAATACCGGGGTCAAGATGGATGCACGGGTTACCCCGGAATTGTTGTTGCAAATATTCTATCCGAATACACCTTTGCATGATGGTGCAGTGATTATTTCCGGCTCCCGGCTGATTGCTGCTTCCTGCGTCATGCCGCTTTCGACAAGCGGCACGCTCAACCCGACCCCGGAACATCAAATGGGGTTGAGACACCGGGCGGCATTGGGTATTTCGGAAGAAAGTGACGCGCTGGCTTTGGTGGTCTCGGAAGAAAGCGGGTCGGTTTCGATTGCCCAGGGAGGAAAACTGTTCCGCCATCTCGACATGGTGCGTTTGCTGAGCATTTTGCAAAACTTTTATCAGCCTTTCGAGCCGTCGAACAAGTTCCTGGCGATGGCATTGCGTTTGTTCCCCGGATTGGCACAGGATATCGAGGAGAACGAGTGATGGCAATCAACCCCTTTCGCCTGCTGTTGAGGAATATCGGCGCTTTGGCTCTGGCGTTCGTTATGGCTATCATCGTTTGGGTGTCGGCTGTAACAGCCAATGATCCCAACCAGGAAAAAATGGTGACTATTCCACTTGAAAAAATCGGACAAAGCCCGGATGTCGAGGTTGTCGGTGAAATTCCGGAAACGGTGGCGTTGAAGTTGTATGCCCCGCGGAGTATACTCGAGCAAATCGACCGGACGACCGATGCTTTGAGTGCATGGATCGACCTTTCGGGAAAAACGGAAGGCGATTATGTTTTGCCGGTACATACGGAAATCAAAAAGGATTTGCGTCCGGTGCGGATTTTGTCTGTCGACCCGGAGAATATCTCGCTGGCAATCGAAACGGTGATTACCAAAACGATGAAAATTGAAAAACGGATTTCCGGCGAACCGGCAATGGGGTACAAGGCGGAAGATCCGATTTGGGACGGTTCGGATGTCATCGTGATGGGACGGGCAACCCAGGTGAAAAGAATTACCCAGGTTGTGGCAGCGCTCGATATCAACAATGCTGCGGAAACCATCAAAAAGAATGTGCCTTTGCGGGCTTATGACCAGAACGGCAGTTTGGTCACGGATGTAACCTTGCTGCCGGATAAAATCAAACTGGTGCAGCCCATTACCCTGATGGGGGGCTATCGCAATGTCGTCGTTCGCGTGGTTACTTCCGGCAAAGTGGCGGATGGATACCGGACGACGAATATCACACCATCACCCCTGAGTGTGTTGGTCTTTTCCAATGACCCGCAACTCGTCAAGCAGCTGCCGGGGTATGTCGAAACCGAACCGCTGGATATCAACGGCGCAACAGATGACATCGAAACGATTTTGCAGTTGAATTTGCCGGAGGGTGTAACTGTTGTCGGGGATCCCAATGTGCTTGTGCAGGTTGGCGTTGCCGCCCTGAAAAACAGCGTTACCATTTCGCGGCAGGTCGAGGTCATCGGTTTGTTGCCCGGATTTCAGGCGTCCGTTTCGCCCGAGCTGGTCGATGTGATTGTTTACGGACCTGTGCCGGTCATCAATAAACTTTCTCTTGTCGATGTGCGCGTGATTGTGGATTTGTCCGGGCTGGAGATTGGTGTGCACAAAATCAAGCCGTCGGTCGAGATCCTCCCTGATGGTATTCGGATGGAAGCGGTGATGCCGGATACCGTGGAGGTTGAAATCAAGCCGCTTGAATCACCCACCCCGGGACCATCTCCGACACCTACACCAACGCTTACCCAGGAATCTCCTGCTGAGCCGACCCTGGTGACGACGCAAACCCCAACACCTACCAAATAAAGAAAGTCCGCTGTATACTATGGTAGAACAGCGATAAGGATTTTTATGGCTAAACCCGTTGTTGCCCTTGTTGGCCGCCCGAATGTTGGAAAAAGCACCCTGTTCAATCGCCTGGCTGAAGAACGGCTGGCGGTAATCGATGATATTCCCGGAACGACACGGGATCGTTTGATGGCGGAAGCCAGATGGACCGAGGTTGTTTTCGACGTAGTGGATACGGGCGGTATCGACCCAACGACGGTCAGCCCGGGGAAAACCAGCCAGCCGCTTTCCATCGGTTCGGCAGATTTCATCCGCGAAATTCGTGAACAGGCGGAAGTTGCCGTGCAGGAAGCGGATGTGGTTTTGTTTGTCGTGGATGCCGAAGGCGGGGTGACACCGGCTGATCAGGAAGTTGCGCAAATTCTAAGAAAGATGCAACGCGCTTATGACGGGAAACGCTATCCCCCGGTTTTCCTTGTGGTGAATAAATGCGATAACCAGCAGCGGCGCAATCAGGCATACCAGTTTTACGAGCTGGGGATGGGAGACCCTTACCCGATTTCTGCGATGCATGGCAGCGGCGTGGGGGATTTGCTCGATGATGTGGTTGCCAGTTTCCCGGAGAATGAAGCGGATGAAGAAGATGATTCGGTCAAAATCGCCATTGTCGGCAAGCCGAATGCCGGAAAGTCGACCCTGCTGAACAGACTGGCCGGCGAAGAGCGTGCTATCGTCAGCCCGATTGCGGGGACAACGCGGGATGCAATCGATACCCGCGTGATGTACAATGACATTCCGGTAACGCTGATTGACACAGCAGGTATTCGCCGCCGCGGAAAAATCGACCCCGGTGTCGAAAAGTACAGTGTCATTCGTGCGCTGCGTGCCATCGAGCGCGCTGATGTCGCTTTGCTGATGATTGACGCACAAACCGGTGTGACAGCCCAGGATACGCATATTGCCGGCTTCATTCTGGATAAATGGAAGTCTGTTGTAGTCGTCGTAAATAAATGGGAT
>CAYWFK010000045.1:0-22368 GCA_964457375.1 uncultured Anaerolineales bacterium
AACTTTTCCCCGAAGACCGAATTCTACTGGACGGCAAAGCAATTCACCCTGACACAGTGCTGCAATTCGATTCTGTTCCACGCACCATTACGGTTCTACCGGCGACGAAAATCACCATTCACGATGGCAACAACGATCATTCTTTTTACACAACCGAACGGAATCTCCAGAATGCACTTACCAAAGAAAACATCGAATTATTCCCCGGAGACCAAATTTCACCAACTCCTGCGGATGAGCTTCATGGCGGCAACCTCGAGCTGACAATCACAAGAGCACGTGATGTCCAAATCACGTTCAAAGATAAAACCATCCGTCTCAAAACAACCGGCAGCACCGTAGGCGATGCGATTGCCGATGCCGGCCTTGCCCTTCAGGGGCTTGACTTCAGCGTCCCGCCCGAAAACGAACCAATCCCGACAAACGGTAAAATCGTCGTCCACAAAGTCGATGAAAAGTTCCTTCTGGAACAAACAATCGCCCCTTATGAAATCCAATACCAACCACTGGATGATCATGAAATCGATACACAAATCGTCGTCCAGCCAGGTGCTTACGGGCTAAAAGTCAGACGCATTCGGGAGACTTATCTGGACGGGGAACTCGCAGACCACACAATCGAAGCCGAATGGACGGTAAAAAAACCCGAACCCAGAATCATCGGGTATGGTACGCAAATCAAAATACATACGCTCAACACTGCTGACGGAACAATCAGCTACTGGCGTCATGTCAAAGCCTATGCATCATCTTACTCACCATGCCGCTTAGGCGTGAAAAACAAATGCTCCAACCATACGTCAAGTGGAAAACTCGTTAAAAAAGGGGTTATTGCAGTTACGCTCGCCTGGTTCAGATACATGAAAGGAATGGCTGTTTACATCCCCGGTTACGGTCATGCAACCATCGAGGATGTTGGTGCGGGTTTACCTGACAGAAACTGGGTAGACCTGGGTTACAGCGATGAAGAATGGGTTGGATGGGGACAATATGTCGATATTTACTTCTTGTCTCCTCCCCCGCCGTCTCAATATATCATGTGGATTTTAAAATAGACCAATGCTTCAATCTGAAAAACCGGCATCCGAAGAAAGAAATAGATTTCAGACACCTATTCCTCCTATTCTGACCCCAATTTATACCCTGTTTACCGGGAAGTCGGCTAAAAGCGGTTACTGGGCTGCTGTCGATCAAGCCATCATCAGCATCGGGAATTTTTCCGCAGCGATTCTGCTGGCTCGGGAAGTCGAACCTACGGAATTTGGAATCTATGCAGTCGGATTCCTGTTACTCCATTTCGTCCGTTCACTTCAAGACGGTTTGATCATCCAGCCAATGAATGCGTTTGGCCCGGCAATGTCGCGGGTTCAGTTCCGAAAATATGCCACATCGAATGCTTTCCTCCAGCTTCTCCTCGCAGTGGTTACCGCCATACTCGCTGTACTCACCGGGATAATACTCATCCGGTTCGGCAAAGACGTCGCCGGAAGCACCCTTCTCGCTCTTGGGTTTCCTTTTTTTTCATGGCAAATTCAGGAGTTCATCCGCAGGCTTTTTTATGCCCGCGGGAATATCACCCAGGCAACAATCGTCTCGTTCGTTTCCAATGCAATTCGGTTAGCATTACTTGCTTTTTGGCTCAAAACGAATTTCCTCTCAGGAGAAGCAGGCCTTAACGCGATTGCCTGGGGGTCATTAGCCGCTTTTGTTTTTGGGATGCTCCAGGCACAGCGATACTTCTCATCTAGTGTAAAAATCCGCTATATTCAAAACGCCTTCAACAAAAACTGGAAGTTTGGCCGTTGGATTCTCGGCGGTTCAACTGCAAACTGGATATCTGCCGAAGTCTATCCACTGCTAGCCGCCGGGATTATCAATTTTGCCGCAGCCGGTGCGTATCGCGCCCTTCAAAACATTGTCGCTCCGGTACATGTCCTGCTCAAGGCAATCGACACCTTCATCACGCCATTGGCATCGAAAAAATACCAATCAGGCGGCAGGCACAGTGCCAACAAGATATTAATCATCGTCTATGCCATCATCGGTTTACCCATTGCCGGCTACCTGATTCTCGTATACTACTATGCCGGACCTTTGCTTCAACTACTCTACCGTAACCGCTACGCATCCTATGAAAAGGGAATTATCCTGATGATCCTGTTTTACACATTCTGGTTCATCTACTGGCCGTTGCAAGCCATCTTCAAGGCAACCCGTCAGGCACAGCCGGTCTTTTATGCGAATATCACAGCGATTATCAGTATGTTTTCGATTGGGCTTTTTTGCATTTATCGATGGGGGATTTACGGAGCAATTGCCGGACAAGTGTTAAACGCCATCATTATTGGACTAATCTTATGGTTCACCTGGCTACGTGGCAAACCGATCTCCCGCCAATAGAACCACATATTTGCACACATAGCACTTCTGTTTTTTCGAAAATGCAATCTCAACTACTTTCTTCCGGTCTTCCCGTAAGCGAAAAACCAATCTCATCCGCCCCGTGAAAACAAACGCATCCAGCGGCGCGGGATTCTGCCATTCCAGTTACGCTTCCAACGCAGCCAAAATACGAGCATGAAAGCCAGGCCGATTAACTTCAAGTCGAAACCAAGGCTGGCATGGGCAATGTAAATTCTGTCGAAGCGCAATTTTTGTCTCGGGGTAATATAATAGCTTCCCGCCACCTGTGCCAAACCAGCCATACCGGGCAGAACAGCATGTCTTTCTGCAAATTCCGGCATGTCTTTAAGATATTCAGCGACAAGGATCGTTCGCTGAGGTCTTGGTCCGACAAAAGCCATTTCTCCGGCAAGAATATTGAACAACTGAGGAATTTCATCTAACGCTGTTTTCCTAAGGAATCGCCCGACAATCAGCGTGCGGTTGTCGTCATGGCTGGCTAATACCGGTCCGGTAATCCGTTCGGCATCATATATCATTGTCCTGAACTTCAACTGTTTGAAATTCCTTCCATCCTTGCCCACAGAATTCTTCACAAAGAAAACAGGTCCGGGGTCTTCCAGCCAAATCATCAACATGATGATAGCAATCAAAGGAGAAATCAGAATGATTGTGAACAATGCGACACTGCGGCTGATTATTTCATGCATTATCGATGTCTTCTTTGAATGATACAAAACATGGCGATGAGCATCCAGCACTACCTTTTGAATTTCCGGTGAGGGCAAAAAATTATGCTCCACAAATCCGTAACATTTCCACGTGCCCAAAATCATTCCTGCAATTATTCCTGCGAATGATGAAAACAACCTAATAGCAATATTGTAACCATGACTTCGAAAGAAAACAAATACAACAGCAGTCACCACAGAAAAGAAAAAAGCAAACCTTGCCTGCCATTTCGATACCCAGGGTTTACCGGAAATGCCCACAAAAAATAACAACAAAAATAAACCGCCGAATATCAAAAAGTCCATTACAACAATAAGTATGTCCATCATAACAAGATTAAACCACCGTACAAGATGCCTGCCCGTTGATACTGAATCCGGAAGCAGAAATTAACCCAAAAACGCCTCCAGAATGACTATCGAATAACAAATCGCTTTGCTCCAATTGTTTCCGCTTTGTTTCACTATTATCCGGTTTTCATTTACCCGGATAATTATAACCGCACGCACCGTCCTCCGGCAGCGAATCACCTGTATGGAACACATCCAGACAATACATGTTATAATCCAATAACATTCAACGGGTTTGCAAAATGAAACAAAAAAATACAATAAAGCAGTTTATCAAAATTACCATCTCCTTGCTTTCTCTGGCCATTTTTGGTGCAGGGATATTTTATTTACTGCCACTGATTCAACACTGGAACAAGCCGCTTGCACCCGGTCTGGGTTTGCCAACGATTGTCGTAACAAACCTGCCGACGCAGGGCATTCAGCCATCCGCGTCAAGCGCATTACCGGCATCTGTGGCGACGAACGACAACAACGAAATCCATCAGGGAAACACCACCGCAACCGATGCATCCCCGATAAAAGCAACTGTCACTGCCGCGAAACCAAATAGTACCCAAACGCCTGCCCCGCAGCCGTATTGCGGAGGCCCCCAAACCATGACGGTACTTGCATTGGGTATCGATACCCGTGCAGATAATTACCTCTACGGATTGGCGGATGTCATCAAAATAGTGCGGGTTGATTTTGTTACGCCCAAGATTACATCGCTTTCGATGCCCCGTGATCTTTGGGTGCAAATTCCTGAGATTGCTGAAAACTACGGGATTACCGAAGGGAAATTAAATCAGGCATATTTTTATGGCACGGAAGGGATGGGATACTATCACGGGCCCGGCGGAGCGCCCGGACTACTCGCGCGCACACTGGCATTGAATTTTGGTGTCCACGTCGACCATTATGGAACAGTCAATATGCGCACATTCGAAAAAATGATCGATGCAGTCGGCGGGATTGACTTGTACCTGCCTTATAGCGTCGACGGACGTCCAAAAGATGACAAAACGGATGATTTGGGGTTCTTTCCTGCTGGCCATCACCACTTCAATGGAGACCAGGCTCTCCGTTTTTCCCGAATACGCAAAATAGACACGATTTTCGCTCGTATGGACAGACAAACCATGGTTCTTTGTGCACTACGGGAAAAATTACTCACGCCGAATGTTTTGACGAGCATTCCGCAATTGATTACCTCATTCCAAAACTCGATGATAACAGACCTAAGCCCTGCACAAATCAGCCAGTTAGCCTGCCTGTTGCCTAACATCAAAAAAGAAAACATCATTTTTACCAGCCTCCCCAAGGATATTCTAACCCCTAGCCGGATATATGATCCCCATCGCGATTCCAGAACATCCATCTGGAAAGCAGACAACGACGTCATCCGTGATTATGTAGCCAGATTTCAGTCAGGAACATGGCCTGACAAACCCGACAAACCATCCTGCCCCTAATTCAGCTAATGTCTAATAAGTCCCGTGAAAGTTTAGCATTGACGAAGAATAAGGATCAATACACTTCGCTCAATAAACAACTCGGTCAAAACTTTCTTACCGATAACAACATCCTGCAAAAAATCGTTCTGGCAGCAAACGTCACGCCGGAAACGGCAGTGCTGGAAATCGGTGCAGGATCAGGGAACTTAACCGCACACCTTTGCCGGACGGCAAAAAAAGTCGTTGCTGTCGAAATCGACGATCGCTTCATCCCGGTTCTTGAGAATACTTTTGCAAAACGCAATAACTGTCACATTGTTCATGGAGACATGCTCAAAATTGATCCGGCCGACATTCTCCAGCATGAAGAATATATCGTTGTTGCCAACATCCCCTACTACATCACATCTGCGCTTATCCGTCACCTGATTACGAGCCAGGTAAAGCCGAAACGGCTCATTCTCACCATTCAATATGAGGTAGCAGAAAGAATATGCGCCCAATCCGGTAAAATGAGTTTGCTGGCTTTGAGCGTCCAAATATTCGGAAATCCCAGCCTGCTTTTCAAAATCAAACCGGGGGCTTTTCGCCCTCAACCCAAAGTTGATTCTGCTGTTGTGCTCATCGATATGTATGATCAACCGCTAATCGAAACAGAAAACCTGGATTTGTTTTTCAAGATAGCCAAAAGTGGTTTCGGTAAAAAGCGAAAAACGCTTGCCAATTCCCTTTCATCAGGCATGAAAAGAGAAAAAAGCAAGATAATTACTTTGCTTGAAACAGCAGGGATAAACCCAATGCGCCGTGCAGAAACGTTGACCATTCCTGAATGGCATGCCCTGACAACATTATGGATTCAAACATTCCCAACAGCCATCCAATGATTTGATTTCCCCCAATGTCACTCACACAGACAATTTCCCGATAACCCTGAACCTGACAAAAAAACGATTACCCCTGAATACCGGTATTTCTATGTGCTTGTTCGATATATGCGAGGCTTTGATGGCGGAAATAAGTGTTGTATAACTCGGAGTAATGTCCTTTTCGGGCAAGCAAGGCCTCGTGATTTCCCTCTTCAATAATGCGCCCGTTTTTCAGAACAATAATCCTATCGGCTGCCTTTACCGTCGATAACCGGTGAGCAATCAAAATACTTGTGCTGCTTTCCAAAATCAGGGCAAGCGCTTGCTGAATCTGCCGTTCGGTAAATGGGTCGATACTCGCAGTGGCTTCATCGAGGATGAATATCGCCGGATTTTGTGCCAGTACACGCAACAAGGAAACCAGCTGTCGCTGTCCCATGGATAGTTTCGTTCCTCTTTCCCCAACTTCCGAGTTCAGGCCGTCTGGTAAAGTCTCCAGCCACGCACCGTCGCCAATTCTACTCGCCAAATCGTATATATCTTCGTAATCAGCATCAGGACAAGCATAAGTGATGTTTTCTAATATCGTTCCTGAAAACAAGAAAGGGCTTTGGGTCACGATACCAAGTTGTTTCCGGTAAGAAGACAAGTCGAAAGTGCGAATATCCTTGCCATCCACCAAAATCCTGCCACTCTGAAATTCATAAAACCGTGCAAGCAATTTTCCGATGGAAGATTTACCGGCGCCTGTATGCCCGACAATAGCAAGATTTTCTCCTTCGGGTATCGATAAAGAAAAGTCCCTGAAAATTTCCTCGCGGGTAGTGTAATGGAAAGAGAGATTTTCAATCTGGATTTTTCCCGACAGCCTTCCAACCGGAATGGATGAGATTTGCCTGACAGGTGTTTCTGTATCGATCAAAGCAAAAATGCGCTCTGCCGCTGACAATCCGGATTGCACCTGTGCCCAGAATGCAGATAAATTCAGAATTGGGAAGAAAAATCTTTCCGTACTGACGATGAAAAGGTACCAATTCCCCGGAGTAATTCTCCCCTGAATTGCCAGAATACCTCCAAAATAAATTAATATCGCGCTTCCAACCCCGTCCAGGCCCCGCAACACCGGGAAAGTCAACGACAAAACGAATCCGCGTCTGACATTAACTTTGTAAGACATGCGGTTCGCATCATCGAATTCGTCATATATTTTTTCTTCCTGTCTGAAATTTTTTGCGATTGTTATTCCGCTCACCGTCTCTTTGATTGCAGCATTCACATTCGCCATTGCCCGCATGCCCTGACGTGTAACCTTTCTGGCTAATTTCCGAAAACTCAACGAAATCAAAAACAAAACCGGTAAAAATCCAAACAGATAAAACGCCATATCCTTTTGGATCTTTATCAGGAAAAATCCCAGAATGATTGCCTGAACAATTTGAGAAAACAAATCGGCCACCAGGGTTACCAACTTGCCGAATTCACGAGTGTCAGACGTGATTCGTGAGACCACTTTTCCCGATGAAAATTCGTCATAAAACGAAAGGTCATGATTAGCCGCTGCCCGAAAAGCATCGACTCTCAATTGAAGGACGACATCCGCAATCGTCCGGGTTGAAAGCCTTCTTCGTGCCCAATTTGCGAGCCATTGCAAAACTCCGGCGCATAACACCAAACCAGACAATTGGACAATGCTCAGAAAACCGGAGGTTTCTGCCAACATATCCAACCCATTGGAAACAATCACCGGGATCATTGCACCGAATGTCGAAACCATCAAGAGAAGCACGGTAATCCAGAACAAACGCTGTTTATGCGGCTCGAAGTAATGCAGAATACGAGCAAACAATTGTTTGTCAGAATATTTCCTGTCGTACGCTTCACTTGCTAAACCGGAAAAGAAACCCATCATCTACTCGCTGAATATCTCTTTATACGCTTGTGATTCGCGCATCAAAGTATCATGGTTGCCAATTGCTTCAATCTCGCCTTTGCGCAAAACCAGAATTAAATCCGCCCATCGAATTTGCGAAAGGCGATGAGTAATCAAAAACGTTGTCCTGCCTTTCGATGCGGCATAAATTGCCTGCTGGATTTTATCCTCGGTAGCACTATCGATTGCGCTTGTCGAATCATCCAATACAAGAATTTTCGGATTTGTTAAGAAAGCTCTGGCCAATGCCAGCCGCTGTCGCTGTCCTCCTGAAAGCGTTACCCCGCGTTCTCCGATTATTGTTTCGTAGCCATCAGGGAAGCTCGTGATAAATTCGTCAGCCTGAGCAGCTTCGGCTGCCCGTTCCACGTCACTTAGCGTAGCGTCCGGTTTCCCGAACCGGATATTTTCCACGATCGAGCGCGAGAACAGAAAAATATCCTGCTCGATAATCGACGTTTGCCGCCGCAGATATTCCATATTCCAAAGCCGCACATCAACACCATCAACAAAAACGGCACCGGAAGTCACGTCATAAGTCCGATTGATCAACTTTACCAATGTGGTTTTTCCGGCGCCGGTTTGCCCAACGATAGCGACTGTTTGCCCGGGTTTCACTTCGAAAGATATATTATTCAAAGCATATTCTGACGATCCCTGGTAGGTAAAAGACACGTTTTCGAACCTGATCGCCCCATGAATTTCAGCCTGGTTGCCTCGTGTATTCTGGTCGAGTTCTGTCTCTTCATTGATGAGGCTCAATATCCTTCTGGCACTCGCCAAGCCCAGAGATATTTGTGAATAAGCAAAAAGCGAGGTGAAAGTCGGGAACCCCAGCATCAAAAGCAAACTGAAATAAGCGACCACATCGCCTTCCGTCAACAAATTTTGCTTATACAATAATGAAGCATGAAAAAGGCCGGCCGCCTGCGTGATCATCAACAACAGATACGGCAGAAATCGCGCTTCGATATCGCCTTGAGCAACAAACCAATCCCTGAAACGTCTGGCGTTCTTTTCGAACATACGGATCTCGGAAACTTCCTGAGCCATGCTCTTGATGGTTTCGATACCATCAATTGCTTCTGCCAATCTTGTATTCATCTTTCCGAAAGCATCCCGAACCTTCGCCGTCACTGGATTGAGTTCGTGCAAATATCGACTGAGTGCCAGAAAATACAAAACCGTATAAACAGCGGGTGTTAATATCAACGCCGGATGGTACTTCGGTGCCACGAACAAAGGAACAACAATAAAATAAAATGACCCAATCACCAGGTTAATTCCAGGGCTAAAAAGGAAATTGACTTCCCGGACATCATTGGTTGCTCTTGCCATCGTATCCCCGATGGAATGCAGCGAGTGAAAAGTCATACTTTTCCCAAGCAGATTAAGATACAACTCATCACGTATATTGCGTTCGATAAGCTGCGCCCCCAATTCCGCCCCAAAATTCCTTCCCAACTGCAAAACAGACCGCAGTGCTTGTGTCCCGACAACGTAGTATGCAATTATCAATAATTGGTCTGGCGTGGATTGCGGTGCTTTGATGATATTCAAGGCACGCCCAATTAATACCGGAACAGCCGCAGCCAATACAGCGTTTCCGATTGCCCCCGCCATCATAGCCAGCCATATATACCAATAACGCATGGCATGCGAAAAAATCCATCGCACCGGTCCTTTCCGGTTGGATGAGTATTTTTTCTCGATGGTGAATTCAGACGGCGCTGATATTGTTGTCATTCCCGGGGATTCCATTTCCGTATCCGGGTCATCTTTCCCGAATAACGGCTTTCAGTTGGCAGCATATCGTTTATGCAAATATTCATGTAGGATACCATAAAAGCGAATACCCTGCCCGACGAGCCGTCATCTTTCAACCACAGTCTTACTATCGTCTGTTGATCTGTCTGATTTTCTCCCGCAAGAAAAAGTATCCCCTTCCCCTCGTGAAAAACCGCCATAATCCATGATAGATTTCAGACAATTTATCGGTTAAAATAGGTATCTAATCTTATTGAAACGGAGGACAATCGTGAAGATAAAGAAGCTATGGTTTGCTCTTGTAATTAGTACGCTGCTATTACTGACGAGTTGTATCAATACCGGTAAACAGGCAACGAACACGGAATCAGCCACGGCAACAGTGGTAAAGAATACGGAAGTTCCCCCAACACCCGTTCCGTCTTCAACACCGACACTGGAACCAACCCCGACAGTCACACCTGTTTACGTCGACACTGAAACCTTGAATACACTCAAAAGTATCATCGTCCCCATCAATGATCCCAATGAGCTGGCGAGGCGGTTACGCGGGATAAAAGACATCCCCGATATCCAACCACCAAAGAAGCCTCTCAAAGTCAATGACAAACAAAATTTCTATGTAACCAGCGATGATAAGAACATTCAAATTTCTGCTACTCTGCATTACATCACTGACCATGCCTATTTCTGGGTGGATGATACTGCAAAATTCGATCAGGGAGAGCTCGAAAAAATCGCTAACACTTTCGAGAAAAAAATCTACCCGACTGATCGGCGCTTTTTCGGCTCAGAATGGACACCAGGCATCGATAATGATCCCCATATCTATGTGCTCTTCGCCCGCAAGCTGGGATTTTACCTCGCCGGTTATTTCTCCGCATCCGACGAAATAAACCCGGCTGTCAATAAAACGTCCAACGGGCACGAAATGTTCGTAATGAATATCGACAATGCCAAACTCAATGATCCCTTCACCTATGGCGTTCTCGCACATGAATTTCAGCATATGATTCACTGGAATCTGGACCGCAACGAAACAACTTGGTTAAACGAAGGCCTTTCCGAATTAGCCCAATTCTTGAACGACTATCCTGTCGGAGGAAATGATAAAAAATACGTCGCTGATCCTGACTTGCAACTCAACACATGGACAGGTGATAACGATATCAATCCCCTTCATTATGGAGCATCGTTCCTGTTCACCACATATTTCCTGGATCGATTTGGCAAAGAAGCGACACAATCACTTATCTCTCACCCTGAAAACGGTTTGGAAAGCGTCGATCGTGTTCTCGAAGAAATGAATATCATTGACGAAACCACCAACAAGCCTTTAACAGCCGACGATGTTTTCCTCGATTGGACAATCGCCAATTTCCTCAACGATCCCTCGATAGATTCCGGAAAATATGCCTATCAATCGTATATATCGCCACCGAAAACCAGACAAACCGATATCATCCGCAAATGCAAACCGGGAGATTTCAATTACGACGTACATCAATATGGCGTTGACTATATCCGCATTTACTGCCCGGGAGATATCACACTTCATTTCGCCGGGGACGTCCAAACAAAGATCGTTCCGACAGATGCACATTCCGGTCAATACTTCCTCTGGTCAAACGGCGGCGATTCATCGGATATGACCATGACAAAATCTTTCGATTTCACAGGAGTCGACAAACCTTCAATCAGTTTCTGGACATGGTACGATATCGAAGACGGGTATGATTATGTCTATCTGGAAGCTTCAACAAACAACGGTGAAGATTGGAAAATCCTGAATACGCCTCACGGAACCGATAAAGATCCTGTGGGCAGCAACTTCGGCTGGGGATATACAGGCAAAACCAGAGGCGGCGAATGGCTACAGGAAACAGTCGATCTTTCGGAGTTTGCCGGCAAAAATGTTTTGCTCCGCTTCGAATACATCACAGATGCTTCTCTGCATAACCAGGGGTTCCTCATCGATGATATTGCCGTACCAGAAATCAACTACACTGCGGATTTCGAAAAAGACAACAACGGCTGGGAACTCAACGGTTTCACCCGTATCAACAATATACTGCCGCAAACATTCCGGCTTGCATTGATCACAACAAGCAAAGATGGCAACACGGTCGAGAAGATTCCCGTGGGCGTCAACAACCTGGCAACCATCCATCTCTCCCTGCCAAAGGAAGGGAAAACCGCTATACTTGTTGTCACCGGCACAACTCGCTTCACCACGGAAAAAACGAACTATACCATCTCACTTGAAATACCCTGATAACACGTATTCATGATAAAGAAACGGATAGCCTTAAAGAACGGGCTATCCGTTTTATTTTACGCAAACGTTTACTATGGTAGTCAATCTTTGGAAGTTGGCAGTTTGGGCATCGCTGGTCCCTGAATGTTCAACATTTCAGCCAATGCAGCCCGCACAGCCAATCGGTCGTCCCAGAGGTATTCCGTATCTCCAAAACACATCGACTGCTCATGCCCCTTTCCGCATACGATAACAATATCCCCTGCTTTCGCCTGTCGCAATGCAAACCGGATAGCATCACCCCGGTCAGTGATCCTGACAAACGTCTGATTCTCGACGCCGCCGGTTCTGATTGCACCTTCCGCCATCATAGCCAATATTTCATCAAGCGATTCAATCCGTGGATCTTCTGCGGTAAATACAGACAAATCAGCAAGGGACGTCGAGACCTCCGCCATTATTCTGCGTTTCTCCCGATCACGCAAACCTGCCGAGCCAAAAACCGCAATCAATTTTCCATTTGTCAACTTCCTTGCAGATTTCAAAGCCTGCCGCAGAGCATTCGGAGTATGGGCAAAATCAACAATCACGTTAAACGGCTGTCCCAAATCGATGACTTCCATTCTGCCCGGTATTCCACCCATATTTGCAAAGCCACCCAAAACAACATCCGGGGTGATTCCCAAACCGGCAACGCTGGCCGCTATCGCCGCCAAAGCATTATAAACATTGTATTCACCCAACATGCCCAAATGCACATGTTTGCGCAACCCGCTTTCAGCAATTTTGAGTACGAAATCCATGCCATCCTGCCCCGACTTAAGGTCATCAGCCATATAATCCGCTTTATTCTGAATTCCGTAAGTAATCTGTTTGACTACCCCCTTCCCGACATCATGCGCAATAAGTTCTGACAAATATGCATAAGAACGATCATCGCGATTCAAAACCGCAAGGCGGATGTTCCCGATTCGCTTATCCTTTGTTTCAGCCAAAGCCGAGAACAAGATTCCCTTCGCTTTTTGGTACGCCTGAAAAGTCTTATGATAATCCAGGTGTTCGTGTTGTATGTTCGTTACCACAGCAATATCAAATTGACAATCTGCAACTCTTTGCTGCGCCAATCCATGAGAAGTTGTCTCCAAAACAACGTGCGTTAAACCTGCCGAGACCATTTCGGATAAATAACGCTGAACATCCGGAGCTTCAGGAGTGGTTACATGAAAACCGGTATCCAATATCCGGTTGCCAATCACCGCATTCACTGTGCTGATTAATCCGGTTTTATACCCTGCATGCTGTAAAATCCGGTAAATCATATTGGACGTCGTCGTTTTACCATCCGTACCGGTAACACCGATAACAGTCAGCCTCTCTGCCGGAAAATCGTAAAATGCGGCTGACAAATCAGCCAAAGTTTTACGAGGCTCATTCGAATGAATGTAAGGTACTTGCAGGTCAACCGTTTTCTCAATGCCGACGATGGCAACCGCTCCTTTATCAATCGCCTGAGGAATATACGTCCGTCCGTCACGGTTGCTCCCCTGTAAAGCGACAAAAATATACCCAGGCAGCACCTGACGCGAATCATGTGTAACACCTGTTATCTCCAAATCAACCGGCACATTGTCGGCATTCAACCCAACCTGCCGAACCATGTTATGCAGGTTTTTCTTTCTCAAATTCGCAGTTAGTTTCATGTGCACACAACCTGTATCAAACGGTTAGGAAAACGCTCAAGGAAAACGAAATCCTTGAGCGCGCTTTTCGTCGAAGAAACCATCCACCGGAACTACCATGGCTGGTTTCTTCGCTCCTCCATGTAGAGAGAGACCCGTGGAATCTCGCTACCCAATACTTTGTTTTAATTCCTCCAATTGTCCGGTTACTGAACCATCCAAAACCTTGTCACCCACGCGAATGACCAATCCACCAAGGATATTCGGATTGACGTTGAAAGTAACTGGAACTTGTTTCCCAATTCTGGAAAGAATGATATTCTGGATTGTTGCCTTTTCTTCCGGTTTCAAAGGCACTGCGCTTGTTACTTCTGCTGTTTCGCCGGTAACGTCAGCATTATCAAGCAAAACGACCTTACCCGATTTCACACCCGAGAAAAATTCATCAATCAATTCACGCTGCCGTTTCTCATCAAGCACTTCACCGATAAGCTTCTGGGTTGCAGCCATCGCCAGCCCGGCAATTTGTCCGCGAACGTCAGCCAAAATTCTGTCACGTTCATGATGCGCTTCATCCAAAGCATTCTCGCGAATCTTAGCAGCTTCTGCTTCGGCAGCACTTTTGATTTCCTTGCCAACAGCATCAGCCCTTTCAGTTGCCTCGTGTACCAGCTCGCTTGCTTTTTCCTGCGCATCACTGATAATTTTCTTGGCTTCAGCTTCCGCATTGGCTCTCGCCTCCGCAGCCACTCTTGCATCTTCAAGACCCTGAGCAATAGCTTTCTTTCGTTTTTCCAGCAATTCCAATACAGGCTTGTAAACCCACACACGGAGCACTACCAGGATTATCAAGAAGTTCAGAACCTGAACCAGCAAATATCCCAAATTCAAACCTAATTTTTCCAAGATTACCTCCTACAAATGTCAGGCAGACATATTCATTTCGGTTTTCCGATTAAAAATTCCCGCTGGCAATTGAAATCCTAGAAAACGAAAAGGATCAAGAGAGCAACAACCAAACAGTAAATCGCAACTGCCTCTGCAAAAGCAATCCCCAAAATCATGTTTGTTTGGATTGTACCGGTTGCATCCGGGTTGCGTCCCATTGCTTGTACGGCGCCACTCGTAACAATACCAATTCCTGCACCTGCACCGATTGCGCCGATCATCGCAAGACCGGCTCCGATTAGTTTTGCTGCTGCAACTTCCATGGTATGCTTTACCTCCTGCTTTGTTTGATCTGGACGGAGTAACCGCCACTCTAGGTTTATACCCGGGCGGTTAGTCCACCCGATGATCACTACACTTTGCAATTTTTTTATGCTTCGTGTGCTTCTTCGCCGCCATGGCCCTGTACTGCCTGAGACATGAATACCATCGTCAATAACCCGAATACCACTGCCTGGATTAATCCGACAAAGAATTCCAACATCAGAAATATCGATTGGGCAAATACCGGCACCAACGAACCAATAACGAAAAGCAAGACAGATCCTGCGAATATATTTCCAAATAACCGAAAAGTAAATGACAAGATTTTCGAAAATTCAGAGACAATCTCCAACAACCCGACTGCAAAATCGATTACCCCGAAAACAGGTTTTGAAAAAATTGTCTTGACATAAAAGAACTTGGAAAAATAACTCAACCCGAGCGCTTTCACCCCCATTACCTGTACCATCACCACAGAGATCAAAGCCAATGCCACAGTAAAGTTCAGATCTGTCGATAATACCCTGACAAAAGCGGTCAAGCCGTAATCGCCATCTTTGGGGATCAATGTTTCAGCAAATCCACCAATTTCCCGTACAGCATGGCCATCTTTCGCAACATGTTCAATCATACCGATACTATCTACACCGGGGAGCAATTCCATCCAGTTGACAACAAGCACAAGCAAAGTAATCGTTGCAAACCAGGGGAATATCTGTTTCGTCCACTTCCCGGCAGTTGATTCAGTTAGATTGTAAAGCACTTCAAGAAACGCTTCCATCCCGCCGGTAAAACCTGTGGGCACCAACTCACCCGATTTCGTCGCCCGCTTGACTGCAACAGCAATCAGCAAGATGATGACATCGGCAAACAGCATAGCAATGATTGTATTCGTTACAGCAAAGCCGCCAATCTTAAAAACCGGTTCCGCAGGCAGCTGAATATGCGGCATAACTGGCGAAAAAACTTTCGCAGCATAAACGCTGGCGATAATCAAACCTAAAACAATCCAACGATTTACTCCCCAGCGCCATTTTTTCTTCGTTTTTTCCTGTTCCACGTGCCTAATCCTCCTGAGCAGGTTTTTCTGTCTTATTATCTTTGATACGTTCAGGGAATTGCATACTGTTAGTGGCTTTACGAACAAGCCATAACATAAGTATTAATGTTACAGGGATGCTGACAACGAGTAATCCGATTGTGAAAACCGGTTTCGTATTGAAATGTGCATCAAGCCAAAACCCACCGATTAGACCGATGACAATAATGATAATCGTTAAACACCCAACCTGACTAACAACTGCCGCAATCGTTAAATTATAGGCACGTTGATGGTGATTACCCTTTTTTTGGTCATCGCTACTCATGGCTGGCAAATTTTATCATACAGCATGGGCACCCGTCAATAAACGAAGCTGCCCAAATCAAATTACTCATGTAAATCCGTGTTCCGACCTATCCAAAGAGAGATTTTGCTGCTGTCGAGGCAATACCAAACCATGGTGAAATCAGCACACCCAGAAGAATAATACCAAGTGACAACAGGATCAGGCTGATCCGCGCCGGTGTACTTACTGGTATCGAAACATCTTCATTGTCTGAGCGATACAAGTATACATGTTTGAGCACTATCAGATAGTAATACAACCCAATAATCGAGTTCAAAACTCCGACAAAAGCCAGCCAGATTAGTCCTGACTGCACTGCGGAAGCAAAAACAATCACCTTTACAACAAATCCGCCAAACGGGGGCATACCAGCTAACGATAGAAATGCCACAAGCATGGCAAGCGCAAGCCATGGCGACCTTCTGCTCATACCATTATAAGCATCGATTTCATCGGAACCGGACGAGCGGCTAAAGACAGAGACGATGCCAAAAGCAGCCAGGTTGGTAATCAGGTAAACAATCAAATAGAAAATAACACCTGTTACGCCCAGTTCCGACATTGCAACAACACCGACCAAAATATAACCGGCATGAGCAATCGAAGAATACGCTAACAGTCGTTTGATGTTATGCTGAGCTAATGCAATCGCATTTCCCAGTGTCATTGTCAAAGTCGACATAATCGCAAGCAGCATCAACCAGAGATCACTGGCGGGAGCAAAAGTTGTCAGCAAAACACGCAAAACGATCGCAAAACCAGCTGCTTTCGAAGCAGTCGATAAAAATCCGGCAACCGGTGTCGGGGCACCTTCGTAAACATCAGGAGCCCAAAAATGGAGCGGGAATGCAGAAATCTTGAAACCAAATCCGACAAGAATCAGCATCAAACTGGTGATGAGCTGAGGCAATCCTATTGCTCCGGATTTTATCAACGAAGAAATTTTTTCCAAACTTGTCGTTCCGCTAAAACCGAATAGCAGCGAAAAGCCATAAAGCATGATCGCAGACGCCATGGCGCCGAACAACATATATTTGAAACCGGCTTCAGTAGATTTATCGTCAGCGCGGAAAAATCCCGAAAGAATATAAAGCGGGATCGACGTTGTTTCGATTGCCAGATAAACCATAATCAGATCACCGGCGGAAGCCATAAGTGCCATGCCAATCGTAGCAATGATCATGAGCAAATAGAATTCGCCTTTATTGCCCAAGCCATCGACATCCATGGCAAACAACGCGGTAATTGCCGCTCCGAAGATGAACAACATTTTGAAAATGAAACCCATCCAGTCATAGCGAATCATCCCGCCCCACAACGAAAGCCCTTCGGCATCAGGTGTAGCGACAGCCATACTCAACAGGATAATTGCAACGAAACCACCAGCAGCAAGCCAACCCAGATTTCTCCGTTTTTCTCCATCCCAAATCAAATCGAAGACAAAGATAAAGCCGGCAAGCACAAGCAGCAGGATTTCTGGCAAGATTGCCAAAAGCATAGATGTATCGATACTACCAAACACTTATGCACCTCCTAATAGGCGCAAGATGTTTTCAACGCCAGATTGAACCATAGGTACCATAACCGATGGGAAAACCCCAACAATAATCAAAACAGCAGAAAGCAAGACCAATGCCACTTTATCGAGCACTTTCACATCCGTGATATGGTCTGCATAGGCTTCGGGCATTTTCCCGAAGAAAACACTCCCGATAATGCGAATGATATAAGATGCCGTGATGACAATGGAAATAGCAGCGACAATTGCCACCCAGGGTTTAAACTGCCAAACACCCATGAAAATCGGGAACTCTGCAACAAATCCGGAAAAGCCCGGCATTCCCATTGAAACCAGACCGCCAACGATGAAAGCCACCGCTACAACCGGCATTTTCTTTGCAAATCCACCCAACTCCGGTATCTGGCGGGTATGAGCCCTGTCATAAATCATCCCGACAACCGCAAAAAAGAGTGCGGTCATCACACCGTGTGAAAACATCTGCACGCCGGAGCCAATCAATCCGTTCCTGTTAAGGGTAGCAAAACCCATTGCGACCAGCCCCATATGCGAGACAGAAGAAAATCCAATCACATATTTAAAGTCTTTCTGAACACTGGCAATAAAAGCACCATACACCACATTGACAAGCGTCAAAATAATAATATATGGCATCCAGAATTTTGCGCCATCAGGCAAAAGCATGATGCCTATCCTGAGCGATGCAAAAGCGCCCAGTTTCATCAATACACCGGCATGGAACATGGAAACGGCAGTCGGTGCAGCAACATGCCCGTCCGGGCTCCAGTTGTGAAACGGGAACAAGCCTCCGAGCACAGCAAAACCGATGAATACAAACGGGAACCAAAACCGTTGAAAATCAACGGAAAAATGCGCATTCTGCAAAGTCAACAAGTCGAATGATCCAAGCCCGGATGTGAAATACATCGCCAATGCGCCAACCAGAGCCACGACAGACCCAATGAACAAATACAACGTTAGCTTCATTGCGGCATATTCACGCGTAACTTTCCACCCCCAGATTGCAATCAGCAAATACATCGGGAAAACGGCGATTTCATAAAAGAAGAAAAGCATAAACAAATCCAGCGATACGAAAACGCCAAATACGCCCGTTGCAAGCATAAACAGAAAGGCGAAGAATTCTCTGGGGCGGTCATCCAATCCCCAGGAAATCAATACGCCGGTGAACATCACCAACCCTGTCAGCAAGACAAGGGGTGTATTCAATCCGTCCACACCAACATGGAATGAAATGCCCAAAGAGGGTAACCAGTTGTACTGTTCAGTAAACTGGTACCCGCCAGCAGCAATATTGTATGAGACATAAAGCCATAGCGACAAAAACAACTCAATCGCTGCTGCTGCCAAAGCGGTTACCCGAATCTCCGTCTTTCGATCCTCCGGCATGAGCAACAACAAAACTGCCGTAACTATTGGCGTAAAAACGATAACACTAATGATAGGAAACTGCATATTTCACCTCATACTCGTCAAGGGTTTATGGTTTTCCCTAAAACGATTCGCCTAGAAAAGCATCTCCACAGCACGATTGATTACATTTAAAATCCATGCCGGCCAAACACCAATCCACAACATCAGCGCCATCAAAGGTGCAATCACAACCACTTCCCGCGCACTGATTTCAGTCAAATGTCCAACCCATTTCTCGTTCAATGGGCCATGAAGAACCTGCTTGATTCCTTTGAGCACATAAGCACCGGTAAAGAGCAAGCCAAGCATGGCAAAAGCCGTGTAGACAGAGAAAATCGGCCACGATCCTCTGACAACCAGGAACTCTGAAATGAACCCGTTCAAACCGGGCAAGCCCAGAGCAGCCATGGAAGTAAAGATCAGGATTCCCCCGTAAACAGGGATTAGCGGGAACAACCCGCCATACTCATCCAGATTTCTTGTGTGGGTTCTCGAGTAAATCACACCGACCAAAAAGAACATTCCGGCTGCCGATAATCCGTGATTGAACATCTGCAAAACAGCACCATTGAGTGCAATCACACCGTTCTCAGTACCCTGAGCCCAGGCAGCAGCAGCAATTCCCAAGACGACGAAACCCATATGATTTACGGAAGAATAAGCGACCAACCTCTTGAAATCCCGTTGCCCGAAGGAACTGAAAGCACCGAAAACAATCGCCATCGTTGCCAGAAACGCGAGCGCCCCGGCATAATGTTTTGCTTCAGCAGGATACAATGGCAGCACAAGTCTCAAAAATCCGTACGCGCCGAGTTTCAGCAAAACACCGGCCAAAATCATCGACCCTGCTGTCGGTGCTTCTGTGTGAGCATCCGGCAACCAGGTATGGAATGGCCACACAGGGACTTTCAGAGCGAAGGCGATAGTAAACGCCCAAAAGGCAATCGTCTTCACCGTTTCGATGGACAAACCAAACAGACTTTGGTCAAGAGCATTCCAGGTTTTGAATAAAACCGGTAAATCAAAGGTGCCCGAAACCACACCGATCATCTGAATTGCCAACAGAAGCCCCAACGAACCGGTCATCGTGTAAATCATGAATTTGAAAGATGCGTATGTTCGGGCTTTGACCTTTATACCGCCCCAAAGTTCCCTTTCGCCCTTTTCCGAACCCCACTGGTTAATCAGGAAATACATTGGCACCAGACCGATTTCCCAAAAGACGAAGAATAAAAGCAAATCGAGCGAAAGGAAAACACCCAGCATACCTGTTTCCAAAATCAGGAAAAGGATCATATACGCTTTAACCCGGTCTTCAATATTGAATGAAGCGAGAATAGCCAGCGGGGTCAATAACGTGGTCAGTAAAACCATGGTCAATGAGATTCCGTCGATACCAATATGGTAAGAAGCATGAATAGCACGATACCAGGCATATTGTTCTTCGAATTGGAAGCCAGGCACACCTGCCTGGAACTTCATCCATAACACAATCGACAAAACCAAAGGAACAACACTGGTCAACAATGCAACCCAGCGGATAAGCTTCTTTTCCTTACCAGGCAAGAACAGCAAAACCGCAGCCGAAAATACCGGGAAAAACAGGATGAGCGTAAGTAAGTTGTTATCAAATATGGTCATAAATCACTCCATGAAATCCTCAAATCGCGTTTACTCATCACGGAACAAACACTGAAGATAAATAATAAAAGAGTGTGGCAAAGGCAATTACCAGGGCAATCACCATATATTGCTGTACACGTCCTGTTTGTACCACGCTCAAGGATTTACCGAGTTTCTTGGAATACGAACCGACCTTGTTGCCAAAACCATTAATAATCGGCAAGTCGAATCCATTCCGCAAGACAAACCCCAACTGATACGCAATGCGGGCAAAAAAGTGCAAAATACCATCGATGATCTTTCTATCCATCCACAGATATGAAATATTCTCGGAAAACCATATCGAAGGTTTGACGAATAATTTATCGTAGATTTCATCGAAGTAATATTTGTTTTGCATCAGTTTGTAAAGCAACCCCAAGGGTTTCTTCAAGGGATCTTCCGCGCCAACAGGTACATCCTTATACACATACCAGCCGAGGAACAAACCGCCCAAAGCAACAACCAGTGAGGTCAACAAAGGCGCCCAGTTGAATTCGGCTTCTCCCAAATGGTATGGCAAGGTGGCTGCCACAAATCCATGAAGCCAGTTCGGAATAATGCCGCCAATTACCGGGAAGTGTTCAGGAATACCCACCCAGCCAAATGTCAGGGCAAAGAATGCCAAAACCACCAAAGGCAAAGTCATCGTCCACGGCGTTTCCTGTGCGTGCCCCGAAACTTTCGTTTTCGGTTTTCCCAGAAATGTCAGGGTGATTTGTCGCATCGTGTAAAACGCTGTCAGGAATGCTGCCAACGCCAGTGTACCAAAGACAATCAAATGACCGTTTGCAAACGCATCCCCCAAAATTTCATCTTTCGACCAGAAACCAGCGGTAACAATTGGGAATCCGGAAAGCGCAAATCCACCGATAACAAATGTCCAGAAAGTAACCGGCATTTTCTTCTTTAAGCCGCCCATATTGAACATATCCTGCGGGTCAATATGCTCACCGACATGGAAAACACCGTGCTCCATCCCGTGAATTACCGAGCCTGACCCCAGGAAAAGCAAAGCCTTGAAAAAGGCATGCGTAATCAGGTGAAAGATTGCAGCCACATAAGCGCCAATCCCCAAAGCGGCGACCATATAGCCCAGCTGGGAAATCGTCGAAAAAGCAAGTACCCGCTTGATGTCATTTTGAGCAACCGCAATCGTTGCGGCAAACAATGCTGTAAAGGCACCGATTACCGCCATTGCCGTCATTGCGGTAGTCATTTCCCCGTGCTCAGCGCCTGCTGAAAGCAGCGGGAAAATCCGGATGATCATGTAAACGCCTGCTGAAACCATTGTCGCAGCATGAATCATTGCCGAGACAGGGGTCGGACCTTCCATCGCATCAGGCAGCCAAACATGCAACGGGAACTGCGCTGATTTGCCTACCGTTCCGATGAACAACAAAATACCAATCAAACCGGCAATCGAAAGCCCGAGAACACCGGATGGTGTCGCAGCCATCGCCGCGAGCAAATCACCGTTCGAAAAAATTTCCCGAAAATTCAACGTTCCCGTAACAGTATACAAGGCGCCAATACCAAGGAGCATGAAAACATCACCGACACGCGTAGTAATGAAAGCCTTGATCATTGCCGCCCTGGCAGATGGTTTTCCGTACCAAAAGCCAATCAGCAGATAAGAACACAGCCCCATGATTTCCCAGCCGACAAACAAAGTCAGGAGATTATCGGAAATCACCAGAGTATACATTCCAAATGCGAACAAACCGATAAAA